>NZ_JAKIVI010000001.1:0-521295 GCF_023614015.1 Acinetobacter sp. ACZLY 512
TTCTAAGCGTTCTAGGTAAGTTTTAAGTTGAGTCTTGATATTTTGGTCTAACATGCCTAACAGCTCCAAAGGAGTAAATAATTTAACTTGTTGAGAAGAATAAGATAAATGCATTGATAGGTGAAACGGTATGTTTTTATCAATACAATCGGTTTTTTGAATAAAGACTAAAATCGAGCTTCAATCCGCCGAATACGAGCTTTAAGGTTTACATTTAAGCCATAAAGTATTGCCCCAGCCAAAAACGCCACAAAGCTTAATCCCCAGCTCAATCGCTGAGTGACCTCACTGATACGTGCTGCTTGACGTGCTTGCGCATCGATACTTTGCGCCATCGGTGTGATGCTTTTTCCGTAAACTTGATGCTGAATGGTCCACAATTGCTCGCGTTTGAGGCCGTATTCAAAAAAATGTGGATCAGTGCGTTCGGCACGAATCAGACTACTGGTGTAGGATACAGCAGCATCCTTGTCTATGGGACGATGTAAAAGCGCAGTTTGCGCAAGTAAATAATCTTTGACGGGTTGAGGAGAATGGGCTTGTTGTAAATATTGAAAAATCGGACTGGTCTGAATGCGCTGATCATATTGAACCAACTCAGCATACGCTTGCGCCTCATCACTTTGCTGATGATATTGGAGAAAGGTTAAGCCAGACCAAATCAAAATCCATCCAATAAGCCATGCCACAAAGCGTAAAATCAAAGATTTAAATCGGACTTTAAAAAAACGGAATTTTTTAAGTAGGCGTACAAAAATAAAAGCACCAAAAAAACTCACCGTAAGTTTGAGTATCAACCACCCCAACCATGACAATAAGGTTATTAAATAATCGGGTTGCTCATCGACAAACAATTGTCCCTCAAATCCCGCTGGAATATGAAGCTGCTTGATTTGTGTACTCAAATCAAAAAAGCCATAAATGACGGGCTGAAGTGTAAATGAAAACAATACCGCAAGTGCACATACACTGAGTGCAGCAATCCCGAATACACTTAAGCCTCGCTGTCTTTTTTTCAAATTGACAAGACGAGCTTGGATATCTTCGGGGTGAATGGGGTAATGTTTGACCGATGGCAATGTTTTCTCCCAAAGCGTATTTCAATCAAGTTTCTGTTTTGGTGCGACTTGAATCAATCACCAGTTGCTGCAAATTATCTTGTAATGCACGTAAACGAACGGTAGCTTCATCGCGCTTTTGCATGCCCTCTTTTTGAATCTGAATCACATCATTGACCGTTTTAATCAGCGTATTTTGAACGTGCTCAAGTGTTTCAATATCAATAACAGACCGTTGATTGGCCTTCGCGGTGTCAATTGAATTTTGATGTAGTAATTCTGCATTACGTCGTAAAAGTTCATTGGTGGCATCATCAATATGTTTGGCAAGCTGCACACTGTTTTGTTGCTCTTGCAAGGAAATTGCCAAGCTAATCTGATTTTTCCAAGCGGGTAATGTAATGTTTTTTATGGCATAAAATTTATCCACTAGCATTAAGTTATTCGATTGAATAATCCGGATCATAGGCAATGTCTGCATGGCGGATTGCTGCAATACTTGTAAATCACTCACACGCTTTTCAAGATTATTGGATAAATGATTTAAATCGTAAATGGCCTGAGTATGCTGCTGAGCATTGGAATCTTCGGTTAATTTCTGAATTTGTGCTTGTAATTGTTGCTGCTTGATTTTTCCTGCTGCAACCAAAACCCCGAGTTGTTTGTGTTCATCTTGTACAGCTGTAAACATTTTATCGAGAGTATTCACTCGAGTTTTTAAGCCGATTTGCGTGGTCTCGATCTCTTTAACCAAACCATCAATCTGCTCTTTGGTATTGACAAAGTTTTGATCAAAGCTTTGTTTTGCGCCCTTCATACGATTTAGAAGTCCGCCAATCAATGGAATGGTCGAGGTTTTAGGTTTATTTAAAATACTTGAAGTGTTGAGCTGTTTGGCCACGTGTACCACTTCGTTCAATTTCTTACCCGTTTCATCGAGATCCTTACTACGCACCAAGTGTAAAAGCTCGTCCGTATATGCAGAGGTTACGCTGGCAATGTCTTTACCATATTCGGCTACAGTAGCGTGATTTAAATCTGCAAGCTCACGATGAGCATCCTGCACATGAATAAAATCCTCTGGCTGTAAACCTAGCGCTTTTAAATCCAATCCATCAAATTCATGCTGCGTGAGAGCAGTGTCGGATTTCATCACATTCGGCTGTTGGTCTGACTCGAACTGCGTCATGGTTCTACCCTCTTTTCTAATGATTGTCTTAAAATAGTTAATAAACTTTCGCGGCTATGATCAAGTTTTTGCAATTCAAGTGCCGAGCTGTTTTGCATACTTTGTTTCAAATGATATTGCCAAGCCGGAATCAGTACCTGCTGAGCTTCTTTAAAACGATCAAGCAAACCAAACGAGAGCTGTTGGGTTAAAAACATTTGCGTGATGGCAAGATCATTACTGGCTTGTAGTGTTTGCAAACTATTGATTTTTTTTGATAGCCGCTCTGAAAAGTGATCGAGTGGATGCTGATGGCGGACAAAAGCAGGATATTCACCCAAAAATTCTTGTGCAGCCACGATATAAAGTGCCATTTGTTCGCGCAGACCAAGTAACTGTTGAATTCGTGATTGTGATTTTTGAATTTCGACTGCAAGCTGCTGACTCAATCGATCCGCCTGCTCGATTAATGCATCTAATCCATGCAAATAATTGAGTTGTGTCTGATCATGCTCGATGTCTACGCCAAACCATTTTTGTAAACGATTAAAAGATTTTTTCTTAATGACCTTGTCAGATTTAGATAATTTATCAATCAAATGAGAAATCACACGACTTAAATCATGCGTAAGTTCAGGCGAGATTTGGTTCAGCAATACAGCCTGAGCTTGAATCAGCTGATCGGCATAGTGATTTAGTCGGTACGGATTGTCGAGTAGTGGCACAAGATCCATACGTTTGATCGCCAAGACCTGTTTTGGGTCTGTATCAATCTGATCAAGCGGAATTAATGCATTCAACTGAGCCATAACCATGAATTGAACTGATGAATACCATCATAGGATGATTTTAAGTAAACACCTAGATGATAAACTTAGCAAGATGATGGATTTATGTTAAACATTTTTTACACACTCCAAAAACCGATATAAAAAAACCTCCCGGATGGGAGGTCTTTTTTTCAGTATGACTTAGTTCGCATAAACTGGGAACTTCGCACACACTGCTTCAACTTTTGCTTTTACTTCAGCGATCACGCTTTCGTCGCCTTTGCTATCAAGTACATCAGCAATCCAGCCCGCCAATTCACGCGTTTCAGACTCACCAAAACCACGCGTAGTTACCGCTGGAGTACCAATACGGATACCAGAAGTCACAAATGGTGAACGCGGATCGTTTGGTACAGCGTTTTTGTTAACGGTGATGTTGGCAGCGCCTAACCATGCATCAGCTTCTTTACCAGTGATGTCTTGTTTGATAAGTGACAACAAGAACAAGTGGTTGTTTGTACCACCCGATACGATGTCGTAACCGCGCGCAATTAAGACATCTGCCATAGCTTGCGCGTTTTTCACAACTTGTTGTTGATACGTTTTAAATTCAGGCGTCATTGCTTCTTTAAAGCAGATTGCTTTTGCAGCAATAGCGTGTACAAGCGGACCGCCTTGATTGCCTGGGAATACAGCAGACTGAAGTTTCTTCTCGATTTCTTCATTTGCTTTCGCCAAGATCAAGCCAGAACGTGGGCCACGAAGTGTTTTGTGAGTCGTTGTTGTAGTAACGTCCGCAATTTGAACTGGGTTTGGATACACACCAGCTGCAACCAAACCAGCGATGTGTGCCATATCAACAAATAGATATGCACCCACTTGATCCGCGATATCACGGAAACGCTGCCAGTCGACAATACGGCTATAAGCAGAGAAACCAGCAACGATCATACGTGGCTTGTGCTCAAGTGCCAAACGCTCAACTTCGTCGTAATCGATTTCACCAGTTTCTGGATTTAAACCGTACTGTACAGCATTGTAAGTTTTACCAGAGAAGTTAACTTTTGCACCGTGAGTCAAGTGACCACCGTGTGCAAGGCTCATACCCAAAACCGTATCGCCTGCATTTAAAAGTGCAAGATATACCGCAGCATTTGCTTGTGAACCAGCATGCGGTTGAACGTTTGCATAGTCAGCACCAAAAAGCGCTTTTGCACGGTCAATTGCAAGTTGTTCGATTACATCTACATATTCGCAGCCGCCGTAATAGCGTTTGCCCGGATAACCTTCTGCATATTTATTGGTAAGCTTTGATCCTTGCGCTTCCATCACCGCAGGAGAGCAATAGTTTTCAGATGCAATTAACTCAATATGCGCTTCCTGGCGCGCATCTTCAGCTTCAATTGCTTTGGCCAATTCTGGATCAAATTCAGAAAGAGAAATGTTGGCAAACATTAGCGAGGGTCCTATGTAGTAGGGCTTTTAAGCCGTGCTAAGATTGGACGCTATTGTATCATGAAGTTTGAGTTTAAGCAGGGCGAAGTTGCTCAGTTATGCATAAAAATGGCTCATCCTGCGCGGATCAGCCATTTTGCCATAAAAAGATTAACTTACTGGGTAAACAAAGTATTTACGTCGGTGACAATATTGGAGATATTCAAGCTATACGCACTGCCGTGTGTCCAAGTCGGATTGGTAATAAAGTTGATATTCGTACCGGCTAATTTTGCTTCCGTAACAAGCTTGTTGGTTGCAATAAATGGCACCGTAGTATCGGCCTGCCCCTGATAAATCTTAATAGGCGTTGAAACTTTAACTGTTAGTGGTTGCCCATCTGTACTGGTAAAATTTTTCACTACAGGCAAATTAAGGAAACCATCCTGAGTACGACCATAGCCGACTAGCGTATTGTTATTCTTATTGGAATACTCAGTTAATCCTACTGCAAATGATTGTGCCAAGGCTGGCGCACAGACACTTTCTGCTTGAGCGGCAATTTTATCTGAAGGGCTTTTAAAAATTTGACTGTATTGCAAGGACGGATTTGGATTGCGCAGTCCGGCAGTAATTAAGGCTGTGTAAGTATCTAAATTGGTATATGTTGGAATTTGGACAGCTACAGGCTGGTTTGCAGCTGAAAGCTCCCCGGCGTTTAAAATAAGATCCAGATTTGATGCTGGTGCTACAGCGATTGTACCTTTATAGGTCAGCTTTGCACGCGACGCATATTGTGCTGCCCCGAGCGCGGCCTGTCCACCTTGCGAGTGCCCCACTGCGACCCATCTTGTGGCAGCTTTTGCTCCCAAATAGCTTTTTGCTGCTACAACCGCATCGGTAATTGAATACGCTTCACTTTTTACATTTAAGAAAGGATGAATTTCTTTACCATTCGGCTCTCCCAATCCTTCATAATCTGGTGCTACAACAACATAACCCTGCGCCAACAACTGAGTGATCATGGTTTTTACATTTTCATCCATAACATTACGACTTGGCGCACAAATATCAGCCACACCTGTCGTTCCATGTGCCCAAGCCACAATTGGCCAACCTGCACTTGGTGGTGTACCTTTTGGTGTGAAAACCAGTGATGTTGCCAATACTTCTTGCCCACTTATTCCGAGCATTTTGTAAGTCATGACCACACTTTCACCAGCAACCTGATCCATACCAGATTGAGTATATGCTGCAGGTATTCCTACAACAGGATTCTGAATATTATTTTCAGGCACATTACTTGATGAGCTTGATGAATCGGAGTCACTACTATCATTACAGGCGCCTAGAAAAATACAGGCACTGAGTGTGGTTAAAACCATGAGATGTTTTTTCATTGTTGCTTTGTCCTTTAAGCTTCTTTGCTGATTGTATTTATTTTCTGTTTAAACATAGCGGAAAAGTTAGCGGTTCACAAGCATCGCTTGCAGGTTGATCAAACCACCTTTTAAAGGCTTTGCCTGATTACAAGAGAATGATAAATTGACAAATCACCTGTCAGCTTACTGAGCAATATGAACGCCATTATTTTAGATACCGAAACGCATCAGTTAAATGGTAATCCAATTGAAATTGCTTATGCGCCTGTAGAAATCTTTGAAGGTAAATTAACGCTCGACAAGAGTGAGCTATTTGATCAACTTTATAGTGTAGATGAACCGATTTCATATGCTTCAATGGCCGTTCATCATATTCTAGAATCTGATCTAGAACATCAACCGCATTTCACGACCTTTTCTTTACCTAAGCAAACACAATACATTATTGGACATAATGTCGATTACGATATCAATGCAATTGCGAGATGTGGTGTCGATACCTCACAGATTAAGGCAATTTGCACATTGGCACTTGCGCGTAAAGTGTGGCCACAAGCTGAGGCACACAATATCTCTGCGTTGATTTATCTAATCTCAAAAGGCAGTATAAAAGCACGAGAAATGCTTAAAGGTGCCCATCGTGCCGATGCAGATATTATTCTGACAGCCAATATACTGATGCATATCGTACATCATTTAAATATTTCAAATATCGACGCCCTTTATGTCGCCTCGGAAGAGGCACGGATTCCTGAACAAATTAACTTTGGTAAACACCGTGGCACTGCAATCAAGGATTTACCACACGATTATGTGCAATGGCTACTACGTCAGGATGAACTCGATCCTTATCTTAAAAAAGCCTTGGAAACCAAGGCCATTTCATAAGTGAAATCCTGCCAGATTTTATAAAAAACAAGTTATATATTTAAGGTCTATTACTGATAACTGATAGACCTTATAACTATATAAGTTTTAAAAACTCGATCTTGAGTTTGATTTAGATGCGGTTTGTCTAAGTACATCTATGCTATTTTTGCATAGATGTACTAAAGCCACTCAACAATTTTAATTTTAGTATAATTTTAAGATATTGTTTTTTATGATTTTTATTTTAAAAATTAAAACCAAGCTATTAGATGACGACTGGCACGTCTAAAAAATAATCGAACTACGACTAAAGACGAAGAAACATTTAATGAAATTCTTAGTATGATGCTATGAATTTTCAAAATATGCATATTTATAATTCTTATGGATATGCAAGATTTAGCCCTTTAGCCCATCTCGATGGGCTCTTTTTATTTATACGCCAATAAAGATCAATTGCTTACAATTGATGATTTAATAAACATAAGAAAAACTTCTGTGTATGAGTCACTTTACCCCAGGCCTTTTTTTGCCTATGATGTGCTTCGCATGCGCTCGTAGCTCAGTTGGATAGAGTACAGGTTTCCGAAGCCTGGGGTCGTGGGTTCGATCCCCGCCGAGCGCACCAGATTTAAGTATCACCGAGTATCAAGAAGTCTCAAAAGCCTTGATAAATATAACATCTAAAAAATTAAACGCCTCACTAAGTCTCATCTTTCCTCATGAATTACCGCAAACAATACAGTAAAAATAGCGGTAAAAGTATTACACATCATATTTTTACCGCTCAAGCATCATTTTGAAATTAACTTAAATCATTAAATATGATGTAGATTAGACTAAGTTTTTTCAGACATAGCTGGAATTATTAATGACTAAAGTTATTAAATATCTAATATTTTTTTCTTTAGTATGCTTTTGTAGTTTCAGCATATGCTCAAGTAACTATATATACACCCAAAAATCACTTGGGCTGGGAAGGCTTTGATATGGACTATGTATCATTTGATGATAATAATGATTATAGAAAAACTTCAAATGAGGTGTTTGATAAAAGAATGAAGACTCAAGTTGCTATTTTAAACTCCTATCATTCTGATAAACTTAAATTTGAGCAAAGATTAACTGATCAACTTCAAGCTCAATGTGACTTTCTTGCTGATGCTACTAAGCTTATTGCTGTATATTCATCTCGATATCCAAAATTATTACAACAACCAGATGCTAAAACCCTTTTTCTTAAATCTCGAGAATACTTAGATAACTTCAAAAATCATAACTCAAAATGCGATGTAAATGGATAGTATGTGCGCAAACTATGAACCTATAAAACGCTCTCAAGCAATCCAGCTCGGATTGTTTGAACCGACTTTCGATTACAAAGCGGATATCTATCCGGGTTATGACTGCCCTCTCATCTTTAGTACTGGCGATACTATTGAATGGCGTGAAGTAAAGTTTGGTCTTGTGCCGAAATGGGCGAAGGATCTAAAAATCTGTCGTAACACATACAATGCCCGTACAGAGACTGTTCATGAAAAACCATCATTTAGAAATGCATGGGCCAAAAGTCAGTTTGCATTGATTCCTGTACAAACCATTTTTGAACCACGCTATACAGATGATGGCAAGGCTGAGCGTTGGGGAATTTACCGGAAAGATCATCAACCTTTTACCGTTGCGGCCATTTACGAGAATGCTTTGATCGATGGAAAGCAAGTGCGATCAATGTCTATGCTTACGATTAATGCGGATCATCATCCATTCATGAAACAATTTCACAAGCCTGAGGATGAAAAGCGATCTGTAATCATTATCCCGCCTGATCTTAGAGAATCATGGCTAAACTGCGATCACCAAGATGCCAAAGAATTCTTTTTTGATATGCCTATCGATGAATTCGATGCAATGCCTAAATCTGATATGAAGAATTTCCGACCGCACATCCTTTGAGTGACAAAAATTAATCCTCACGAATGTGCCTAGTGCGTATGATCTTATTATTACTCTAGCTCTTTAATTTTAAATTTCATTGTTTAATCACAATTCGAGTTAGTGTGGCATTCTAAAGTTACATTTTTTTGATTGATGCAAATTAAGAACACTGTGTTATATATTTGAGCTGTTATTTTCTCAAGAAAATACTATGATCAATCCTTAATTTGGTTGGACTTTTCCTATGGAATCCCAAAAAAAATATTATACTAGGACAGCACAATGGCTTCATTGGATTATGGCCCTTATTTTTATCTCTGCATGGATCATCGGTTTTTATAGTGGTAACTTTTTGAGTTGGGAAACTAAAGGAGACTTAAGAGGAAATATGATTGATTTGCATAAAAATATTGCAACAACTCTTATTTTCTTAATTGTAATACGTATTTGCTGGCGATTCACTCACCCAACACCAAAACTTCCAGATACAATGTCATTTGCAATGAAACGTTTTGCTCATTTTGCACATTTAGCTTTATATTTAATGCTTATTGCTTTACCTATTACGGGTTGTTTATATAGTTGGACAGCAGGACATCCGGCGCCAGTTCTATATCTTTTTGAAATTCCGCGTCTAGTTCAACCGAATCCTGAATTGAGTGAGTTTGCACATACTATTCATGTTTACGTTTCTTGGTTTGCGAGTTTACTTATTGTAGGTCACATATTAGCAGCACTTAAACATCACTTTATTGACAAAGATGATGTGTTGAGAAGTATGACAAGTCAGCCAAATGACTAAAATATTATTTTCAGACTCTTGTTAAATCAAAATAAAATTAGCGAGATAGTTTTACTTAACCCGAATCATGTTTAAGCCGATGTTTCCATAATACGAATCATTGGCTTATTTTGATGACAAAGTTGATAAGCGCACAAAGACGCATAAACGCCTGTCAAATAACCTGTAATACTCCGTGCTTTGCTCGTGACTAAGTTGTATGTCCCTTTTAGCAAGCTGAATAATGTTTCTATTTTATTACGTTGTTTTAATTGGTAGTTATCCGCTTTTGATAATTTAATCGCTTGCATGTTTTTACGATGATAGGTCATCAAATCAATATCTTGATCTTTAAGCCTGCTCTTAAGCTTATGACTAATATAGCCGCGATCAGCATACAATTTGGCAGTCATTCCTTTGACTAGTTGCTCCACCATTTTGATATCTGCTGTATGCCCATTAGATAAAATCGTATTTACTATCCCACCTGATTGATTCATTAGCAAATACAGCTTACAGCCAAAGAACCAACCCATTGAGCTTTTTCAACGTGTTGCAATAGCCGATAAAGACTTATGACGTTGTATTCGCTGATTTTTTCAGACAGGTAATATGGTTGAATCAATCCATAAATAATTGCTTTGCTGATCTTTCATCAAAGCAAAATGTAGGGCATGTAAAGCCAGTTGATGTGTATTCATCAGATGAATCATGCGTTGATAACACGATAGATGTTTAAATAGATGGCTATTGTTATATTTTAACGCTGTAAAGAATGCTTTGAAATTATTGAAATGAGAGCACTTATACCAAATTGCAATAAAGGTAATTTCAGAAATACTGAGCTGAGCAGGGCGAACTCTTAAGCATCGAAAGTTCTGCTTTAAGAAATTCCAATAGATTGATTCAAATTTTAGAAAGAAATCATCAATTATGCAGAATAATTCGGTACTATCAATCATAAGGACTAGAGCTTTAAGTTTGGTGTGGTAACTCAACTGATGGCTCTAGTCCTTCTCTTTTTCAAGTCAATTGCTTATCCGAGATTCGGGTTAGATAAAATTATAGCTATATAAAATATTTTATAGAAAAAATATAAAACATAAAGACCATAATCTAAATTCTATTTTCATTCCTTATTTATATAGATTAATTTAATTTCTATATATCTGATTTTCTTTAATATAAGTATCAAACTTACTCCACCCGATTAAATATATTTTCATGACGATCATTGTACTTATAGAAATTAAAAGCATCATTAAAACATCAAGCGTCTGACTCAAGTAAAACAACATACCATAATAAAATAAATGACAAAGCAATGATGAAACAATAGTCTTAAAATAGAAGAAAGTTAGTAAACCAAAGATAATGGCACTTACGGTAATATTGACATATTTATGAATACCAATTCGGTAAAATATTACAATTAAAATAGAAACAATCATCATATACACAAATGATATAAAGATATTTTTAACAATCTGCATTTTGATGACCTTTTCGAATGAAAATAAAAATTTCCTCCTCCTTAGGAAGGTGTATGCTAAGGAGGAGGAAACACGCTATACATTATCTAACTCGTAAGTCCCCTAATCTTATTCTTTTATTCTTTATAAAATTATTATAAAGGTGTTTAAGTTATTATTCATTTTTCTATGGAAAAAATGAACAAGATAATGTACGAACTGAGTATAGATAACTTACGCAAACTTAAAATAATCCATAGCTTACATGATTGTGAGAAATAGCTTACATTTGTCTATTTTTTATACAACATCAATTTTTAAAAATAAATTATATTTCAATAAATTCAAAATCTTATGTATACCATTTGGTAAATTTTTCATTATATATTTACAAAAACATATAAAACCACCTGTAATTAGAAACATTTTATTTTATATTTTTTTACTTATAAAACAGTGATTTAGTTTATAATATACATGAATCGGAAAATTCCTTATGAAAGAAGTGGCTTTGTCGATTAAAACTATGTATTGTGTGCGGCTTATCACATAAAGACCAATGCACACCTTACATTTCTTGTTTTACCACACGTGGGCGAAGTACCAGTGCCATTACCCACTAAAAACCTTATTGTTAGCTTTGGAAAATGTCATGGAAATGGTTAGAATCTTGTACGCAAGTAAAGCAAGTCATCTACACCCAGAATTAAAGCAAGATCTGATTGATATTTTAAACACTGCTGTTGATTTTAATTCTAGAAATGAAATAACAGGTGTACTATATTACGGATATGGTTACTTTGTGCAGTGCCTAGAAGGTGAACAATCGAAAATCGATACGCTTTTTTATCAACATATTCTCAAAGATTCCCGACATCAAAATTGTGAAATTCTATATCGTGAATCGATGCAACAGCGCCTTTTTAAACATTGGAGCATGAAGTTTGCACCTGTAAATAAACGGTTAGCTGATTTTTTCCAACAGACCCATCTAGATGAATTTAACCCTTATCTTTTGTCTGACTCAACAATACCGTCATTCATCCAGCTTTTAAGTGAAGAACCGCACACGTTGGCAAACCAGTATCATCATCCTAAAATTTGATTTCGATTTATTCTCAATAGCAGGACGTAGTTAATGAAAATAAGACTGTGCTACTCCAGCATACGACCAGTGGATGCTGGCGATTTGATTGAAGATCTGAATGATATTTTAAGTAAGGCTCGTGATTTCAATGCAAAGCACCAAATTTATGGTGTACTGTATTATGCCAATAATGCATTTTTCCAGTGCCTTGAAGGTGAAGAGGAAATCTTAAACGATCTTATGCAACGCATAATGCAAGACCCTCGTCACCATGAAATTAATGTGTTTGAAGCCATTGAAATTAAAAGAATTTATTTTAAAAAATGGTCGATGAAATATGTTCAAAAAAGCTCTAAAATTGACCTTTTTTTCCAACAGCTCAATGCAGATGGTTTTCACCCCTCCATGTTGAATGAGGATGTTCTACCCCAATTTGTGAATGAGTTGCTGCAAGAAGAGCAAACTAAGCTGCGCCGCAAGGTGGGGCTTCATCAGCGAGGAATTAACCCTTACCTGTAAAAAGCCCATCTCTACGGCGCTTATACAATTAACAGATCAATGGCTTATAATCGCATAGATTTCGATTCACCCAGATTGTCTTGCTCTCCCGTAACTGAAGCTTTGGCAAGCTTAAATAACGTCACAAGTTTTCCATCCCCTTCCCAATATTGCGCACCATGGCATGTGACTTGAATCAGTTGAATATCAGGATCGTGTAAACCTTCTTTAAAGAAGATTTGATAAGCAGGCGACCAGAGTTCTTCAAGCAACTGTGGATCATTAATACACTGCGCCTTACCACTGATGGATACAAAAGAATCACTACCCGAATAAGCAAGGTTAACTTCTGGCTGTGATGTAATACTTTGAACTAATTCAGAGTGTTTGGCTCCGATGAAAAATACATTACCGTCAAATGTTTTATTTTGTCTGGTCATAGGCGCACTATGTAAGTGTCCGTCATGATTGGTAAAAGTAACCATCACGATTCGACTATGCTGGATCAGTTTTTCAATTTTTTCGTAATCGTTTAAAGTGTTATCCATGATATTTTCTTCAATGTAAAAATATCAATATGGCCTATTTATTCAGATATTTAAATTTCATCCTGTTCATGGTGTGTTGTATTTCGATACACAATCTTCAGTTCATGTTAATTTCGCATCAGTTCAAGAGAATAGCGGATGATCTTCATCGTCAATGTGAATAACCTTAAAGGTAAGATCCTTATAAACTAATTTTTCATTCACTTGAACACGATCAAGTTGGGTCCATAACTCGAAAGGAAAAAACTCCGATGTTGTTTTATAAATCCATAACCACTGACACGTTTCAGTTTTCTTGATTGGATCTACAATAAGGTCTTTCACTCGCATAAGATGGTGAATGTTCGAATATTTATCCTGTAAAGTAACGTGTCGATTATTCATAACTCTATCTTAATTTATCAACTTAAGCCTTTTGTCATCTAATAGTTTATGCCAAAGTGCTTCTAGATCACACGTTCCAATATATCATAAGTGTTTTTTTATATTTCTTATAATACATAATGTATCCTATTTTATGCTTATTGTTTCGTTTTACTTAACAATTTTAAAAAGCATCATGCTAAATAACTATATTACACATCACATAGTATGTCTGTTTTTTCAGCGTTCTATATTTCGTTCCGCTCAATCCCATCTTATCACTTGGTTTATTTTTCGATATCACTCAAAATAGTACTATTAAATTAAGTGTGAGCGTTTCATGACTGATGCCTTGATATTACGTGATTTGTCCAAAACTTATCGTAATGGATTTCAAGCCTTAAAAGGAATCAACCTAACTGTTCCGGAAGGTGAATTTTATGCGCTTCTAGGTCCAAACGGTGCTGGAAAATCGACCACCATCAGTATCATCAGTTCCTTAACAAAAAAAAGTGCTGGTGAGGTCAATATTTTTGGCCATGATTTAGACAAGCAACCTTCCCGTGCAAAACAATGCTTAGGTGTTGTGCCACAAGAGTTTAATTTTGGCCATTTTGAAAAGACCTTCGATATTCTGGTGACACAGGCTGGTTATTACGGCATCCCTAAAAAACTTGCCGAGCAGCGCGCAGAATTGTATCTCGAAAAATTAGGGCTTTGGGAAAAGCGCAACATGCAAGCCAGAATGCTTTCTGGCGGTATGAAGCGTCGACTAATGATTGCTAGAGCCATGATGCACGAACCAAAGTTACTGATCCTCGATGAACCTACCGCAGGTGTCGATATCGAGTTGCGCCGTTCGATGTGGGATTTTCTAGTCGAGATGAATAACGCCGGTACTTCAATCATTTTAACCACGCATTATCTTGAAGAAGCCGAAATGTTATGTCGCCGCATTGCAATTATTGATCGGGGCGTGATTAAAGAAGACACCACGATGAAAAGCTTCTTAAATCAGTTAAGTGAAGAGTCTTTTATTTTTGATCTGGCAGAACCAGTTGAGCTATCGAATGACCTTAACATTATTGGGGTGCGCTTTAATTTGATCGATCCGCTGACACTTGAAGTGACACTAGATAAAGCACACAGCATGAATGATTTGTTTCAGCTTTTAGAAGCACAAGGCATTCAAGTCCGCAGTATGCGTAATAAGTCCAACCGACTCGAAGAATTATTTGTACGTATGGTCGAAAAAAATCTAGAGCAACAAGGAGCGGCACAATGAATTTTAGTCAGCTCTGTACAGCCTTCGGTACCTTAGTACGTAAAGAAATTCGTCGTTTCATGCGGATTTGGCCTCAAACACTGCTCCCACCTGCCATCACAATGAGCCTGTACTTTATTATCTTTGGTAATCTGGTCGGTTCTCGTGTCGGTCAAATGGGTGGATTCAGCTACATGCAGTTTATTGTGCCGGGTCTGATCATGATGGCTATCATTACCAACAGTTATGCAAATGTTTCGTCAAGCTTTTTTAGTGCTAAGTTTCAAAAAAGCATTGAAGAACTGATCATGAGCCCGGTACCTTTACACCTCATTTTGTGGGGCTATGTGGTTGGAGGCGTGTTTCGTGGGGTTTTGGTGGGCATTATTGTGACCATGATGAGCCTATTTTTTACCGACCTTTATATACATAACTGGTTTGTGACTATTTATACCGTCTTGGTCACATCCTTTTTGTTCGCTTTGGGTGGATTCATCAATGCCGTATATGCCAAATCGTTTGATGATATCTCGATTATTCCCACTTTTGTTCTTACCCCTTTAACGTATTTAGGTGGCGTATTCTACGCCATTAGTGCTTTGGGGCCATTTTGGCAAAAATTATCGTTGATCAATCCAATTGTGTATATGGTCAATGCATTTCGCTATGGCATTTTGGGTCAGAGCGATGTCAACGTTTCATTGTCACTGATTGTGGTGACCGTGTGCTGCGTTCTTTTATATGGCGTAGCGTATTATTTACTTTCTCGTGGTTCAGGAATGCGTGAATGAGTGTAGAAAAATCTCTTTTAGGTAAAGAAACAGAATATCCAACAACTTATGAACCCGGCATTTTGTTTCCTATTTCACGTTCATCTTCACGTGAACAATATGCAAACATTACTGGTGTTTCTCAGGGCAAAGATTGGTGGCATGTTTTTGAGCTTTCTTGGCTCAATCAAGACGGGATTCCACAAGTTGCAATTGGACGGATTACCCTTCCCGCAACCTCTGAAAATCTGATCGAGTCAAAATCATTAAAGTTATACTTTAATAGTCTAAACTTTCATCATTTTGTGTCTAAAGCAGCACTGATTGACCTTGTTGAAAAAGATTTGAGTCAAGCTGCCAATGCAAAGGTCGGCTTTGAGTTGTTTGATGTAGATGCGCTCGAGATCAGCCAACCGTCTGGAATCTGTATCGATCAATTCAAACCAGCACGCTTGGAGTCACATCCGGATGCAAGCTTGCTTGCGCTAGATGCTGATGACCAGTCACAAATCGAAGTGAATTTATATTCACATCTATTACGCAGTAATTGTCCTGTGACTGGACAGCCGGATTGGGGAACAGTTTTCATTCGTTATCAAGGTATTAAGCCTTGTTATAACAGTATTCTCGCGTATATTATTTCTTATCGTCAGCACAATGGCTTTCATGAGCAATGCGTCGAGCAGATGTACGCCGACATATGGCAAAACTTAAAGCCTGAAAAACTGATGGTGTACGCAACCTATACGCGACGCGGTGGTTTAGACATTAATCCGTGTCGTGTATCTGACTTGTCATGGATGCCAAGCCCTATTCGATTGGCCCGACAATAAAATCAATAATTGAGGATCAGACATGCCATTTTTTGGTTTTACTCCATCTGAAGCATTGCTTAAAAATATTCAGACAGGTATCGAAAAAAAGAACTCAAGTGAGCCACTGTATCCATTACGCGATCAGGTAGCCCTACAAATCAATGATGAAATTATTGATGCGCTTTTAATCGAACTTGTTCGTCGCTTTCCAGAGAGCGATAAGCGTGAAACCGCTGAAAAATTGGCAGGCTATGTCAAATCAACCGTTGCCGTTTTGCTCAAACAACTTTTAAGCAAAGCGCCCAATGATGTTGTAAAACAGTCCATCGAGTTTTCCGAACGTAGTTTATTTAAAACTGCTGAAGGAGAATATAAAGTCGGTGAGTCGCTTGATCCAGGTTTGGTCACAAATCTGAAGCATAGTTTTGCCGAAATTCAAGCAGGTAATGCTGTCGACAAGCAAGCACTGGCTGAACTTTATAAGCAATTTGCAGATGCCACGATCCGTCATTTTATGATTGAATTTAATAAAACACTGGATTTAGGCATGATCAAACGCAAGGCTGCAGATATTGGCGCTGCCGCAGTGACCAAAGCCGTTCATATCGCCATCGATAAGCTGATTCCAAATCTAAATCGTTTAGAGTTAAAAGCGCTCGCTGAGTATCATGATACGTTATTTTTTAGCAACTAAAACATAGCGCAAAAAAACCTGGATTTTTCCAGGTTTTTTTATTGCAAAATATGGATATAGATTGCCTAAATTAAGGGATATGTTAGCATGCGCCATGCATTGATTATTCCTTTGTAAAACCTTATGTCTCCAAGCTCTCAATACAAATTTCTACGCCAGGCGCCGCGCGATGGCTTAAGCACAGCAATGCTTCCATCCAAATGGCAAAGATTACATATTGATCCTTGGTTATGTTCTTTTCTGATTTTAAATGCCTGTCTTGGGCTGACTGTCTTATATAGTGCCTCTGCACAAGATATCGGGTTAGTCTCTAAGCAAGCCATGAGCTTTGGAATTGGCTTTATTGTCATGTTGACGCTCGCACAAATTCCACCGAAGGTTTATCAAGCATTTTCTCCTTATTTTTATCTGTTTGGCCTCTTTTCACTGATTGCTGTAATGGTATTTGGTGAAATTCGCATGGGTGCACAGCGCTGGATTGATATTCCCGGTTTCGGAAGTGTACAACCCAGTGAGTTCATGAAAATCGGTATGCCAATGATGGTGGCGTGGTTTTTATCGCGTAAACCGCTTCCGCCGAGCGTTCCCAATGTCATGATCACCATGCTTTTGGTTGGAATTCCATTTCTTTTAATTGCAGAACAACCTGACTTGGGTACATCTTTACTGGTATTGGCCAGTGGGTTATTTGTGTTGTTTTTAAGCGGGCTCTCTTGGAAACTCATTGGTGCTGCTGTTGCTGGCGCAGGACTTTTAATCCCAATTGCGTGGGAATTTTTATTACATGATTATCAGCGACAACGTGTACTCACACTCTTGAACCCCGAGGCAGATGCACTCGGTACAGGCTGGAATATTATTCAATCAAAAACAGCTATTGGTTCAGGTGGATTTTCAGGTAAAGGCTTTTTAGAAGGTACACAATCACATTTACACTTTTTACCTGAGGGTCATACCGATTTTATTATTGCAGCCTACTCCGAAGAATTTGGTTTGATTGGTGTCACCATTTTAGTGCTGCTGTATTTTGCAATTATTTTTAGAACATTCCAAATTGGATTACAGTGCTTTCATAACTACGGCCGCCTTGTTGCAGGGTCGTTAGGTTTGTCCTTTTTTGTTTATGTATTTGTAAATGCTGGCATGGTTAGTGGTATTTTACCCGTAGTGGGTGTACCGCTTCCGTTTATGAGCTATGGCGGCACCGCAATTATTACCCTGATGGCGACTTTTGGACTGGTTATGTCGATCCACACCCATCGATAATTATATTTTTTTATTTTAATTCAGGAATTTATAATACTATGTTGAACATGGTAGTGAAGCAACCATTTAGACGTTTTTTACTTCTCGGCAGTTTTTTTCTTACTGCCAGCTGCTCTCAGGCGAACGACTTTATCACTGATCCAAATTATCCAAGCTTTAAGCAAAAAACCATGGCCACTTATGGTCTGACTGCAGAGCAAGTCGACAATGCGATGTCAGGCGCCAAAAATCTTCCCAATATTTTAAACATCATGACACGTCCTGGTGAAAGTAAGCCATGGTATGACTATAAAGCCATGTTTTTGAGCGAAGGTACTATTCAGCGTGGCGTGCGTTTTAAAAATCAGTATGCAGATGTTTTAAACCGCGCAGAACAGCAATTTGGTGTGCCGCAATCGATTATCTTAGGTATCTTAGGGGTCGAAACAGGCTATGGCGCAAACAAAGGCTCGTTTATCACGCGTGACGCACTTGCGACTCTAGCTTTTGGTTACCCTCGCCGAGCAGATTATTTTAGTGATGAATTAGGTGCTTTGATCGCTTGGACATATAAAGAAGGCTACCCAACCAACAGTATCTTGGGTTCTTATGCGGGTGCAATTGGTTATCCTCAATTTATGCCAAGCAACATTACCAAGTTTGGTGTTGATTACGATGCAAGCGGACATATTGACCTACGCAATTCTGCTGAAGATGCAATTGCATCAATTGCAAATTACCTTGCTCAAAATGGCTGGCAACGAAATCAACCTATTGGATTTGCCGCACGTTATACAGGTAATACGCCAGATACAATTATTGCAAAGGATCTGACCCAGCCTACCCCTTATGGCGCACTCAAAACGCAAGGTGTTACGCCGCTAAATCCGATTGTGAAAATCGATGATCTTGACTTGGTCAACGTTATACAATTACAAGAAAATTATGGTCCTATGTACTATATTACCTATCCAAATTTTCAAGTCATTACGACCTATAACCGCAGCAGAATGTATGCCACAGCGGTTTGGTTATTGGGTACCGAAGTCGCCAGTAGATGATGGAATTTTTTAAAAATATATAAAAGTCAATAAATATTTTTGTTAAAAAGAGCACTAAATAGCCATTTTAAACTTAATGTTACAATTTAGGTTATTTTTTGCTCATTTTTTGTGAGATTTTGTCCTTTTTGTAACTTTTTTACTTCAAACACTAGACACTCTGCAAAGCCGATGAATATCATCCCCCTCCATAAAGCAATTGCAAAAGTGAATAAATTAGGCTGTTCACATTATTTTGGCTACTTGCTAAGCCTTGTGAATTGTCTCTAGGAGTTTAAGTAATGCAGTTAACGTTAAAGTACGCTTTAGCACTCAGTATTGGACTGGCAGTTATCCAGTCACAAGCAGAAATGGTTCCCGCATCATCTCTTAATGGCGATGCAGACGGTTCAAGTTTGGCTGCTCGCGTCTTGAATAAAGATTCGCAGAACAACTTCAATTCCCATTTCTCTAATTTAAATAGTCTTTCAATCACCGAAAGTTCGGGTGACAAAATCCGTCGTCAAACTATCGCGGCTAAAATCGAGATCCCTGAAGAAGAGCCTTCAGTGATTGAAAAATTAAATTCTGTAGCATCGAACACTGTTCGTAAATTTAGCCAGACTGGTATCGCATCTTGGTATGGTCGTCAGTTTCATGGTCGTAAAACGGCTAACGGTGAAACTTTTGACATGAATGAGCTTACTGCAGCACACCGTAGTCTGCCGCTGAATTGCTACATTCGCGTGACCAATAAAGACAACGGCAAAAGTGTCGTGGTTAAAGTCAACGATCGAGGTCCATTTCATGGCAATCGAGTCGTAGATTTATCTTACGCAGCAGCTAAACGCATTGGACTCGCGAATGCGGGTACAGGCAAAGTAAGTATTGAGCGTGTTGATGGTCCAAATTCATAAGCTTTAGCTCCTTCACTTTTGCAATAAAGAGGCCACCATTCGGTGGTTTCTTTATTTTTGTTCGATACATTCTTGTTCTGATGTGTGAATGTTTAAGTTAAAATGATTAGCCGTGGTTCACAATGCAATTTTACGAAACGATCACTTTTTAAACACAAAAACTAACCAAATTGTAGCTTGGTCTTAATTTGCTCTGATTCGCGTGCTATACAACAAAACCCCTCCAAAGCTACCCTAGTAGCAAAAATGTTTAAAGATGCGGTTTAACGCGAGCTTATAAGGCAAATTCGAGAAAGTTTTAAGGTCACTTTTGCTCAAAATGGTTTTTCCAATTGTTTTAAACGTTTTTGGCGATGAATTTTACATTTTTTAGATTTGTCCGCCCGAGTCAAAAATCTGTTTTGACCGCATGCATATTGTGTTTTATATTCGTTAAATAAAGGAATAAATAAAACAAGGATGATCCACATGAAAACCATTACGGAATGGTTTGACGAATACAGCCAAAGCCATCAAAACCAAACCAATAAAAAAATTCATTGGGTGTGCGTACCTGCAATTTTGTTTTCAATTATTGGTTTGATTTACCATTTTAGTGCATTACTGACCGCACTCCTGATTGTACTTTCACTGATATTTTATGCTCGACTAGACTTAGTCCTTGCCGTGGCAATGGCGGCTCTGGTTGCTGTCATGGCATGGCTGATCTATGTATTGCCTGTTGGCATGGGGTTTTATGTTGGTGTTTTTATTGTGGCATGGATTGGGCAATTCTACGGCCATAAGGTTGAAGGCAAAAAACCTTCCTTTTTAAAAGATGTACAATTTCTGTTGATTGGTCCGCTCTGGTGCATGGATGCCTACTTGGCTAAAATTTTACCCAGCTGGAAAAGTAAACAACAATTAAATCAACACACACTCTCGGCATTTAATGAATGACTTAAATGTTTCGCTGGAAGCATCTCTTCATTACTGATAGATGCTTCCATTAAATTTTAGCCAGCCATTTAAGTGCCTGCCTTTCGGGTCACGATGCGTCCAGTGTATAACACCGCCTTTTGGCGTGTACTCATATTCACCATAAAACTCTACACGATCACCTTTTTGCAAGCCCTGTAAACGCGGCGATAAGTCGATGTTATGTGCAATAAGTACCGTTTGTCCATTTTCCAATCTTAAGATAAATTTCTGGTGCCGTGACCCTTGATTATCGTCAGGCAAAACGGCTTTGACCTGCCCTGCTCCTTGTACCTGAACATTGCTTTTTTTCTGCTCGAAAGCCAATTTGATTGCATCGTTGTTAAAATCTTGAGTAGTGACTTGCGATGTTTGAATTTGTGATGCAACATGAGGCTCACGTTGGTTTAAAACAAAAAAATACACCAGCAAAAAGGCGATAACAGCCACAACGATGTAGGTATTTATTTTTTTCATTTTTGAAATATCCATTTTTGTCTAAAAAAAAGCCCCTAATTTAGGGGCTTTTTTTTACAAAATAAGTAATTATTTTGCAGCGGCTTGAGCAGCAGCAACTTCTTCAGCGAAGCTCATTTCTGCTTTTTTCTCAATACCTTCACCCACTTCGAAACGTACAAATTCAACAATAGTCGTTTCAGTTGCTTTAAGTACATCAGCAACTTTCTTGTCATTGTCGATTACATACATTTGACGATCAAGTGCAACTTCGTTCAAGTATTTATCTACTGAACCAGATACCATTTTTTCTACGATATTTGCAGGTTTGCCAGATTCAATTGCTTTTGCTTCAGCAATTTCTTTCTCTTTTGCAACTAGATCTGCTGGTACTGCATCAGCACTTACCGCAACTGGATTGAACGCTGCAACGTGCATTGCAATACCTTTACCAGTTTCTGCGCTACCTGTAAATGATACAACAACACCGATACGAAGACCGTGTTTGTAAACTGCAAGGTTTTGACCTTCAACAATTTTC
The DNA here is from genome assembly GCF_023614015.1 of Acinetobacter sp. ACZLY 512. Taxonomy (NCBI): domain Bacteria; kingdom Pseudomonadati; phylum Pseudomonadota; class Gammaproteobacteria; order Moraxellales; family Moraxellaceae; genus Acinetobacter; species Acinetobacter sp. ACZLY 512. Next base: position 22,066 of record NZ_JAKIVI010000001.1, read on the forward strand.
GCACGACGAACTTGGATGTTTTCACCAATTTTTTGAACAAGAGCAATACGCGCTTCTTCAACTGATTGACCGTCTTCCAATTTAAGTTCAGCAATTTTTTCAGCTTCAGTTACACCTGAAGCAAGAATTGCTTTTGCAACCGCATTAGAGAAGTTAGAGAAGTTTTCGTCTTTTGCAACGAAGTCAGTTTGACAGTTTACTTCTACCAATGCTGCTTTGTTACCGTCTTGAACGATTGTGATCGCGCCATCAGCTGCAATGTTACCTGCTTTTTTCGCTGCTTTTGCTTGACCAGATTTACGAAGGTTATCAATCGCAAGCTCGATATCGCCATTCGCTTCTGTTAATGCTTTTTTGCATTCCATCATTGCAAGACCAGTACGGTCACGTAATTCTTTTACCATGCTTGCAGAAATTGCAGTCATGTTGTTCTCCTAAATAGGTAGAAAAAGTAAATCTTTGAACAAAAACGGCCCAAGGAAACTCTGGGCCGTTTGCTTTTTTTCGACGCTTAATTTGCCACCCTTACATGTCGCAAAAATGACAATCAGGCGTCAAACGCATTAAGCCTCAGAAGCAGCTGCTGCTTCTTCGCCTTTAGCTTGAGCATTCGCTTGAGATTGCGCGTATTCTTTACCAGCAAGAATTGCATCAGCCATAGCTGAAGCATATAAAGTTACTGCACGAATCGCATCATCGTTACCCGGGATAACGTAGTCTACGTTGTCTGGGTTAGAGTTTGTATCAACGATACCAATTACAGGAATACCAAGGTTTTTAGCTTCTTTAATTGCAATCGCTTCGTGATCAACGTCGATTACAAATAATGCGTCAGGTAAACCACCCATGTTTTTAACACCGCCTAAAGAACGCTCAAGTTTCTCCATCTCACGGCTACGCTCTAATGCTTCACGCTTAGTCAGCTTAGCAAAAGTACCATCTTGAGATTGAGTTTGAAGATCTTTCAAACGGCTGATAGATTGGCGAAGTGTTTTCCAGTTCGTCAACATACCACCTAACCAACGGTGATCTACATATGGTTGACCAGCGCGTTGAGCTTGTTCACGGATGATGTTAGAAGCAGCACGTTTAGTACCAACGAACAAAACTTTGTTCTTTTTGCTTGCTAATTGGTTAGCGAAGTTCAAAGCATCATTTAACGCAGGAACAGTGTGCTCAAGGTTGATGATGTGAATTTTGTTGCGTGCGCCAAAAATGTATTGACGCATTTTTGGGTTCCAGAAACGAGTTTGGTGACCAAAGTGCGCGCCTGCTTGAAGAAGGTCGCGCATGCTTACGTTGTAATCTGCCATTTTCTTTACCTTAAAGTTGGGTTAGGCCTCCATATGTCCGCATTCTCCACCTATTGCTAGGCACCCAGAGTAATGTGACGACATATGTGCGGATTTTTTCCTATTTCATCTACGCAATTCATAAAATATATTCACGAAAAGCATTTGATAAAATGGGCGGGTATTTATACCATAACTGCTTTGAAATTACCAAAAGTTTTTAAGTATCATGAATAGTACGCACACGGCTCCAAGTCGACTGATTAAAACTCCTGAAGAAATTGAAAAAATGCGTATCGCAGGACGACTGGCGGCTGAAGTTCTTGACATGATTAAACCGTATATTCAGCCAGGCGTGAGCACGCTTGAGCTGGATCGAATCTGTCATGATCATATCGTCAATGTTCAACAGGCCATTCCGGCATGTCTGGGCTATGGCGCAGCGCCAGGTCGTCCAGCGTTTCAGCACACCATTTGTACCTCTGTTAACCACGTGGTGTGTCACGGGATTCCATCTGCTGAAAAGATTCTCAAAAAAGGCGATATTTTAAATATCGACGTAACTGTGATTAAAGATGGTTACCATGGCGACACCAACATGATGTATGTGGTAGGTGGAGAAACTTCAATTCTAGCAAATCGTTTATGCAATGTGGCACAAGAAGCCATGTACCGCGGCATGCAAACGGTTCGTGCCGGCTCATTTATTGGCGACATTGGTCATGCCATTCAAAAGTATGTCGAATCTGAGCGTTTCAGTGTGGTGCGTGAATATTGTGGTCATGGTATCGGGACTGTATTCCATGATGAGCCACAAGTTTTACACTACGGTCAGAAAGGCACCGGCATGCAACTCGAAGCAGGCATGACTTTTACCATTGAGCCAATGGTCAACGCTGGTGTTTGGCAAACCAAATTGCTTGGCGACAAATGGACTGTGGTCACCAAAGACCACAAGCTCTCTGCACAGTTTGAACACACGATTTTGGTGACTGAAACCGGACTCGAAGTGCTCACTGCTCGTCCTGAAGAAGATTTGTCTCGTTTTATGTAAAACTTAAAATTTGCGTGTTTAAAAGGCCATCAAGATGGCCTTTTTTATTGACTTTAGCGTTCATTCATATTTCCTTCATAATTCCAAACTTCATTTCTTTTTTGCTACATATGAAATATTTTATTTTACAGGATCTGCTCGTTTTAACATTTAAGATGTTTTTTAGAAAAATGATCACAAAAACTGGACATGGAGTCCCTTCAGATGAACAAATCTTTTGCTGGCTTAATGACAAGCCTCTTATTCATTTCTGCGCATAGCCATGCTGCCTCACCTTACTTTAGCTTAAAAGATGGCGATGGATTTAAACGCTTTTCCGTTTCTGCGGGCTGGTTACATGCCATGCCACAAGGGAAAGCCAACCCCGTTAGAATCAATACCCCAATTGCCGAAGGTACACAGTCTAAAGTAGGTGATGTCTCGACGGATAGCGTACTCAATGCCATTGACCAAAGCACTGTTTCGGGTAAGGCATGGTATACCCTACTTAATTCAGGCTATAAGGGCTTACTTGGAGGTAATACCTTACCTGCGGCATTATCTGGTACTGCAACCATCAACGGCTTGTCACAATGGGAAGCACCAAATTCAGGCCTTGAAGCCGATGATGTCGATACTCTTGGCCTACTGTTTAACTATAATTTTACCGATAATTTATCGCTTGAGATTAAAGGTGGTATCCCGCCTAAGGTCGATATTTTAGGTAAAGGTACAATTTATGCACCCCTCTCTGGCGCTGCCACTCCCCTAAAAGACGGTTCGTTGCTGGGTAATGCCTTGGGTAATATTATTGGTTCAGCAGGTGGTAATATCCCACTAAAACAAGACATCAAAATTACAGATTTATCTCAAGGAAAGCGTGCTTCATCTGTACGAGCATGGTTACCTGCAGCAGAACTACAGTACCAGTTTGGTAAATCTGGTGTAAATAAATTCAGACCCTATGTGGGAGTGGGCGTGATGTATGCCTATTTTAATGACATTAAGCTAAACCCTGGGATTGAATCTGATCTGATCACCGCAGGTAATATGATCCGGAATATTCAGGACAACAAAGCGGGCGCAGCATTAGATAAAAAAACATCAAGCGCCAATCCAGTGGTAAAAGTAGATGCAGCTGATGCATTCGCACCGATTGCCACAGTGGGTGCGACCTACGACTTTAATGATAGCTGGTTCGCAGTGGGTTCTGTGTCTTATGCCAAACTTAACAGTGAAGCAAAAATTACGGTTACCGATGGTAATACTGGCGCAGAGCTAATCAACTCAAAAACAAAAATCGATATTGATCCAATCATTACTTATGTCGGTGTCGGTTATCGCTTCTAAATGCAAGATTAAGCTGTTTTAAATACAAATTAAAAGCAACTTCGGTTGCTTTTTTTTCACATAAGCGAGATTAAAAAGAAAGAGTGCCGAGTGTGACTATTGTTATCTGATAATAATAAATAGATAAAAAAACAAGAGACTGCACTAAGATTCCAGCTTTTCATAATCTATGCACTTTTTATCATTTCATTGTTTGCATGGGATTTCATATGCTCAAAACCAGCCAAATTAGAATACGAGTAGATTTACATGAGCAGTCTCACACCACTCTCACAAGCGATCCATAATGCGCCGCGCTGGCATGAACCTAAACATCTTCAACCTAGTGAAGAAATTCAGATTCAACCACTTGAGCATGCTGCTTTGGGTGCTATTGTGACTGGACTCGATGCAAAAAAAGCGCAAACTGGCGAAACCATCTTTAAGTTAAAACAGGCTTTGGCCCAGCATCTGGTACTTATTTTTAAAAAACAGCAACTCGATGATTTACAGTTTTTAGCATTTGCCAGTTATTTTGGCTCAATTTTCCGGCCAAGCAAAGACAATCCCGTCTTGGGATATGATCTGGAAACAGGCGTACCACCCGACGTTGTACCCGTATCTAATGCCGTGGGGCAAGGCGACTATACAGGGCACGGCGAACTGGCACCCCATGCCGATCACCAATGGACACCTCTACCCTCTTTTGGTTCATTGCTGTATGCAATTGAATTACCCAAAGCGGGTGGAAAAACATCATGGATCAATACCATTGCAGCCTATGAAGCACTCGACGACGATCTCAAACAACATATTCGTTCACTGCAATTGATTACTTACAATCCATTTGTACGCGCTCAAAGCAACAACGGTTCAAAAGCTAATGGGCATACTCCATTGTATCGTTTTGATGATCAGCCTGTCGTGGGTCATGCTTATCCTCACCCACTGATTCGGACACATGCAGAATCTGGCAGATCAGCTCTTTGGCTCAGTGCAAAAAATGAAGTTGAACTGGTAAATTACAATGATATTGCCGGGGCAGAATTAATTGCACACTTACGAGAACATTTGGCTCAACCTGAATTTCGCTATACGCATGATTGGGAAGTCGGAGATATCGTGTTTTGGGACAATCAAGTTACCTTACATGCGCGTGAGCCCTTTCCTTCAGAGCAGCGACGCTTATTAAAACGTATTAGTCTGGCTGGTGGTCGTCCGTTCTAATTGTCATAAAAGTATCAAATTTTTTTGATCTAATAAAAATAAAAAACAAAAATAATGTTCAACTTATCAACGCAAAAGCCCGTCAAACGACGGGCTTCATTTTTAGCTACATCATACTCAAGTTTAAATCTTAAAATAAACGATTTAGACCATTCAATGCTGCAACACGGTAGGCTTCAGCCATGGTCGGATAGTTAAAGGTCGTTTCCATAAAATACTTTAATGTATTATTTGGACTTTGCATTACAGCCTGACCAATGTGAATAATTTCAGACGCATTATTACCAAAACAATGAATCCCTAAAATTTCCAAGCTATCGCGGTGGAACAAGATTTTAAGCTCGCCCACAGTATCACCCGTAATTTGTGCGCGCGCCAAATGACGAAACGATGATTGTCCTACTTCGTAAGGAATTTTTTCTTCTGTCAGCTCTTGCTCAGTTTTACCAAAACACGAAATTTCTGGAATGGTATAAATACCAGTTGGAATATCGGTTACAGGTTTTACGTTTTCTTCGCCACTCATATTTGCACCGGCACAGCGCCCTTGGTCATAAGCTGCTGATGCTAGAGATGGCCAACCTACGACATCGCCCGCGGCATAGATATTTTCAACTTCAGTCTGATATTTCTCGTTCACTGCCAGCTGGCCACGGCCATTTGGTTTCAGGCCAACATTTTCTAAGCCCAAACCATCGGTATTACCTGAGCGTCCGTTACACCACAAAATCGCATCGGCTTTGATTTTTTTACCACTTTGTAAATGTAACACCACATAATCATCGTGCGTTTCCAGATAATCAATTTGTTCATTATGACGAATCAGCACGCCTTGTTCACGTAAGTGATATGACAATGCATCGGCAATTTCATCATCGAGATAGCTCAGAAGCTTATGTTGCGTGTTAATCAAATCGACTTTGTGATTCAAACCAATAAAAATTGATGCATATTCACAGCCAATTACGCCTGCGCCGTAGATAATAATTTTATGAATGGTGTAGTCGAGATCTAGAATCTTGTCTGAATCAAACACACGTTTATGATTAAAGTCTAGACCTTTGGGTTGATAAGGACGGCTACCGGTCGCAATCACAAGTTGATCAAAAATAATGGTTTCTTTGATTCCTTCAGGCGTAAACACCAACACCGTATTTTGATCTTGAATGTATGCACGACCATTGAACACATCAATATTGTTTCGATCGTAAAAACGAGTATGTGTAGATACTTGTTGCTGAATCACGCGATGGGCATTACTGAGTACCTGTTTCATGGTGAATTTTTTCCATTCACCCACTTTTTGAAACATTGGATCACGTTGATAACGAATAATACTTGATACTGTCTGACGCAATGCCTTACTCGGAATCGTTCCGACATGGGTACAGTTTCCACCCATCTGTTCACGAATATCTACAATTGCAACACGCTTACCTGCTTTTGCAAGCTTCATTGCCGCGCCTTCGCCCGCAGGTCCTGAACCGAGAACTAACGCATCATATCTGATGAAATTCCCATTAACGACCTCTTTCTTACGTGGCATTTAAAGCTCCTTCAATCCGATCAGTTGAAACATTTTATAATAAATAGGGGCACTATGCTGCCCAATAATGTATTTCTCAAGCCTATATTATGCAATAACGACATTTTTTATATGAATAATGAATTTGCCCCATTTTAGACTAAGTCCGTTATAATAATGTCAATTAAAATTCTCGCGAATAACATTGGAATTGTTAACTATGTCTGAAAACCGTAAACCTGAACAGGGTGTAAAACTACGTGGTGCGGAAAAAGTAGCCCGAATTCCTGTAAAAGTTGTTCCTACGGTTGAAGTACCGCGCAAGCCAGACTGGATTCGCGTCAAAATGACGGCACCAGAAGAGGTGCAACGAATTAAGACCACTTTACGTGCACAAAAACTTCACACGGTATGTGAAGAAGCTGCTTGTCCGAATCTGCCTGAATGTTTTGGTGGTGGCACAGCAACCTTCATGATCATGGGCGATATCTGTACGCGCCGCTGTCCGTTTTGTGATGTTGCACACGGTCGACCAAATGCACTAGATGCAGATGAACCTCGCCACATGGCAGAAACCATTGCCAATTTAAAGCTTAAATACGCGGTGATTACCTCTGTTGACCGTGATGATCTTCTAGACGGCGGTGCACAGCACTTTGTCGACTGTATTAAAGAAGCGCGCGCATTAAGCCCGACCACCTTACTTGAAATTCTGGTACCAGATTTCCGTGGTCGTATGGATATTGCGCTTCGAATCATGACTGAATGTCCGCCAGATGTGTTTAACCATAATATCGAAACGGTTCCACGCTTATACAAAGCAATGCGTCCAGGTTCTGATTATCAGCATTCTTTAACATTACTTAAGATGTTTAAAGAATATTGCCCAGATATTCCAACCAAATGTGGCTTGATGGTGGGGATTGGCGAAACTGAAGAAGAAGTGATTGCTCTACTTGATGATCTGCGTGCGCATGATGTCGATTACGTCACGATCGGGCAATATCTACAACCCTCTAAACAGCACGCACCGATCGATCGATTTGTTAGCCCAGAAGAGTTTGAGCGCTATGCAGAGCATGGTCGTAAACTCGGTTTTCGTAATATCTGGTCGGCACCAATGGTACGTTCAAGCTACTTTGCAGATCGTCAGTATCATGGTGAGCCAGTCCCTGCTGTTCGTCGTAAAGCAGATCCAGCCAAAAAAATTAATGTACAAACTATCGAAGCCTAAATTTAGTTTAGCTTCAAAGTCGAAAAAAGCCTCTCACTTTGAGAGGCTTTTTTTGTTGAAAAAACGCCAAATTAGTTTAACGTTTTGTGACAAATCAACAACATAGCTCACATTTTTTACATTTTAATATACAATAGTCATTGAAAGTACAAAAATAACTTGTTTATCTTGATCAATATAAAGGGAAATACAAAATTAATTCATGATTAATCAGATTGCCCCTAAAAACGACAAATCGCGTCATTGATTCAAATAAAGAAGTTCCTGTTTTAGTTACCTGTTAGCGCATTAATTTTAATTCTAAATGCAACAACCCAAGGAGTAAGTATGACTTTTTTCCTGTTTATCGTTGCTCTACTGGTACAAATCTTCACTGTTTGGGCTGTATTTTATTTCAGCATTTCCAGAAGTGTCGGAAGTATTGTGACCATTATTGTGGCCTTGGCCTGTGCTTTTGTATTTACTGCATGGTCACTCTTGTTAGGTATTCCACTTATTCTGCTCAGCGTCATCTTGCTGGTCGATCCATTACGCTTTGGTCTGATCACTAAACCTGCCTATAAAACTCTAGCCAACTCAATGCCAAGCATCAGCACAACAGAACAAGAAGCGCTTGAAGCAGGCACCAGCTGGTGGGAAAAAGAACTTTTTACAGGCGCACCTGATTGGAATACATTCAATGCCTATACTTTTCCACAATTATCTGAAGAAGAGCAAGCCTATCTGGACACTGAAGTTGAACAGCTTTGTAGCATGTTAGATGAATGGGAAATTCATCATAAAGGTAAAGATTTACCCGAGCATGTATGGCAATTCATTAAAGATAAAGGTTTTTTAAGTTTAATTATTCCTAAATCTTACGGCGGTAAAGAATTTAGTTCATTTGCGCAAAGCCGCATCATGAGTAAAATTGCTTCTCGCTCCCTCACCGCTGCTGTAAGTTGTATGGTGCCAAACTCATTGGGACCAGGTGAGCTTTTGATGCACTACGGCACAGACGAACAAAAGCAACGCTACTTGCCGGGTTTGGCTGCTGGTACAGAAATTCCATGTTTTGGTCTAACAAGTCCAGAGGCCGGTTCAGATGCTGGTGCAATTCCCGACACAGGTGTAGTGTGTTACGGCGAATACGAAGGTCAGGAAGTTCTTGGCTTACGTATGAATTTCTCTAAACGTTGGATTACCCTCGCACCAGTTGCGACTGTGGTGGGTCTGGCATTTAAACTTTATGATCCGGATGGATTGCTTGGCGATACGTCTAAAAATGAATATGGCATTACCTGTGCCTTAATTCCTGCCACACATCACGGAATTCAGATTGGTGCGCGGCACTATCCTGGCTCGCCATTTATGAATGGTACTGTAGAAGGCCGTGATGTTTTTATTCCAATCGACTGGATTATCGGTGGCCCTAAAAATGCTGGGCGTGGCTGGCGTATGCTCATGGAGTGTCTCGGTGTTGGCCGTGGTATTTCACTTCCTGCACTTGCAACGTCTGCAGGCGAAATGAGCTATTTGACGGTGGGTGCATTTGCTAAAGTACGCGAACAGTTCAAACTCTCTGTAGGTAAGTTTGAAGGTGTACAAGAAGCCACCAGTGATATTGCCAGCGATACGTATATGCTTGAGGCATTTCGCTACTTTGTGACCTGTGGTCTAAATGAAGGCGGCAAACCTGCTGTCATGACCGCCATGGCGAAATATTACGCCACTGAAACTATGCGTAAAGTTATCAACCATGGTATGGATGTTGTCGGCGGACGTGCGATTCAGCTTGGACCACGTAACTTTTTGGCTCTGTCTTATCAAGCCATTCCAGTTGCAATTACAGTTGAAGGCGCCAATATTCTTACCCGCTCCTTGATGATCTTTGGGCAGGGTTCGATGCGCTGTCATCCCTACTTGTTTGATGAACTACAACTGCTTCAATCGAACGACAAGCAATCTGCGATCAAGCAGTTTCATGAGATTTTGTTTAAGCATCTTGGATATACCTTTAATCGTGGGGCGCGCTCATTTGCTTATGGGTTTACCGGGGGATCAAGCGATTCACCCGTCATTTCGGATGACTTTACCCAGCCTTATTACAAGATCATCAATCGCTTTAGCGCCAATCTTGCACTGACTGCGGATATGTCTTTGGGACTACTGGCAGGTGATATTAAACGTAAAGAAATGCTTTCGGGTCGTTTGGCCGATATCCACGCGCATATCTTCATTGCCAGTGCGATTTTGAAATACTACGCTTATGGTACAAAATCGGAAGCAGAACAACTGCATGCAAAATTAGCACTGGAAAAATCACTTTATACCGTTCAAGAAGCATTTTTTGGGTTATTTGAAAACTTTCCGGTCAAACTGGGTGCAGCTTTGGTCAAATTCGTGTGCTTCCCGCTTGGTCGTCCACTCTCCGAACCAAGTGATGATCTTAAACAAGCTGTAGCGGATTTGATGATTAAAGAAAATCCTTTCCGTGCCGAGCTTAAAAAGCATGTGTTCTATACACAAGATCCATATGATGTGACAGGTCGACTTGAGTCTACGTTCCAGATGCTCCTGCAAATTGAACCACTCTGGCATAAGTTTAAAAAAGCTGAATCTAAAGATCAGTTTAAAGGTCTTACTTTTGAAGAGCACATTACAAATGCGGTGAGTCAGGGTTTTATTACTGAATCTGAAGCACAAAGCCTGATTGTCTATAATGCAAAACGCTTCGACAGCATGCTCACCGATGTGTTTGATATGCAACTTAAGGAAGATTTAGAGCTGGATAATCCTCATCTTCCACGAACAGGCGAAGCAACCTTCGATCTTGATCGTATTTAACTCAATCGATAGATTATGGTAAAAGCGTCTTCGGACGCTTTTATTTTATTGAGAGGAAAATCGAAATGTCACGAGACGACTATAACAATGGACTGAAAGTACGCACCGAAGTCATGGGCGAGCACTTTGTTAAACGTGCCCAAGACAATACCGTACCTTTTACAGCACCATTGCAGGATTGGATTAACGAACATGCATGGGGCTCGACATGGCAACGTGACGGTGTTTTACCACGCAAATACCGCTCATTGATTACTCTAGCGATGCTGACAGCACTCAAAGCTCCCACTGAACTCAAAGGTCATGTTCGCGGTGCATTGAACAATGGATGCACTGTAGAAGAAATTCAGGAAACCTTGCTGCACTCATTGCCATATTGCGGCGCACCAGCAGCACAAGAAGCGTTTCGTGCGGCGCTTGAAGTAATTGAGGAGTATCAACTCAAGCAATCTGATTAAAACAACTGGATACCGTTTCTTCCATGTCGTTTGACCAGATATAGCGCCTTATCTGCGACACCAAACCAGTCTGAGACAGACTGTGCACTCTCAGATGAGGCAATCCCGATACTGACTGTGGTAAAAAAAGCTGAATCTGTCGACAATCTAATCTGCTGTACAGCAGATTGAATGTTTTGTGCCAACTGAATAACATCCTCATCAGATCGATTCATAACAATAATCGCCAGTTCATCCCCACCAAACCGAGCCGGTGTATCTTCAGGTCCACTCATTTGTCGTAAAAGGTCTGACATCTGACTTAAAAAGTAATCACCTTCATCGTGACCATAGTTATCGTTGATGTGTTTGAAATAATCTACATCCAGAAGCAGTAAATGTGCGGTCACGCTACTATTTTGCGTCTGAGCAAAAGTCGTTGCTAAACGTTGCTCAAACAACCTTCGATTGGGAATTTGTAGTCGGGGATCTATTAACGCAATACGCTCATATTCATGGTTTTTATCAATTAATTGGATTGCCAGATTACGGGTGAGCACACTTAGCGACATCAAATAGATCGTCGCCAATGGTAATGACCACCACACCATTTGGGGGCTCAACGCGAGATTTAGCTTAAAGCCAGCCAATCCCCACACCATAATCAGTGTAATAAATAGTGCGATGAGCGAAGGTCTTAGAATCTTCCATCCACCCGCTGCATATCGATCTGAAATTAAAATTGCCAATAATATCAACGAGGGAAAAGGACTCAATTGCATCATTGCGATCCAGAAGCCACCCAATGCACCGTCAATAATCAAACTGATATTGGTTAAGCGCACCACATTTGAGGAATTCATCGCAATTACATAGGCAGTTAAAGGCCAAATTAATGCATTAAAAGCCAATAACACATAAAACTCGTATTGATAATTTAAAAAATACAGAACCGATGCGATTGACATGAAGCACAGCAATGAGCCAACTTGACGCATTACAAAGATTCGAAAAACATAACGTTTTCGACGCGTCATTAAAATTGTGTTGTCCGTTTTTATGTATGGCATGATCGGCTGCTATATAAAAATTGAAAGTAACTGCCTATACGTTCTGAAAAAGTAAATCCATCACTTTTGTCATTATTAATTCTAACTGTCTTTTTAGAGAAATATAATAGCTTTACTTCATAATTCCTTTTTTTTAATATGCGATATCCAAAAACCTGATATATATCACATATTATTCAATGAGATTGAATCCTACAGCCAAACTAAAAAATTACGATAAATATTTATCATTTTGCTTAATACCAAAGTAATTTAAATTTTTTTACATAAAACACGTACAGCATGTACAGATTGTTCATGATCATGCAACACATCAGATCGCGTGTTCGTCTTAAACTTATAATCAATTGATATTTAATTAGTTTAAGCACAGTTAAAACAGCCAAATTTGCCATTTTGATTGCGCAACAAACTGATTATTGGTTCGATTTTATGCTTATGTTCTCTAAACATCACTTTACTTTGTTAAAAAGTTAAAGTGAGTTTAACCACAAGGAACCGTTGATTCATGTCTAGAAAAACAACAACACCACTCGGTATTGATGATGTCGAGATTGTCGACTACGACAAGACCAAAAAAGCCATTAAGGCTGCAGCTCTGGGGAATGCAATCGAATGGTTTGATTTTGGTGTATACGGCTACGTCGCCTATATCTTAGGTAAAGTATTTTTTCCAAATGCTTCACCCAGTGTTCAAATGATTGCAGCACTGGCCACTTTCTCTATTCCTTTTATTTTCAGGCCTCTTGGGGGGCTTTTTTTTGGTCGTTTAGGCGATAAATATGGCCGGCAAAAAGTTTTAGCGATCACCATTATCATCATGTCTGTGAGTACTTTTGGTATTGGCTTAATTCCCTCTTATGAAAGCATTGGAATATGGGCACCAATTTTACTGTTAATTGTGAAAATTGCGCAGGGCTTTTCCGTAGGCGGTGAGTATGCAGGCGCCGCAATCTTTGTGGCCGAGTATTCTCCAGATCGTAAACGCGGCTTCATGGGGAGCTGGTTAGATTTTGGCTCTATTTTGGGTTTTGTGGTCGGTGCAGGTGTTGTTTCAGTCATTAGCTTCGCCGTAGGCGAAAATGCCTTTATGGAATGGGGCTGGAGAATTCCGTTTTATCTTGCGCTGCCTTTGGGTCTGATTGGATTGTATTTACGCCATAGCTTAGATGAAACACCTACATTTCAAGCCCATACTGAAACTCAAAGCCAATTAAAAAAACCGAAAAAAATTGGATTTATGCAAATCTTGCGTCAGCATAAACGTAGTTTAATGGTGTGCGTGGGTCTGGTTATTTGTACCAATGTCACCTACTACATGCTACTTACGTACTTGCCTAGCTACTTTTCGCATAACTTAGGCTATTCAGAAGATCATGGCGTGCTGATCATTATCGCAGTTATGGTGGGTATGTTATTTGTACAGCCGTTTGTGGGTATGCTGAGCGATAAAATCGGACGTAGACCATTTGTATTTGCGGGCAGTATTGCGCTTGTGTTGTTTGCTTATCCTGCATTTGTATTACTCGACACCAACAACACCCTATTGATCTTTTTAGGCTTATTAATTTTAGCGCTGTCATTAAATATGTTGATTGGTGTAATGGCATCTACCCTGCCTGCATTATTTCCAACCGAAATCCGCTATAGCGCGCTTGCAATTGCCTTTAATATTTCTGTTGTCATTGCCGGTTTGACGCCAACCATTACAGCCACTTTGGTTGAAACCACACACAATATTATGATTCCAGCTTATTATCTGATGGTCTGTGGTGTATTTGGAATTATCACCGCAATTTATCTGAAAGAAACGGCCAATTTACCATTAAAAGGCGCAACGCCAATGGCAGTGGATAGCGATGAAGCGGAAGAGTTACTTGAGCAATATCACGGTAATATTGAACAAAAAATCGAGCAAATTGATGAGCAAATTGATGAGTTGCAAAAAAAACGCGACAAACTTGCTAAACAACATCCAGATATCGATTAAGTTATATAAAAAAAAGTGGGCAATATTGCCCACTTTTTTAATGCGATTTAAAAGAATATTTTAGTTTAACTTGCCCGAATGCATCAGTTGAACCCGACGATCATCGATCAGGATCACTTGTCGGCAAATGCCATCGGCCTTGCGCTGATGCTCAAATACGAGCTTTGGCATTGGGTCAAAACTATCAAAAAAACAGATCTCTTGATCGTCAATACTATATACCAAAGACTGATTTCCTACTCCATCCAGCGTGTCATACGACACAATGGCCATTTTGCCCTGTTCGATTGCTGTTTGAATCGCCTCGTAGGAGATTGCAGGTTCTATAGCAATATCACGCGTACGTGCTTCCTGATAAAGCTTGCGTTCACTGGCATCGATATGCGGATCTTCATCGGTATAAAAAGCCACCTGAAAGCCAAGCGTATCGAGTGCCACTGCCAATGCAATGGTAAAAGTACCCTGCTCCGGATCGTGCTGACATAATCTTGCAATTTCGCCAACATCCACTTCAATACCGTGATGTTGAAACAGCATCCATAAAGAAAAAACCCCACAATTGGCCTCAAGATGAAGTAATGATTCAGGAATATTTAAAGCCATCGAATTGAGCTCGCTGTTTATTTATGCGAATCATACACAAAACAGCGTTGGCACTATAGTGATTTCCAAGTACAATACTTCACTAGTCGAGGGATGCTGCGACGATTGATTGGCACTAAAAATCAATTCGCCAGGCTCGACGATCGGTCAATTGAAAGTGCTTGCACCAACTGACCAACAACGGCATCCGCGAACTGAATGATCAATATTTGTTTTTTTAATAGGAGATCGTGATGAACGCGGTTAATGCTTCATTTACTGATTACAAAGTTGCTGACATCTCTTTAGCAGAATACGGCCGTAAAGAAATTAAACTTGCAGAAGCTGAAATGCCAGCTTTGATTGGTTTGCGTAAGCGTTATGCAGCAGACAAACCACTTGCAGGTGCAAAAATTCTGGGTTGTATTCACATGACCATCCAGACTGCTGTACTTATCGAGACTTTGGTTGAACTTGGTGCAGAAGTACGTTGGACATCATGCAATATTTTCTCGACACAAGATCATGCAGCAGCAGCAATTGCGGCGCGTGGTATTCCTGTATTTGCATGGAAAGGCGAGACGGAAGAAGAATACAACTGGTGTCTTGAACAGCAGATCAATGTGAACGGCAAACCATGGGATGCCAACATGATTCTGGACGATGGCGGTGACTTAACTGCACTTGTTCACACCAACTACCCTGCGCTTTTAGACCGTATTCACGGGATTACAGAAGAAACCACGACTGGTGTTCAGCGTCTGCTCGAAATGTGGAAAGATGGCAGCCTGAAAGTACCTGCAATCAACGTCAATGATTCTGTGACCAAGTCAAAAAATGACAATAAATACGGTTGCCGCCACTCTCTAAACGATGCGATCAAACGTGCAACCGATATGTTTTTATCTGGTCGCCGTGCATTAGTGATTGGCTATGGTGATGTAGGTAAAGGTTCTGCTCAATCACTTCGTCAAGAAGGCATGATTGTACGTGTGACTGAAGTCGACCCGATTTGTGCTATGCAAGCCTGCATGGACGGTTACGAAGTCGTTTCACCGTACAAAAACGGTATTCAAACGGGTAAAAAAGAAGACATCAACCTTGATCTTCTTCAAAACACCGATTTGATTGTAACCACAACTGGTAACTACCATGTTTGTGATGCTGCAATGCTTGATACTTTAAAAGCAGGCGCAGTGGTATGTAACATCGGTCACTTTGATACCGAAATTGATACCAACTACTTACGCGGTTACAAGTGGGTTGAAGTGAAGCCACAAGTTCACCAAGTTTACCGCACAGAAAACGACCAAGATTACTTGATCTTGCTTTCTGAAGGCCGTCTGGTTAACTTAGGCAACGCGACTGGTCACCCTTCACGTGTGATGGATGGTTCATTTGCAAACCAAGTATTGGGTCAAATGCATTTGTTCCAAGAAAAATTTGCTGATCTTCCTGCTGAAGAAAAAGCGGCAAAAATTCGTGTAGAAGTACTACCGAAGAAACTTGACGAAGAAGTTGCTGCTGCAATGGTGGTTGGCTTTGGTGGTGTGCTTACACAACTGACAAATGTTCAGGCCGACTATCTGGGTGTACCAGTTGAAGGTCCATACAAGTCTGACGCTTATAAGTACTAAGAAATATAGGGCAGACGTTTAACGGACTGCCCTTTTTTCTGGTATCGTTTCAGTGAGTTAAAAGGATTTGATGATGACCAAACGTGTTCCAATTTCATTTGAGTTTTTCCCACCTAAAACAGACATTGGTGCTGAAAAGTTAATTACAGTACACCAAGAGCTACAGCAGCTTCAGCCAGAGTTTTTTTCGATTACATATGGTGCAGGCGGTTCAACACGTGAGCGTACCCTTGCAGCAATCAAAGAATTCAATGGTAAAGGCACGCCTGTTGCACCACATTTGTCGTGTATTGGCGATGATAAAGCCAGAATTGCCGAATTGCTTGATTTATATGTTGCGCAAGGGATTAACAAAATTGTGGCATTACGTGGTGATCTACCTTCAGGTCAGGTGGGTTTAGGCGAACTGCCGTATGCTCAAGATCTGGTTAGATTTATACGCGAGCATTCTGGTGATCATTTTCATATTGAAGTTGCTGCCTATCCTGAAATGCATCCTCAGGCAGAAACATTCGATCAAGATATTCAGCGTTTTACTGAAAAAGTCAATGCAGGCGCAAATTCTGCGATTACACAGTTTTTCTTTAATCCAGATGCGTATTTTTACTTTTTAGATCGCCTTCAAAAGCAAGGCATTACCATTCCGGTCGCTCCGGGAATTATGCCGATTACCAATGCCAGTAATTTGATACGTTTTGCTGACGGTACTGGTGCAGAAATACCGCGCTGGATTCGCAAACAACTACAAGCATACGGCGATGATAGCCGCAGTATCAGAGCATTTGGTCATGAAGTGATCCTGAAACTCTGTGAGCGCCTCATCGATGGCGGCGCACCAAGTTTGCATTTTTACACCATGAACACCACAGAACCTACTCGCCAACTCGTTGTTAATTTAGGTTTGAACTAACTTTTTTGAGTCACATCCCAATGAACCGTTTTTTTATCGAAGCAGATCTTCATGTCGACACGCAACTCTTGTTAACCGAGTCTGTATTTCATCATTGGGTTCGTGTGTTGCGCGCACAATTGAATGATCAGGCTGTTTTTTTTAATGGTCAGGGCGGTGAATATCATGTCCGCCTTATTGAAATCAATAAAAAAAATGCCACTGTACAAGTCGAGGCATTTGATGCAACGGATCGTAGCCCACGCTTTAAAGCCTTGCTTGGGCAGGTCATGAGTAAAGGCGATCGTATGGATTATGCAATTCAGAAAGCCACTGAACTAGGAGTCGATCAGATTCAACTTCTTACCAGTGAACGCTGTGAGATGCGTCTAAAATACGATCGTGATCAAAAGAAGCTGGATCATTGGCAAAGTGTAGCAATCGCGGCATGTGAACAATGCGGTTTAAATCGTGTGCCTCAAATTTTAGCACCCATTGCACTTCATGAATGGTTGCAGTCTGATTCACTTCCAGCGACCAAATTGGTACTGGCCCCCGAAAAAGAGCAATCCCCCGTTTTGCAACATGCAAATCAGGCACTGGCTTTACTGATTGGCCCCGAGGGTGGCTTGAGCGAATCTGAAATCAGTGCGGCCAATCAAGCAGGCTTCATCAACTGGTGTATTGGTGAGCGTGTACTACGCACGGAAACCGCACCTGTAGTTGCTTTATCAATTTTGAACTATCACTTTAGTGCTTAACATTTTGGTGATCTAATCACCTCAACTTCATATTCAACAAGCGATGCGCTATTAATCGCTAAAATCTATAAGTTAGATCACGCAGGGTTTTTTTCAAAAAAAATCTGGTCAGTGTGGTCTGACCTCGCTATACAGGTAAAGGCGAACTTTATTGAATTTTGATATTTTTTGACTGTGAGAAGTATCGAACTAATGATATATTCGATTGAATTTAGCCCATTACACCCCCTGTATTTGACTAGTTAAACACTTGTAACAACCGAGACTCAGATGGACGATCAATCATTAAAACAGGCTGCTTTGTATTACCACGAAAACCCAACTCCGGGGAAAATCAGCGTTACGCCGAGTAAGCAGCTTGTCAATCAGCATGACTTAGCACTTGCATACTCACCTGGCGTTGCGGCTCCATGTTTAGAGATTGAACGTGATCCTTCAGCTGCTGCAAAATATACGGCACGTGGTAACTTGGTCGCCGTTGTCAGTAATGGTACTGCTGTTTTAGGTCTAGGCAATATCGGACCTTTGGCATCTAAGCCAGTGATGGAAGGTAAAGGCGTTTTATTTAAAAAATTCGCTGGTGTAGATGTATTTGACATCGAAATTGATGAAAATGATCCAGACAAAATCGTGGATATTGTTGCAGCGTTAGAACCTACTTTTGGTGGGATCAACCTTGAAGACATCAAAGCGCCAGAATGTTTTTATATCGAGAAAAAACTTCGTGAACGCATGAACATTCCTGTGTTTCATGACGATCAGCACGGAACAAGTATTATTGTCGGTTCTGCCCTATTAAATGCACTTCAAATCGTCAACAAAAAGATTGAAGACATTAAAATTGTGGCATCAGGCGCAGGTGCAGCGGCACTTTCTTGCTTAGATTTACTTTGTGCTATTGGCGTAAATAAAGAAAATATCATCGTTGCGGACTCACGCGGCCTAATCACAACTTCTCGTGACGGCTTGGACGATTCTAAAAAGCGTTATGTTCAAGACATTGCTGCCACTCAACTTCACGAAGTGATGGCGGGAGCAGATATGTTCCTTGGCCTTTCAGCTGCGGGTATTCTCACCAAAGAAATGGTGAAGGTGATGGCTGAAAACCCAATCATCTTTGCTTTGGCCAACCCAGATCCTGAAATTTTACCTGAAGATGCGCATGCTGTGCGTCCAGATGTCATTATGGCAACTGGTCGTTCAGACTATCCAAACCAAGTAAACAACGCACTGTGCTTCCCGTACATTTTCCGTGGCGCATTGGATGTGGGCGCAACCACAATCAATGAAGATATGAAGATTGCTTGTGTTCACGCGATTGCGCGTATGGCGCACATTGAAGCCGATGCTGCAACTTACGGTGAGAAATCAGCATCTTTTGGTCGTGATTACCTTATTCCACGCCCGCTTGATCAACGTTTGATTCTTGAAATTGCACCTGCCGTAGCAAAAGCAGCAATGGATTCTGGCGTAGCGACTCGTCCAATCGAAGATTTTTCTGCGTATCGCCAAAAACTGTCTGAGTTTGTATATAACTCAGCGTTTATTATGAAGCCTATTTTCTCTCAGGCAAAAACCGATCCTAAACGTATCGCATATGCTGAAGGTGAAGATTACCGCGTGTTACGTACAGCACAAATTGCAGTGGATGACGGTATTGCCTTCCCTGTTTTGGTTGGTCGTACTGCTGTCATTGAAGCCAATATCAAAAAATTGGGTCTTCGCTTGGAGAATGGCGTAAACGTTGAAATTGTTGACCAAGAAAATAATCCGCTTTATGAAGAGTTCTGGAAAGATTACTACCAGATTATGCAGCGTAAAGGCGTGACTGTTGAATATGCTCAACGTGAAGCTCGTCGCCGCTCGACCTTAATTGCAGCGATGCTGGTGAAGTTTGGTAAAGCAGACGGTATGCTTTGCGGTACTTATAGTAGCTACGATATTCATTTAGACTTTGTTAGCAACATTATTGGGCTTAAAGAAGGTTCAAATACGCTCTTCACTCTCAATGCCTTGATGCTTGAAGATCGTAACTTGTTTATTGCAGATACTTATGTCAATACCAATCCAAGCGCAGAACAACTGGTCGAAATGACTATTCTGGCAGCTGAAGAAGTGCGTCGTTTTGGTATTACACCACGTGTTGCACTCCTTTCACATTCAAGCTTTGGTAGCAATCAGCATGATCCAAGCGCGCAAAAAATGCGTGAAGTGCATCGTTTACTCAGTGAACGTGCGCCTGAGCTTGAAGTTGAAGGCGAAATGCACGGTGATGCAGCACTTGATGAGAGCATTCGTCATTCTGCATTCCCAAGCTCAAGCTTTAAAGGTTCTGCAAACCTGTTGATCATGCCAAATCTTGATGCGGCAAACATTTCGTTTAACCTGTTAAAAGCAACGTCTGGTAACAACGTGACGATTGGCCCAATTTTGCTTGGTGCTGCAAAACCTGTACATATCTTGACGCCAACAGCAACAACACGTCGAGTGTTAAACATGACCGCCTTGACTGTAGCAGAAATTCAGCAAAGTGAAGCATAAGCCTTTGCTTTATTGAAAAGCACATTTTTGTGACTTGTGAAAACCTCTGTTCTGTAGCATGATTGCTTAAGGAACAGAGGTTTTTTCATGCACGTGTATTTAGTCGGCGGCGCCGTTCGAGATCAGCTTTTAGGTCATTCCTATCACGAAAAAGATTACGTGGTGGTGGGTGCAACCCCACAACAATTACTCGATCAAGGTTTTACCCCCGTGGGGAAAGATTTCCCCGTTTTTCTACATCCAAAAACAAAAGAAGAATACGCACTCGCCCGTACCGAACGTAAATCGGGAACGGGTTATCATGGTTTCAATTTTTTCACCGCGCCAGAAGTCAGCTTAGAAGACGATCTGATCCGTCGGGATTTAACCATCAATGCCATGGCCATGGACGATGCTGGAAATGTTTATGATCCCTATGGTGGCCAAGATGATTTAAATAACCGGATATTACGTCATGTATCCGAGGCATTTGTCGAAGATCCTCTACGAGTATTACGTGTAGCTCGTTTTGCAGCCCGCTATACAAAATATGGCTTTCAAATTGCCGATGAAACCTTACAACTTATGCAGCGGATCAGTGCATCTGGTGAACTTGAATGTTTAACAGCGGAACGTGTCTGGAAAGAAACATCGCGAGCACTGATGGAAGAGCACGCAGATGTTTACTTTCAGGTTTTACGCGATTGTGATGCACTCAAAGTACTTTTTCCAGAAATTGATGCGCTGTTTGGTGTACCGCAGCGGCCAGAATATCACCCCGAAATTGACTGTGGTATTCATACGTTGATGTCTTTAAGACAAGCGTGTAAAGCGAACTATTCACTCGATGTGCGTTATGCGGTACTGGTTCATGATTTAGGTAAGGCCCTCACCCCCAAAGAGATGCTACCGCGGCACATCATGCACGAAGAGCGAGGAATCCCACCTGTCGAGGCATTGTCTGATCGATTAAAAGTATCAACACAAACCAAACAGCTTGCGCTTGCAGTATGTAAAGAACACTTAAAATGCCATCAAGCGATGTCGCTCAAGCCCGGCACGTTATGGCGTTTATTACAACGCTTAGATGTGTTACGTCGACCTGAACGTGTAGAAGCCTTTATACAAGCCTGTGAATGTGATGCACGTGGACGCTTAGGACTCGAAAATCGTCCTTATCCTCAAGCATCATTTTTATATGAGGCGATACAAGTGGTCCGCTCAATCAAGGCACAAGATTTACCAGCTGACATTAAGGGGCCGGAAATTGGCGAAATGTTGATTCAGTATCGTATTGATGCGCTTGCTTCACTTAAACAACGCCATGAGCGATCTGAACATAGCTCATAAAAAAAAGCCTCGAGTGTTCGCACTCGGGGCTTTTTTAATCAAGACAGTCACTTCTTCTGATTAATACATCATACTTTAATATGTATTCAATTCATTCCTAATTTTTTATTTTTTAATCTTTATCTATTTAATTCAATTTTATCCACAATTTAATCCAACCAAAATACTTGGTTTAAAATATCATACAAATATAGTTAATTCTGATTAATTCACTCAGAATTAACTTCATTAATCTTACTAATTTTATCAGAATTATATTAATTCCAACCATTTAAATAGGATTAAAATATAATTCCAACTATTTTAATATGAATTAATTTTTTATTATTTAAGTTTTTGATTTATATATTAATATTAAATTTTTTAAAATAAATTATTAAATTATATTTATTTTAAATTTTTTTTATTTAATAATAAAAATAACAACTCAATCTATTTGATTAAATAATGAAATCAAATCAGAATTTAGATAAAAAGCTAATTCGAGAATTAACTTTAATATTAATCTTAAAGTTAATTCTTCTAATATCAATCAAACTTATTTGGTTTGATCATCCTACAACTCCCAAAAACTTTGACCATCACGCTGCTGAGCATATTGCTGGCAGTTTATCCTCAAGCAAGGAGACACGTTGATGATTTCAGAAAGCGTTGTCGATCTTTCGCGGTTCCAGTTTGCCATGACTGCGATGTATCATTTTTTATTTGTACCATTGACGCTTGGTCTAGCATTTCTGCTGGCGATTATGGAAACCACTTATGTGATTTCTGGCAAACAAATCTATAAGGATATGACCCAGTTTTGGGGAAAACTTTTCGGGATTAATTTTGCGCTCGGTGTTACCACAGGTCTAACAATGGAGTTTCAGTTCGGAACCAATTGGGCATACTATTCTCATTATGTTGGAGACATTTTTGGCGCACCTTTGGCAATCGAAGGTTTAATGGCTTTTTTCCTTGAATCAACCTTTATTGGCCTGTTTTTCTTTGGGTGGGACAGATTATCTAAAGTTCAACACCTTGCTGTCACGTGGCTCGTCGCGATTGGTTCCAATATGTCAGCATTGTGGATTTTAGTCGCCAATGGCTGGATGCAAAATCCTGTGGGTGCAGCATTTAATTATCAAACAATGCGCATGGAGCTCGTCGATTTCTCAGCATTAATTTTCAACCCTGTTGCACAGGTCAAGTTTGTTCATACGGTGTCTGCTGGTTATGTCACAGGCGCCGTATTTGTGCTGGCCATTTCAAGCTATTATTTACTAAAAAAACGCGACCTTCCCTTTGCACGCCGTTCTTTTGCAATTGCTGCCATTTTTGGCATGGCCTCAATTTTGTCGGTCATATTGCTTGGAGACGAGTCAGGCTATGAACTAGGTGATGTACAAAAAACCAAACTTGCTGCAATTGAATCTGAATGGGAAACTCAAGCGGCTCCAGCAAGTTTTACGCTCTTTGGTATTCCAAATCAGACAGAAATGCGAACCGATTATGCAATCAAAATACCTTATGCATTAGGTTTGATTGCAACACGATCAACCACAGAGCAAGTGACCGGCATCCAGGACTTAATGCGCCAGCATGAAATTCGGATTCGAAATGGTATGCATGCTTATCGAGATTTAGAGCAGTTGCGCGCTGGCGAACGTTCATTAAAAGTATTGACCTCTTTTGAGAAAAACCAAAAAGATCTCGGTTATGGTCTGTTACTGAAAAAATATGCACCCAATGTTGTTGATGCCTCTGAAGCCGAAATCAAAATGGCGGTTAAAGATTCAATTCCAAATGTAAAAGCCTTGTTTTTCTCATTTCGTGCCATGGTTGCAGCAGGCATGCTGATGTTGCTGCTGTTTATTTTAGCCGCTTGGGCCGTTGCAAAACGCAATGCAGAAAACAAACCTTGGCTACTCAAATTTGCGCTTTTCGCTCTTCCTTTACCTTGGATTGCTGCACAAACAGGCTGGTATGTCGCAGAAGGCGGCCGTCAACCTTGGACAATTGGTGAAGTATTACCAACCCATTTATCAGCTTCAACTTTAACTTCACATGATGTATGGGGATCAATCCTAGCGCTTGCAACGTTTTATACCGTTTTACTGATTATTGAGATGTATTTAATGATCAAATTTGCACGACTAGGTCCAAGTGCTTTGCACACAGGCAAATATCACTTTGAACAGCCACAGCCGCAAACGTTCTCGACTGGTGAGGTAAAATCATAATGGAATACGAACTATTAAAAATCATTTGGTGGGTTTTGGTTGGCGTATTACTCATCGGATTTGCACTGACAGATGGCTTTGATATGGGGGCTATGGCCATTATGCCTTTCGTTGGTAAAACGGATACTGAAAGACGTAGCGCAATCAATACAATTGCCCCGCATTGGGATGGCAATCAGGTCTGGTTTATTACTGCAGGGGGCGCATTATTTGCTGCTTGGCCTATGGTCTACGCTGTCGCATTTTCAGGTCTATACTGGGCATTACTCTTGGTCTTATTTGCGCTTTTTTTAAGACCGGTGGGGTTCGATTATCGTTCTAAGCTCGAAAATACGACATGGCGTAATGCGTGGGACTGGGCGCTTTGTATTGGAGGTGCAGTACCTGCTTTAGTTTTTGGTATTGCATTTGGCAATCTCTTTTTGGGAATTCCATTTAATCTTGACGATACCTTACGCTCCACATATAGCGGTAGCTTTTTTGGTTTATTAAATCCATTTGCGCTGCTGTGTGGTGTGGTTAGCCTCTCTATGCTATGTGCACATGGTGGATCATGGCTGATGCTTCGTACAGAGGGTGATCTGTATAAGCGCGCAGCGCGGGCAACACGTTATATGTCTATCGTTTTTCTGATGGGTTTTGTTGTTGCAGGCGTTTGGCTGTTTATGGGTCATATTAACGGATACAGCTTCGCAAGCCATATAAACACTAACGCCGCTTTAAATCCTCTTGCAAAAGTTGTAGTGACCACTGCAAATCCTGGCTGGATGAATAACTACCATACTTATCCGGTCACATTGCTTGCTCCTCTCATCGCCATTTTAGGTGCATTGCTGGCGACTGGTGGCAGCGTAATAAATAAAGCAGGTTTAAGTTTTACCGGAACCAGCCTGAGTATTATCGGATGCATTCTAACTGCTGGCTTTGCGCTCTTTCCTTTTTTACTGCCATCGAGTGTTCAACCAAATTCGAGTTTAACGCTTTGGGATGCTGTCTCTAGCCAAAAAACATTGGGCGTTATGACCATTGCAGCCTGTATCTTTGTACCACTCATTTTGCTGTATACCGCGTGGTCGTATTACAAAATGTGGGGCGTCATCACCAATCAACATGTTGAATCTCATTCACATCATTTGTATTAAGACGGAGAACGCTTATGTGGTACTTTGCATGGATTTTAGGAATATTGATGGCCTGTTTTGCCAGTGTATTAGGGGCACTTTATATTGAACATCATCAGAATCTCGATGAGGATTAGATCATGTCAGTCGATATATCCACTCCTTTACATCATCGGTTCATAAGCTGGACTAGACCGATCTCATTTTTAATGGCTTTACCACTGGCCGCAATCATGATGGTCTATCCGAATCTCATGCTTGATCAATATGGAAATTATAGTCACGGTGCTTTAACACTGATCATGTTTGGGATTTGCGGTGGATTTGTTCATGGCGTGGGATTTATTCCAAAATTTTGGCTTTGGAAACTGCTCTTTAGCCCGTTAATTTCTTGGCCACTCATGCTGTTGGGCTACGTACTGTGGTATATACCCTAGAACTTATTTATCCACCCTGCTTAGGGAGGGTGGATAATTTAAATAGATTTATATAGATGAATCAACTCAATCGGCACACATGGTACGCCGACATCTGCATCAACCGGATAAGGTTCTGTATGGCCGCTTTTGATATAGCCTGCACGCAAATAAAATGCGATAAGCTCAGTCCTGACATCTAGTACATACATTTCAAAAATTTTCAGATTTGGATACTTCTGAAGCGCATAGGCTTCAGCCAAAGATAGTACTTGTCGTCCTAATCCTAAATTTTGATATGCTGGTGCTACGCAATAAGTGCCAATTTCAACCCGATCTTTGTTAGAGCTTAAGGCCAGACAAGCAACACTAACAGGACTATGCTGGCTTGCAGTGAAAATTTCTCCAACCAAAAGCGTTACGTTGCTCTTGTAAAAGAGCTGCTTCAACTGATCGAAATCAATACGCTGCCCTTGTACCAGCCCTTGCTCTGAGGTCCAGCTACGCTGTCCGCCAGCTCGATACGATTGATTAATGATCTCGACTAAAGTTGTTAGGTCGTCAGGTTGTGCTTCTCGAATAGTGAGGTTATGCATGCGCTATTTACACAAAAATTCATACCCTCAAACTACTCTAAATGCACTTTAATTCCAACAAAATTCAGTCAGTTATATATTTACTGTGCTTGCTCTGCCAACCACGCCATAAATTTTTGACGTTCAGCGTTGGAGGACTTTTTCCAGACATCAACTAAACTCTGGCCATTAGCAGCAACCGAAGCCGTATTTGCTGTATGAACCGTTGTGTAGACAGGTGCAGGCTGCTGAATCGCTGTTGTCTTTTTTTGCGTAAGATCATAGGCTTTACCAAAAATACCACTACTTAACCAAGGCTTAGATTGTGTATTGGCACCTGTTTGCTGAACAAGCAATTGATTGGCACTGTTATACAAACCAATGGTCGGTTGTTCGGCATATTTTTTGGCAGCCTCAAACTCTTGAGGTGCATTGATCAATGCAAGGCGATAGGTTTGATTGTCTTGTAGTGCAGGTGTTTTCAATGTAATTACACCTGATTTTAAAATGTCATGCTCACCATCATTATGACCAAAGTAGCCTTGATAACGAACACTTAGGCTATTTTCACCTGAATCGACTTTAAACACATTTTTAGTGCCACGAAATAGTCCGCTATTCACTTCTTGATCATTGACAGCAAGAATTACAATTTCTTCTGGTGTGGTCAATGTTGCAGCTGCGAACACAGAGCTGCTTAGCATCAATCCCAGTACAGCAGTAGTTAATCTAAATGTCATGGCCTACCTTCTTTTGGATCATTTTTTCGATTCAGTGCAGGCACTATGCAACGAGAGCATGACAATTTTATGACACTTATGCGAATTAACTGATGATTAGTTCAATAAATCTCTTTATAAAAAAAGAGCATCTAAGATGCTCTTTTTTTATGTTCAATATGAATTAGTTAAAGGTTTTAAAACGCTCTTCGTCATTCATAAATGTTTTTTCACCCGCTGGTGCTTCAATTGAACCAAATACCAGTTGTGCACGAAGCTTCCAGTTCGCTGGAACGTCAAAAGTTTGTGCAACTTCTTCATCAATAATTGGATTGTAGTGCTGTAAAGATGCGCCAATGTTATGGTCTGCAAGCGCAGTCCATGTCGCAAATTGTGCAATTGCAGACGAATGTTCAGACCATACTGGGAAATTATCAGCGTAAGCAGCGAATTGCTCTTGTAACCCTTTAATCACAGCCTGATCTTCATAAAACAATGCTGTACCAAAACCTGCAGCAAAGCTATCAATCTTGGCATTGGTCCCTTCAAACGCATCTGCTGGTACGATTTTACGCAGTGTTTCACGTACGATATTCCAGAACTGATGGTGTGACTCACCAAATAAAATCACGACGCGTGATGACTGTGAGTTAAATGAAGACGGGCTATGTTTTACGGCATCTTTAATGATGTCTTCGATCTGGTGTTGCTCTAGGGCAACATTTTTACCAATGGCATAGATTGAGCGGCGTTCTTTAATTTTGTCTAAAAATGAAACCATTTTTTGTGTCCTATCGATTTAAGGCACGCAGGCCAGTTGTCTTTGAATGAGTTAAGTTTATCGAGGTCATATGTTGAAATCAGTATTAAATGTACGACATATCGTTTTATTTATAGGACAGTTTTATATTATTAAGCAGATTGAAACAAAAACTCCACATAATGTGGAGTTTTGAAATCAAACTAAGCGATTTGTTACTTCTCAGTTTCAAATAACGCTGCAACAAATGATTTAGCGGAAAAAGGACGCAAATCGTCAATTTTCTCACCCACACCAATAAAGCGAATGGGTACGTGAGTACGACTTGCAATATTGAAAAGTACGCCACCTTTTGCAGTTCCATCCAGCTTCGTGATGGTCAGTCCTGTTAATCCAACGGCCTGATCAAACTCTTGCACTTGATTAATCGCATTTTGACCTGTTCCGGCATCAACCACTAACATGATTTCATGCGGTGCAGTTGCATCAATCTTTTGCATGACACGTTTTACTTTTTTGAGCTCTTCCATCAAATTGCTCTTGTTGTGTAAACGTCCAGCCGTATCTGCAATCAGAACATCTATTCCTTTAGCACGCGCACTTTCGAAGGCATCGAAAATAACCGACGCACTGTCTGCGCCATGGCCTTGTGCTACAACTGGAATATTGTTGCGTTCACCCCAGA
Source organism: Acinetobacter sp. ACZLY 512 (assembly GCF_023614015.1). Lineage (NCBI taxonomy): Bacteria > Pseudomonadati > Pseudomonadota > Gammaproteobacteria > Moraxellales > Moraxellaceae > Acinetobacter > Acinetobacter sp. ACZLY 512. Next base: position 50,266 of record NZ_JAKIVI010000001.1, read on the forward strand.
TTTGTAATTGCTCAGTGGCAGCAGCACGGAAAGTATCGCCAGCAGCCAGCATGACTTTCTTTCCTTCGCCCTGTAAACGTTTTGCAAGTTTACCGATGGTGGTGGTTTTCCCCACACCGTTGACACCTACCATTAAAATCACATACGGCGCCTTATTCGGATCGATATGCAACGGTTTAACGCGTGGTGCAAGCAGTGCTACAAGTTCTTCTTGCAAAGCCTTATATAACGAGTGCGAATAAATCAAATCGCCACGCGCAGTTCGTTCGGTCAAGTTGGTAATAATGGTTTTGGTTGCTTCGACACCAATATCGGCCACCAGTAATTGCTCTTCAACCTCTTCGAGCAACTCATCATCAATTTCTTTACCACCAATCAGAATATTTACCATTCCGTCGGCAAGGTTCCGACGGGTTTTGGTTAAACCTTCTTTCATTCGACTGAAAAAACCACCTTTTGCTGATGTCTCTTCAGTCTGTTCAGTTTCTATTTTTTGTTCTTGTACCGCAGGTGTAGGGGCTGCGGTGAAATTTGTTGTATGAGATTCAACAATAGGCACATCAACTGCTGGTAAATTAGGTAATGTGACATCGTCATCACCGATATCAGCATCTATCAAGAATTTATTGTGCATATTGGATTGCTGTTGCATGCCGATTCCCTTGAAAAGCAGCGGGTTAAAAGCGAGAGTTTAACACAGTTTCAGCGCCATGCCTGTGAATATCTGGCACAGGAAGCGGCATAACTAAATCACAACAGGAAAACATTGTTTTCAAAAAATGTTTTTTCAACAATAGAACTCAAGATCAAGCGCCTTGTCACGGATTGGATTGTGTTAAAAGCGAAATATAAGACATTTTTACGTAAAGGCGTTCATTCCTTTTTGTGTGGTTTAAGTGTTTTAGTTGTATGTAAAGTAACGACGCTACAAGCGGCTGAGAGTCAGTTATCGCGTAGCATTGTAGAAAGTACACTTCCAAACGGTCTGAAAGTCATTATCCGTGAGGATCACCGTGCCCCGATTGCAGTGGTACAACTCTGGTATGGTGTGGGAAGTGCCGACGAACCCGGCCATCTTATGGGAATTTCGCATGCTTTAGAGCACATGATGTTTAAAGGCACCACCAAAGTACCAGACAATGAGTTCACTCGCTTAAGCCGAATTTACGGCGGCCGTGTCAATGCTGCAACTGCGAGTAATTACACCTATTACTATCAGTTGTATCCTAAAGCCTATTTACCATTGGCACTCGAACTCGAGGCCGACCGAATGAAAAATCTGCGCATGAGACAGCAAGATTTCGATACCGAAATTCAGGTGGTGATGGAAGAGCGTCGCCAGCGAATTGAAGATAAACCGACTGCTTTAGGATTTGAACGCTTTCAATGGCTTACCTATCCCACCAGTACCTATCGACAGCCTGTCGCTGGATATATGAAAAATCTTCAAAATCTCAAGCTTGATCAGCTCAAAGACTGGTATAAGACTTGGTATACACCAAACAATGCAACATTGGTGATTATTGGAGATGTAGATGCAGAGCAAACACTCAAACAAGTTCACACCTACTTTGCTTCAATCACATCGTCTCCCTTACCCGCACGTAACGATTTGCTTGAATTTGAACGTGTTGGCTACCGACATATGGAATCCAGTTTAGGTGTACAGGTCCCTAACCTTTATATGGCATGGAATGTTAAATCTTTAGTCACCGCTAAAAATCCGCAGGATGCCTATGCGTTGAGTATTATTCAATCCATACTCAATGGTGGTGTTTCTTCACGCTTACAAACTGAGCTGATCCGCAAAAAGAAAATTTTAACATCGATCAATGTCAGTTATGAACCATACAATCGTGGCGATAGCTTGTTTACCATTACCGCACTGCCTGCGCCTGGCATATCACTTCGTGATGCACAGTACGCTATTCAAGAAGAGCTAGACCAACTTAAAACTCAGCCTTTAGATAACAATGAACTACAACGAGTAAAATCAAGGTTCGTTTCACAGTTGGTGTTTAGCCAAGACGATATTGCAGGACAAGCGCACATGATTGGAAATCTCGAAGTGAACGGATTAAGTTTTCGTCTGATTGACGAACTGCCAAGCCACTATGAAAGCGTTCAGCCACAAGATATTCAGCGCGTTGCAAATGCTTATTTTATTCGAGACAACCTGACCACACTGTACTTGCAACCCGCTTCTAAAGATACACAGACAGATTAACCCATGAACAAAGTCCTCTGCCTAAAACCATTTCAATTACTGCTGCTATCAAGTTTTTTATGTACCACGGTCTACGCCGAAATAACCGAATCGGCAAATGTGATGGCAGAAACTGAAAGCGGACAACTTAAATCACTTCAACAGCTCAGAAGCCTAAAAAGCATATCAGACGATTTGACCAGTAGCGCACCGTATGTGGTCGAACTGCCCGCTCCACAAGGCATTCGCTCACTATTTGTAGAGTCGCAAGCGCTGCCAATGGTCGACATTCAATTGACCTTTAACACCGGCTCTGCCAGAGACGAATCACTTGGCAAGGGGCTATATGGTATTGCGAATATGACGGCCAAACTGCTTGATGACGGAACACCCGATTTAAGTGCAGCTCAAATTGCAAATCGTTTTGAGCAATTAGGAGCGAAGCTGAACGTACAAGCTTACCGCGATATGTTTGTGATTCGCTTACGTGTATTGTCTGATCCCCAGAAGCTTAATCCGGCTGTCGATTTAATGCTTGATCTGATTCAACATTCAAGCTTTGAGCCTTCGGGACTCAATTTGATACTGAGCAATACCAGTGTGGGACAAAAACAGCTTCAGGAAAATCCGGAACGTTTAAGCAATATTGCCTTGTACCGTGCAATTTATGGCTATCATCCCTATGCAGAGCCAACTAGTGGCACCGTAGTCAGTACAAAAAAACTCACACCCGTCTTATTAAAACAATTTCGCGATACATTTTTAGTGGCACAAAATATGAACCTCGCTATAACAGGACAGCTCAATGCACTAGAAGCCAAGCAATTATCATCACGTATTTTTGAACGCCTTCCTCAAGGGCAACTTGCAGCACCACTACCTGATGCACTTGAGCAACAGGGATTTGATGTCCGAATTCTGCCTTATGCAGCCACACAGGCGCATGTCAGTATGGGGCACCTAAGCTTGAAACGTAGCGATCCTGACGTTCTGGCGCTTGAAGTAGCCAATCAAATGCTCGGAGGCAATGGCTTTAACTCGGCACTCATGAAAGAATTACGTGTTAAACGCGGCTATACCTACGGCGCATACAGTTCGTTTAGCTTCACCCAATCTTCAGGACTTTTCCAGCTTAATTATTCCACTCAGCAAAAACAACTTCTTGAAAGCATACGCGTGGCGCATCAAACCTTAATCAACTTTGTAAACACACCAATTGATTCAAAGCAACTTCAAGAAACCAAAATAGGCATGCTACGTGCATTTCCAATGAGCTTTAGTAGCAATGCCAGTATTAATGCCCAACTCGGAGCAATTGGCTTTTACAGGTTGCCATCGGACTATTTGACAGAATATCCCAAAGCATTGAATGCGCTTAAAGCAGAAGATATTCAGCACGCCATTCATCGTCACCTTCACCCCGACCGCCTTACCGTGATTGTGGCAGGTCAAGATATCAGTTCAGAACAGATTGAAACGCTTTTAAAAGAGAATCTGCACAACTTATCAAGCTCGGCAAAGTCTGTACAAAAATAGCTCAATTGTCTATTGTGGGTCGTCTAAAGAAATTGCTGGATAATAACGCGCTTGAGATTTTTCAAATTGATACGCATGCATCAATTTTAAATAATCACCCAAATCAATCTCAGATTGCTGCAATATGCGCTTGGCCATAATTTGCGTTTTTGGATTATTGGCCTGCTGCGAAAGTGCCACGATATGACGATAATATTGAGTCTTAATCGGCTTATGAAGAGACTGAAAACCAAAGAAAAGAATTGCAGAAATAATCAGAATAACGACGGCATTATAGATTCGTTCAATTTTAAATTCTGACTTAAGTTTTAAAATGTTTTGTTTAGATATGAGCATACCCTACCTCGAATCTGAAGTAGTGTATGACTCATTGAGACTTTTCACAAGTAATCGTGTGAAATGAAACGCATTTTTGAGCACATTAACTGGTTAATGCGCGCACAAAAGCAAAATACAAAATAAATGCAATTAACAAAAGCGTAATGCCAATTGCAAAATAACTTAGTCCCCCTTCGGCATCTGCGGGATGCAAATCATCTTCGTCGGCCAAACGAAGCAGCTCTCCATCGTAAATACGATAAAACTCAGCTTTAAGCTCTGGATCAAGCTGGCGAGTATAATCATACACGCGTTTACGCTGTGCTAAGCAGTAGTCCCCTAAGTGAATTTCTTGGTGAAATACCGCCTCGTCAAGCTGTTGACGATGATATTGAGCCAAGGCAATAATGTCATTACGATCAAAAGGGATGCCAAAGTTAAAGCCATCAATCGTGGTTATCATGTTTTTCTCCTTTGATATAATTCTTCAATTGATTTTAATAAAAAATATTTCAGTTCATTGTTTAATCATGTAAACTTGAAATACAATAAAGTTACCCCACTTATTGTTTGACTTATCCACTAAAATGTAATATTAGTTTAACAATGAACTGTTAAATTGGTTCGCAAGACTGAGATAAGTCTAAAAATGTAATCATAACTACAACTATAAGGAGTTTTTAACTATGATTCAGCAAATCTCTCATCATGAGTTAGAGCATGTATATGCAACTGCAGTCAACACAATTCAATCACAAATGAATTTTCAAGACGCAGTAACACAGCTCGAAGAAGCGGCCCGTGCCGGCCATGGTAAAGCGGCATTGTTCTTGGCAGAACTTTATTATCAAGGTTTTCGCGTAGAACGTGATTCGATGAAAGCCCAGTACTGGCAAAAGATGGCCACAATGCAAGCATAATGAAACGTCACCTAGGTGGCGTTTTTTAATGTCCGGTTAAAAAAAATTACGATTTTATTCAAGACTTAAACGAAACTTAAATCTTTCTTTTTTATAATACAAAAGCATTTTTAGAACATTTATATCATGAGACGCATTACTCACCTTCCCCCAGCTTCTAAAGATTTAATTCTCAAAATTTCAATTCTTAAAACAATGATGTACTGCGGTACACTTTGGGGTCTTTACCATCAAGGCTGGGCAATTAAATCCGACGAAGACAGCTTCATTTTTCCCTTTTGGTTAAATGGTGTACAAGCTCATCGTTATGCCAAAAAGCATTGGCCTAATTATGTTCCAAAAAAAATCAAGCCGCAGGATTTTCAAACCGCTTTATTACCCACCTTAAAGCGGTTAAACGTAACGCCTGCCTTGTTTAGTTCATCGCAGTGCAAATTTAAACTCTCAACTACGCAAATGAGTCATTTCTTTTTTGCGCAAACTCAGTTGAATGTAATGTAAATCCATCTCGTCATAAGTTTTTTTGTAGGAAGTGATTTTTTTGCATAATTGTTGATCAGCCCATATTTGAATTTTGCTTAATTCAAGTTAAGTTTAATGGGAACAACAAAAACATCCAGAGGGACCCGAATATGACCAATGTCGCCCAAGTTTTACATGAAAAACGTGAACACACCGTGTATACCATTTCACCGGACGCAACAGTACTTGAGGCCATTACCCTCATGGCAGACAAAGGCATTGGTGCGCTGGTTGTGGTTGAAAATGATGCAGTAGCGGGAATATTGTCTGAACGCGATTATATGCGCAAGATCACGCTGATGGAACGTTCCTCAGACAACACGTTGGTCAGCGAAATCATGACTGCAAAAGTTTTTACAGTTGATAAATCATTTAGTGTAGAAGATTGCTTACAGCTGATGACAGACCGACATTTACGTCACCTTCCAGTGGTCGAAAACGGTAAACTTCAAGGGCTTATTTCAATTGGTGACTTGGTCAAGGCTGCTATGGAAGATCAACGTCAGTTGATCGTACAGCTTAAGCAATATATCTCGGGTTAAGGCTATAAGTTTAAAGCCGTACACGCGCCTAGCACATCGTTGAAGGTGGCTAAGCGTGTGTTTTAGTCACAACATCAATAAATAAAAGCACCTTCATCAATCATTATCGAGATAAATAACGTGTCATGTCCTCAACCCCTTTGAGGGTCATGGGATACATATGCTTCTCAAAAATTTCATCAATCTGTGCAATGGTTTGTGTGTATTTCCAATACCCTTCTTCTTCTGGATTTAACCACGCAGTCTTATCAAAGTGCTGACGCAAACGGCGTAACCACACTTCACCTGACTCATCATTCATATATTCTACCGAGCCACCAACCGATCTTAATTCATATGGCGCCATACTGGCATCACCAACAAAGATCACACGATAATCACGGCCATAAGTATGCAACAAGTCCCAAGTGTTTAAGCGACTTGAGGTACGTCGATAATTATCCTTCCAGACGTAATCATATAAACAATTATGGAAATAAAAGTATTCAAGTGTCTTAAATTCAGTCTTTGCAGCGCTAAATAATTTTTCACATTGCGCCACATGGGCATCCATCGAGCCACCAACATCAAATAACATCAATACCTTAATGCGATTGCGTCGCTCTGGAACCATTTGCACATCTAAAATGCCTTGCTTGGCTGTTTCATGAATAGTTTTGTCGACATCTAGCTCTTCGGCAGCACCTTGACGCGCAAATTTACGTAATCGCCTTAATGCGAGCTGCATTTGCCGAGTACTTAAAACTTGCTCATCATCCAGATTTTGATATTTGCGTTGTTCCCAAACCTTAACCGCAGATTTTTTTCGCCCCGGCCCACCAATGCGAACACCCTCGGGATGATCGCCAAATGCACCAAATGGTGAAGTACCCCCTGTGCCAATCATCCGATTGCCACCTTGATGCTTCTTATGCTGCTCTTGAAGACGTTCTTCGAGCATTTTCATTAGTGCCTCGATCGAGCCTGCCTTTTCAAGTGCCTCTCGTTCTTCAGACGATAAATGCTTTTCTAGTAGTTCTAGATCAAACCAGTCTTTGGGGAGTTTTTGAACCTGTTTAAGCAGCTCATCAAGATCATAGGTTTCGATACCATCAAAATAGTCTTTAATGGCACGATCAAATTTATCGAAGAAACGTTCGTCTTTGACCAAAATAGTTTTGGCCAATTCATAAAATTCCTCTTGATCCGCAAAGACAACGCCTTGAGCAATCGCCTGATTAAGATCAATCAGCTCACGTGTTGTGACCGGAACACCATACTTGCGTAGCGTATAAAACAATCGAACGAACATGGCGCACCATCCTTAACGACGTGTCATAAATGCTAGTCGTTCGAGTAACTGTACATCCTGTTCATTTTTAATCAATGCGCCATATAACGGAGGTATGGCCTTGGTACGATCATGATTGCGTAAGATATCTTCAGGCATATCATCGGCCATAAGCAAGCTGAGCCAGTCGATCAGTTCTGAGGTAGAAGGTGGCTTCTTTAAATTAGGCACTTGTCTGAGTTTAAAGAAAATCTGAAGTGCTTCATTGACCAAGGTATTTGAGATCTGCGGAAAATGCACATCAATAATTTCGCGCATAGTCGCTTCATCTGGAAATTCAATATAATGAAAGAAGCAGCGGCGCAAAAATGCATCGGGTAATTCTTTTTCGTTATTCGAGGTAATAATCACGATCGGACGTTGAATTGCACTAATCGTTTCACCAGTTTCGTACACGTAGAAAGACATTTTATCTAGTTCGTGCAGTAGGTCATTTGGAAACTCGATGTCGGCTTTGTCAATTTCATCAATCAACAACACACATCGCTCCTCGCTACGAAAAGCTTCCCATAATTTGCCCGGTTTAATATAGTTTTTTATATCATAAACACGATCATCGCCTAACTGACTGTCACGCAAGCGAGAAACGGCATCATACTCGTAGAGGCCTTGCTGTGCCTTCGTGGTAGATTTGATGTGCCACGTAATGAGCTTCATGCCTAAACTTTGCGCGACTTCTTCTGCCAGCAAGGTTTTACCAGTGCCCGGTTCACCCTTAATCAACAGCGGCTTTTGCAAAGCGCGCGCTGCTTTTACTGCCAGTTTAAGACCTTCAGTTGCAATATACTGATCTGTACCCGTAAATTGTTGTGCGTCGACAGTCATGTTTTACCTTTATTTTTATTAAACAGAGGATGTGTCCTTGTTTGCGCTATAATTTGACCATAAATAGCCAATCAATAACCCAAGTCCTGTTACAAATAAAATTAAAGACAAATTTGCCCAAATAAGCGGTTGCTCTTTGGTGAGTACACCAAAAATCACACCAAAAATAGCAGGTGCAATTCCGGCATTCACTCCTTCAGAAATTGTGGGCGTGGCCAGTACGGCAAACAGTACAATCCACGTTACGCCACCAATCAGTCGCGGCAAGCGTTTTGCGATACTGTACCAGCACCACAAAACAATTAGGGTTCCGCCCACATAAGCGGTTATGGCAATGCTGTCTTCAGGAACTGAATCCAGCACTGAAAGTAAGCCGCTCCAAATTCCTGCAAGTTGTTCAAGCACCACGTAATCCCTCTGGCTCATCAGATAAGTTGATAAACCCTTCTGGCGGCATTTGGATAAAAAAGCCTTTTGTTTCAAGTGAATCGAGGACATGCAAAACATTGACACGTGCAAGTTTGCGTGTTTGAGAAAGCTCAAGATGCATAACAAATGTCGGACGACCAAATGCCGTACGCAATGTTTCAGGTAAGATTTCTAAAGGATCTTTGCCTTCTACATCATCATTTGGGTAATCTGGACGAGCTATATAAACGTACATCTCATCTTTCTTACTCGATCTGTAAATATCACAGTGCATAAATCACAACTCTCAAAACTCTAAAAAAGCATACATTAAAAAAATCAACAGATACATGAATGTTTTTCAACGCACCAGTCGTACCACATTTTAAATTTCTATCTTCATTTGCGTCGATAGATACTGTTCATCTTGTTGCAAAATCGCAATCAAAGGCTCGGTCAAAAGACGATAGCGCCAGCCAAGCAGATATTCGGGTAATTCATCTTCGTGGCGATGAAACACCACATGTTGATACAACGCATTTAACCATTTTTTACGCAGCAAGACTTCTTTGGGTACCTGTGTCTCATTCACGACATTGTCAATCAATTGATTCATTTTACTTGTAACTTCTTGAGATGAATGTCGGATTGGTCTGGCCATACGTAGTGGCCATTCGTGCTGCTCAGGTAAAAATTTAAGTAAATCTAGAATAGTTTTGCCATGTTCTCGCACGATATTGGGACGGATATCCTTAACTTGCGACAACTGAAAGGTATTTTTTGGATTTTTTTCGACCAGATCAATCATGGTCGCATTTTTTAAGATAAAACTGCGTGGCTGGTTGATCGCCTTAATCAGTTGTTCGCGCCACACAGTGAGTTGCTGTAACTGCATCAGTTGACGCCGAGAATGGCGATAATTCGCAACATCGGTATACAGTAAATGCTGGGGTGTTTCGGTTCCAATTTCTTTGGTCAGATGCCGGCAATCTTCGATCACGAAATCGCACAATTGTTTGGCCTGTAATTGCGCTTTGATTTCATCAGACAATTGTAAAATATAAAGCACGTCATTGGCGGCGTATTGGAGCTGCTCTTCACTGAGTGGTCTTGCGAGCCAGTCAGATCGGGTTTGATCTTTTTCGATATCAATATTTAAAATGAGTTTGAGCGCGGCCTGATAGCTCACTTGCAAACCATGGCCTAAAAAAGACAATCCCACTTGGGTATCAAATACATTGTCTAGATATTTACGCTGCGCATAGTGATAAATCAGATCAATATCTTCGCCGCAGGCGTGAAAAACGTTTTGCTCTGCTGCAAAAAGCTTATTCCAAAATTCACTTAAATCGAGTGTGGCCCCATCGAGTAAAAAGACAGTACCATTTAAATTGATTTGAAAAACACCTAATTTAGGCCAAAGCGTATCCACTTTGATGAACTCTGTATCCAGCCCATACACTGAACATTGGTTCATGATTGATAAAACATCAGCAAGTTGATCTTGCTGCTGGATAAACTGAAACATTTTTTCCCGATTTAGCCACAAGGTGCATTTAATATTCTGGCATATATATACCACTTCAATTGCAACTTTTGCCAGACAAACTATTCCTAATATTTTATTTTTTAGACAAACCCACAAAATCGCTTATTTTATAAGCACATTCTTCATTTTATAGTGACCTGCACATTCTAAAATATGCAGGTTCAAATAGACCAAATGATAAAAATCATTCAAAAAGACTATTTCATTTGCATTCGATTATGCACAGCCTGACTCAAGGTATGGCTATCGACATATTCAAGCTCACCGCCTTGAGGTACACCTTGTGCAATGCGTGTCATATGGATCGGTAAATGCTTGGTGGCTTCGAGCAAATAGTGCGCAGTTGCCTGACCTTCTACCGTTGCATTGGTTGCTAGAATCACTTCTTCAATTTCACCCTGACTCAAACGGTGAATCAGTTGCGGAATACCGATTTCTTCAGGCCCAATACCATCTAGAGGCGACAGATGTCCACCCAATACATGATATTTACCGCGAAAGCTTCCGCTTTGCTCTATGGCCATGACATCTGCGGGTGATTCCACCACACAGAGTACCTGCCCATCACGTTCATTAGATAAGCAAATATCACAGACCTCATTTTCAGTCAGTGAATTGCAAATACGACAGGCATGAATATGACTTGAAGCTTCATGTAGCGCATGAGACAGCGCAAACGCGCCTTCTCTATTTTTCATGAGCAGATGCAAAGCCATGCGCTGAGCCGATTTCGGCCCAACACTTGGTAAAATTCGCAGTGCTTGAACAAGTTGTTCAAATCGATCGCTAAACACGCTTTATGGGTCCTTAAAATAAACCAGATAGGCCAGGCGGTAAGCCCATGCCTGCATTTGCACCTTTCATTTTTTCTTCTGCAACTGCTTCAGCTTGACGTACCGCGTCGTTTACTGCAGCAGCGATTAAGTCTTCAATCATGTCAGGTTCATCTTGTAGCAGATCCGGACTAATCTCGATACGTTTGACAACAAAACGGCCTGTCATGGTCACTTTAACTAAACCACCACCCGCTTCTGCCTGTACTTCGGTTTTTGCAAGCTCTTCTTTGGCCTTTTTGGTATTGGCTTCCATATCTTTTTGCATGCGCTGTGCTTGCTGCATAAGCATATTAATGTTCATCGGGATTCCTCCAAAAACAGTAAATTTGTTTGACTCTATATAAATTAGATCAGATCAAGTCCGCGTTCGATATCACGGATGATATCAGATACATCTTCCAAGCCCGCAGATAAACGAATCAAACCTTCTTGAATACCGGCGGCCTGTTTCGCTTCAGGCGATAATTTACCATGGGTTGTGGTTGCAGGATGCGTAATCGTCGATTTGGCATCACCAAAGTTACCTGTAATTGAAATAAATCGAGTGTTATCGATTACTTTCCACGCACCTTCACGGCCACCTTTCACCACAAAAGAAACAATGCCACCAAAACCTTTTTGCTGCTTGGCTGCACGTTCATGACCAATATGCTCTGGTAAACCCGCATAATAGACTTTTTCCACTTTCTCATGTTGGTTGAGCCATTCCGCGATTTTTTGTGCATTTTCACAATGCACTCTCATTCTGAGTTTCAGCGTTTCAAGCCCTTTAAGGAAAATCCATGCGTTAAAAGGACTCATCGATGGCCCTAATGTACGTACCACGCCAAAGACTTCCTCAAGCAACTTATGGCTACCTGTGACTGCACCACCTAATGCACGGCCTTGCCCATCGATGTATTTGGTTGCAGAGTAGATCACCAAATCTGCCCCTAATTTGAGGGGCTGTTGCAATACAGGTGTACAAAAGCAGTTATCGATCACCAGCATGGCATTTTGTGAATGAGCAATTTCTGACAATGCGGGAATATCAGCAACTTCAGCTAACGGATTCGATGGCGACTCTGCAAATAAGATTTTCGTTTCAGGACGCAAGGCATTTTTCCATGCATCCATGTCGTTTAAATCGACAAAGGTAACCTCTACACCGAATTTTGCGATGTACTTTTCAAACAAAGCCACAATCGAACCAAAAACGGCACGCGAACAAATGACATGATCGCCCGCTTTTAAAAATGCCATACAAACTGACAAAATTGCGCCCATTCCCGAGCTAGTCGCAATCGCACGTTCTGCACCATCCATTGCCGCTAGACGCTTTTCAAACATGGCCACCGTTGGATTGGTAAAACGAGAATAAATATTGCCCGACACTTCACCTGAAAATTTTGATGCCGCTTCAGCTGCATTTTTATAAACAAAAGATGACGTCAAATAAATCGGCTCGGCATGTTCACCTTCAAAGCTGCGGTTATGACCGGTTCGAATGGATAATGTGTCTACTTGATATTCTAATTCATCGTCATGGCTATGCATTGCTGTGCTCTCAGTCTTAAGACCGCTCATATAAAAATGCCAACATTTTGAGCGTGTCATGTATTTAAGGTCAAGGTAAAAGATCAATTAATCGCTTAGACTGCATCCAAACCCTTTCGGATTTTGGAAAATGCAAAGAATGGATTCACTCAAATCCCTTATTCACAACCAGCAGATCAAGCTTAAACATCTTTCGGCTCGACTCTTTAGGGAAGAATCTCTCGTTATTTCTCAAACTACGCCTTATCAGGTAATTGGTGAGTTTGGGCAAACACGCATCCGCTATTATGCAGCAAGCACTAAACGATATAAAGAACCTCTGGTTTTTGTTGCACCGCTTGCCATCAACATGGCCATTTACGATCTTTATCCGTATCGCTCTTTAATTCGTTACTTTCAAGAAAACGGATTTGATATCTACCTGATTGACTGGGGCCGTTTAAGCTATCGTGATCGACATCTGAATTTTTTATCGTTCATCGATGACGCCCTACCGCGTTATTTAAAGATGATTTGCGCACACGCCAAAAGTGATCAGGTGTCGTTGCATGGCTGGAGTATGGCTGGGATTTTTGTCATGCTCTATACCGCCTTGCATCATGCGAAGCATGTAAAAAACCTGATTGTACTGGGAAGCCCTATCGATAGTTATGCCTCGGGAAGAATTGGCAAGCTGTATCGTTTTGTCCATAACACCATCCAAAAAAATCCGTCTCTTGAACGTCGCATTTATGCGGGTTTACCCAAAAAACTGATTCATACGCCGGGCGTGTTAAATGCGTTGGGATTTAAAATTTTAGATCCTAAAGGCTGGATTGATGGTCACGTACAGTTACTTAAAAATCTTGAAAGCAAAAAACTGGTTCAGGAGCATGCCACACTGAGTCACTTTTTAAATAACATGATTGATTATCCGGGGGGAATCAATCAGGACATGCTATTTAATGTTTGGCTACAAAATCCATTAAAAGATGGCAAAATTCAGCTTAAAAATACCATAGTCGATCTAAAGAATATTGATTGCGCACTTTTGGTGGGTGCAGGTCGTTCCGATCAGCTCGTCACAGCAGACGCGGTAAAACCATTAATTAAATTGACAAACAGTACAGATGTCACGTTTACTCTTATTCCGGGTGGACATCTGGGTTTGATGTCGAGCCAAGCCAGTTCCGAAGAGTTTTGGCCGCAGTTTAAAGATTGGTTAATACAACGTTCAACGCAAATAAAGAAAGAGTAAATCTATGATTCAATCAGTTGCATTTATCGGTTTAGGCGCTATGGGATATCGTATGGCGTCGCATTTACCGAAGCATTTTGACACGGTCTATGTATGGAATCGAAACTTTGAAAAAGCCAAACAACACGCCAATGAGTATGGTACTCAGGCAGTTGAACTTGAACAGGCTGTACAAGCCGATGTTATTTTTTCATGTTTACCTACCAGTACAGATGTCGAAAACCTGATTGAATCGTTACAACTTAAACCTGGCACCATCTGGGTAGATTGTACCAGTGGCGTGCCAGACTCGGCGCGCACCTTGTCTGAAACACTTAAAGCCCAAAATGTAGATTATCTCGATGCACCAGTGAGTGGTCAGACCATTGGCGCCGAAAATGCAACACTTACCGTGATGGTCGGTGGTGATGCCGCTGCCTTTGAGCGTGCCTATCCGGCGATGCAAGCGATTGGCAAATTGATCAAACATGTAGGTACATCTGGTGCGGGCTTTGCCGTGAAGGCCGTCAACAACATGTTGCTTGCAGTTAACCTGTGGTCGGTGGCAGAAGGATTTACTGCACTCAAAGCCCACGGCGTTAATTTAAATGAAGCGCTAGACTGCATCAATGCCTCAAGCGGAAAAAGTGGCGTGACTGAAACCGTGTTGCCTCAGCGTGTGTTAAATCGAAGCTTTCCGGTCACATTTGCACTTCCGCTCTTAGCAAAAGACACTGGAATTGCATTAGATTTACTGCAATCTGCAAAACTTCCTGCACCAGTGATAGGATTAACGCAAAGCCTGATTCAGGCCGCAAGCGCAACAGCCGACGAAAATAGTGATTTTTCTGCGGCTGTAAAGTTTTATGAATCTTTGAGCAAAATCACACTTGAATAGCCAAAATTCTAAAAGTCGCATGCTTTTACTATAAGCTATTCATACAAGTCATTTTTAGGTAAGAGAATCATCTAGTGTTCTTTTACCTTTTTTATTCTTTTCTGTCACCCAAAGGGTAATGACACCATCGACCACCAACACGCCATCGGCTGTGTGTGCCTGAACCTGAATTTCAAAATCACCCATATGCCAATCTTGTGCAATCGAAGCGGTCAGCTTAATATCTGAGTCGGCCTTCGCCAAATAACTGACTTGCATTCCTTTGGGTAACCAACGTAAATGTTTTGGAACAGATGCTTCTGCTAATACGCCCATTACAAATTCAAGTCCATTACAAATGGCAATCACGTGCACTGTACCAATATGATTTTCTAAAGATCTTTTTTTCTTGATATGGGCGATACAGCTTTGCGTATCTAAATGCTCAATCACAGGATCAACTGTTTTAAAATAAGGTGCGACCCGGCTCACTACTTTAGATAAAACCGTTAAACCACCCGGTATGTGGCGGAGTGATTTAAATAGCGCCAATACATCATTTTCATGTGGATGCGACTGCTTTAAAAATTTTGCTTTTAAACTTGAAATATAATGACTCATGTCTTTGCTCTTTTGAGAATTTGATTGCATTACACTGGGGTGATCTTAATTGCCGTACTCAAATCACGCACTAAACTGAAATTGAGGGTATCACCCAGATGCACTTTTGATAACAATAAAAACTGAACCACTCGTTTAAAACCATAAAAACTAAGCTATTTTTATCGCTTCATGAAGTATTACAGGAAGTATCGGCGCTTTTTTACAAGATATGGATGAAATATGAAGCGAAATTACACTTGAGTAATTATTCAGCATTGAATTATTTTTGAAACCCCTTATATTGGGAAATAGGTCGTTACAATTAAGTCGACGATACAAGAGGAAAAGCGCATGAATAAGCTTGCTGTTGCATTTTTTACTGGACTCATTACCTTAAGTGGTGCCTCAGTGTTCGCTGCAACACCTGAACAAGAGTGTAAAAAACTGCAAGATGATTACAACCTCATTTATGCAGCGAAAGGCTTCTGCTTTAAAGATCCGGAAGCGAAAGCCAAATATGGTAATGACAACTGCTTTACCACCAAGCCAAAGTTTTCAGACAAAGAGCAGCAACGACTTGACCAGATCAAAGATCGTCAGAAAGAATTGAACTGTAAATAATCCCTGCTGTTGATGTTGATAAGGAATAAACATGGCTTACGATGACCAAAACATTTTTGCGCGTATTTTACGTGGTGAACTTCCGGCTATAAAAGTGTATGAAGATGATCACGTGCTTGCATTTATGGATATCATGCCTCAGGCCGATGGTCATACACTTGTGATACCAAAAACTCCTGCTGAAACTCTGCTGGATTTACCAGCTGATGCAGCAGCCTACACCATTCAAATTGTGCAAAAAGTTGCGCAGGCAATCGAGAAAGCACTCGATGCCAAAGGCATTGTATTAATGCAATTATCTGGTGCGGCGGCAGGTCAAACGGTTCCACACGTACACTTTCATCTAATTCCAAGTTCTATTCATGAACTCGGCCGCCATGCAGCCCAAATGGGTGATCAAGAGAAAATTGCTGGGTTTGCAGAAAAAATTAAAGCTGCACTTTAGTCGTTATATAAATTAAAAGGAGCTTCGGCTCCTTTTTTTATTGGTCAATTTAAGCATAGAGAATAAAAATAAGTTTTCCATAACTCGTCATTAAATTGTCACTTAGTCTTCACCCCTTTGTAACAAAGTTTGCAGATACTGCTTAGCAAGTTGGTGAGCTTATGTAACTTTTTGTACAGAAGCAAACTTATAAAAGTGAATTGGATCTTCTGCCAGTTACAAAAAATCGTGGAGATATTTAATGAAAAAATTGCTTCTTGTTGCTGCTGTTTCAACGTTGGGGTTTAGTACTGTTCAAGCTGCACCTACACTATATGGTAAGTTGAACGTGACTTTGGATCAGGCTGACAATTTCGACTTTGCAGGCAACAACGTGACAGCGCTTAACTCAAATGCTTCACGTATCGGGATCAAAGGCGAAGAAAAATTAACCGATAAACTTTCTGTACTATATTTGGCAGAATGGGCAATTTCGACTGATGGTTCTGGCTCTGACGGTGACTTGAATGCGCGTAACCGTTACTTGGGCTTAAAATTCAAGGATATCGGTAGCCTTAAAGCAGGTAAATACGATTCTTACTTTAAAACTGCGGCGGGTAACAACCAAGACATCTTTAACGATCACACCATTTTGGATATGACCTCTGTATTACATGGTGAAGAGCGTCTAAACAACGTGATTGGCTTTGAAACTGATAAAAATCTGATCATTCCGGGTTTGCAGTTCAATATCATGGCGCAGCAAGGCGAACAAAATACTGGTGACAATACTGCTTTGGGCCAAGAAGGCAAACGTAATGGCTTTGGTGACAGTATTTCAACCTCACTCAGCTACGAAAACAAAAATTATGGTTTGGCTGCTGCTATTGCAGGTAACTTTGGTGTGGCTGGTAAATACAATGCCTACAACCTTTCTGGCATTTACTCAGATGCAATCCGTCTGACCGGTTCAGTTGATTTTGCAACTTATGGGCTAGATGGTTTTGTGGTAGGTGCGTTATGGCAAAATGCCAAACCAACTGACGATACTGTATCGACCACTGCAAGCTCTGTTGTGACCTCATACCGTGGCCTTGAAGAAGATGCTTATGGTATTACTGCAGCGTATGCGTTCCCATCAACACCATGGAAACTCAAAGCTGAATATATTGCCTCAGATACGTCTGTAGATACGCGTTCAGATCGCAAGATTTCACAATATGGCCTTGGGGTAGATTACAACCTCAATAAGCAAGCCCGCTTGTACGGCGTATTGGCTCAACAAAAACGTGATTGGTTAGCTAGCGATGATAAGCGTACCGTGATTGGTTTAGGTATGGAATACAATTTCTAAGCCTTACAGCTTACATAAAATAAAAGGGCTAATGCCCTTTTATTTTTTTAAGAAACCCGAAACCAAATTAAGCACATTTTGAATATCTTGATTGGCTTCTTGTGAGTTGGTCTTATCGCCTTGAGGCGTTAACGAGTTGATAATTTGTGGCAAAACTGACGAAATAGCACTATATACATCCTGCTTAGGTGCTTGAGTTTGCTGTGCCACCTGCTCGACCTCTTGATCATCAAAAAGCTGCTCAACCTGCTCCTTAGCCACATCGTGGTTATGGGTTTGCTGAGGATCCACCCAGCTTTGCACCTGAGTACCCAGACCTGCATTTTTAAGCTTATCGAGCGCGCCTTGCAAACCACCTTGCTTTTGAATCCATGCCAAAATAAGTGGTACAACTGCAATCAGTAACGTTTGCGCTGTACTTTTGCCTGCTCCCGTTGCCGAAGTATTTGAGCTGTTTCCAAACTGATTGAGCACTGAGCTTAAAATCCCGCCTAATCCGGTATTGGTATTTTGCTGCGGATTCGCTTGTTGCTGCTGCGTTTGGCCACTGAGTTGCCCAAGTACACTACCTAAAATCCCACCCAATCCACTATTTTGCGAAGATTGAGCATTATTGCCAAGCGCCTGCTTTGCGAGCGTTTCAACAATATTTTTTAAATCTGTCATTGTTTGAATCCTGCCATCATTTTTTCTATCGTCTTAGACAGCATAGAAAAAGCAGAGAGTGGATTCAAAATACAATTTGTATTTTTTACTTAACAATGGTGTATTACCAACGAAATTTATCCCAGTTTTCAGGGTTGGCCCAAAATTTGGAGTTAAACCAATCTGGTACATGTTTATAGGTCAAAATGTTAAATTGCCATAACGCAAAATCTGCATCGTGAATGGTTTTATCAATTAACTGGGTAAATCCTAATGAGCGCAATAATTTCTCGTCTTGTCTTTTACTGACCACCACAATCCGTTTAGCCATTAAATCACGCAAACGGACCAGTACTTGCGCTTTTTCTGTCTCTGAAATGTTTTGCATTTCAGTGGTATCAAAAACAACAAAACCCAAATCATAACGCTGCGTAAAAGGAAGACTTAAAAACGCATTTACGCTAAAATAATGCCACTGAATTGCGCTATTTTGGTCAATATTCTGACCTATACAAAGTGCAGTATGTATGGGCTGTTCACTTGATAAATCGTCTAGCATAGAAGTGATGACATTCTGTTCAGCCATAACTGCAACCTTTCTTGATGAGAGTTTAAATTCATGGAACTACAAGGCATTTGCCATAAAATGCACGCAGCTGCCAAAGACTGTAGTGTAACTGATCCACACACAAGCAAGGCAAATGTTGAATACAAATTTGTTCTAAATCGTTCAGAAGTTGATCTTCCATTTGTACCAGGCCAAGAAGTCGAAATTGAATGGACAGGTAATATTTACTGCACCTCATGTGGTGCTAAAACACCTAAATCATATGCACAGGGTCACTGCTTTAAATGCTTTAAAACCAAAGCAGAATGTGACCTATGTATTATGAAGCCCGAAACCTGTCATTATCATTTGGGTACCTGCCGTGAAAATGAGTTTGCACACAATGTGTGCTTTCAGCCGCATATCGTTTACTTGGCGAATTCAAGTGCATTAAAAGTGGGAATCACTCGTATCAGCCACATGCCAACCCGATGGCTTGATCAAGGTGCGACACAAGCCTTACCTATTTTTCGTGTTGGTTCGCGTCGTTTATCGGGTCATATCGAAACTTTATTTGGCTCTCAGGTTGCAGATAAAACTGACTGGCGTAAGCTACTGAAAGGTGAAGCAGAGCCGCTAGACCTTATAGAGCAACGCGATCAGCTTGTGCAAGAATTTGCACCTAAAATTCAGGCGATTCGGGATGAGTTTGGACAAAACCTTGAATTTAATGAAACGATTGAATTGCTTGAAAATGAAAAACCACGCGAATTTATTTATCCGGTAGAGCAATATCCAGAAAAAATTAAATCATTGAATCTGGATAAAACCCCTACCATTCGTGGTGTTTTACACGGGATCAAAGGTCAATATCTGATTTTTGAACAAGGCGTGATCAATGTTCGAAAGTATTCAGGTTATGAACTGATTATCCGTACTTAAATTCAGTTAAAGGAGCTAATCGCTCCTTTTTTAGGTCTGAATCAATTTCAAAATTGCATCTACAGGGTTTTCTGTATCACCTGAAATAAGTTGTTTATGCATACTCAAGTGCTGCAAGGCTTGCAGTTGAGCCGTTTCCGTATGCATGAGCCTCTCTATTTCATTGGCTAAACGCTCGGGAGTCGCATCAGACTGAATCAGTTCTTCGATGACTTTCTTGCCGGCTATAATGTTGGGTAAAGAATAATACTGAATTTTGACCAGAAGTTTGGCAATGATATAAGTGATGGTATTTAACTTATAAAAAGTGACCATTGGACGATGTAATAACATCGCCTCTAAGGTTGCCGTGCCTGATGCCAAGGCGACAACATCACTGGCATTCATCACCTGACGACCAATCTTAGATTCTTTGTCCTGATTTTCGAGCACATGGATTTTTTTCGCCCATGAACTTGGCTTACTTTGCAAATGGGCTTGGATCTGAGCTTTACGTTGCTCATTAATGGCGGGCATTAAAAATTCAAGTTCAGGATGTTGATTCGAAAGACGCTCGGCTGCTCCCATTAAAAGCGGCATTAATCGTTCGACTTCGCCCTTACGACTTCCCGGTAAAAGCGCAATATAAGTTTTTTCAGGATCAAGATTTAAGGCCTGTTTCGCTTCAACTAAAGGATTTTTTAATGGTAACTGCTTGGCCAGAGGATGTCCCACAAAAGCAGCATTTACCTGATGCTGCGTATAAAAATTTTTCTCGAATGGAAATAGGCACAGCACCAAATCAATCGTTTTTTTAATGCCATGTACCCGACCTTGCCGCCAGGCCCAAACAGACGGACTCACATATTGAACGGTTTTAATCGGAAGATTATTTTCTTTTAATGTTTTAGAAAGACGTAAATTAAAATCTGGTGCATCGATGCCTACAAATACATCTACCGGGTTCTCTGTCCACTTTTGTACCAAGCCATCTCGGACCGCAAAAAGTTTTTTTAAGTCTTTAAGTACTTCAACGATACCCATCACCGATAAGGTTTCCATCGGATAATAGCTTTTAAATCCTTCGGCGATCATTTGTGGGCCACCAATGCCTTCAAATTCTGCATCAATGCCTTGTGCTTTAAAGCTGCGCATTAACTCAACGCCCAGCGTATCGCCAGATACCTCACCAACCACAATTCCGATTTTTAATTTTTGGATAGACAAATGACGAACCTTTTAACGAATTCACAAACACGCTTTGATAGTAACATACTCAAATTTGGAAAATAATTTTTCTATTCATGAGTGCCTTGAGGGTAGCAAAAAATTAAATCATGAATTCAAAATAACGTTGATTCATTATTTTACAATCCAAATTAACGATAAATAAATGATTGTGAGTTACACAAACAAACAATAAAATTAATGATAATTATTTTCATTCGTAAATATGGATATGAACGCACCACGCTCCCACCTGTTTAAACTTTCTGTCGTTGCGCTGGCAATTTCTCAAGTGCAATTGAGTTATGCTGAAGATGCCACATTGCCAGTCATCAAATTGCAAGCAGAATCAAATGCCGAGCAAAGTTCTGAGCAGACCAAAGCATACATCATAAAAAAAAGCAGCAGTGCCACCAAACTCAACATCGATGCGCAGGAAACACCCCAAACGATCAATGTAGTTACACGCCAGCAAATTGATGATTTTAAGTTAAATTCGACGCGAGATGTTTTGGCTCATACGCCTGGCGTAACTGTACTGAATCAGGAAACCGAACGAACGACATATATGTCACGTGGCTATGAAATTTCAAATATCCTTACCGATGGCGTTGGCTTTCCATTAACCAATTACAATTACAACAATACCAACCCAGATACCTATTTTTATGACCGTGTGGAAGTCGTAAAAGGTGCAGATGCACTCAATAGTGCTTTTGGAGACCCTGGTGCAACCATCAATAATATTCGCAAGCGTCCAACTAAAGATTTTCAGGCGAGTGCAGGCATAAGCTATGGCTCTTGGAATACCCAGCGTTACGAAGCCGATATGTCTGGATCACTGACTTCAGATGGAAGTGTCCGCGGTCGAGTCATGGGTTACGAGCAAACCGGTGACAGTTATCTCGATAAATATTCACTGGAGAAGAATGGTTTTGCAGGAATTTTAGATGCTGATTTGACAGACAGCACCACATTTACAGTGGGTTATAGCGAGCAAAATCATTTACCAAATGCCAATAATTGGGGAGCTTTGCCACTCTTAGATGGTCAAGGTCAACAAATCAGTTACAGCCGTAGTTATAACCCTGCACCAAATTGGGCATACTGGGACGGTAAAATCCAAAACGCATTTGCTGAACTCAAACAAAAACTTGGCGATACATGGACTGCCAAGCTGACCTATAATTATGAAAAAAATAAAAAAGACAGTCGACTACTGTATTACTACGGCTATCCGAATGCTGATGGCTCAAATGTCTCACTTTATGCAGGAGGTTATAAGGAAGTAAATCGTCGTAATCAATATAACTTTGACTTTAGTGGCGAATATACGCTCTGGGGCAAAAACCACGAAGCTAGCGTTGGCTATAGTCATGTCAACAGCAAACAAAAAGATCAGCAATCGACTGGCTTTATTAATGACAGCAATGTGAATAATGACTACTCACAAGGTTATTTAAGACAACTTACCACCAATTGGGCCAGTTGGACGCCTCAATCGGTCACATGGTCAGATTTTGCCGAATCTGCTAATTATGAGCAAAACGTCGATTCAATCTATGCAGCGACGCGCCTGCATTTATCTGAAAAGCTCAAATTTATTTTAGGTGGTAATTACATTAAGGCTGAGAGTAAGGGAATAAGTTACGGTTCAGATATGTCGTTTAAAGACGATAAGGTGTCACCATACGCAGGCATTACTTATAGCTTTACGCCTGAATACATGGGCTATGCCAGCTATACTTCAATTTTCAGACCGCAAACAGGAATTGATCAGGCGACCAATCAAGCACTTAAGCCAATCGATGGTAAAAGTTACGAGTTGGGCGTGAAAAGTACATGGTTAGATAATGCATTGGTTGGAAGTTTAGCCGTATTTAAAACCGAGCAGAATAATTATCCACTGAAATCTTCAGACGGAAATCCACTGAATAGGAAAACGCTAACAAGTGATCTGGAATCTCAAGGTGTTGAAGTCACCCTAGCAGGCCAAATCACTGATCATACCAATATAGCATTTGGCTACACACAAGTTAGCCTGAAAGATAAAGTCAATGGTGGACAAGCACGTACCTATAATCCAAATCAAACCATCAACCTTTTGGCGACCTATACAGTGCCTGCATTGCCAAAACTTAAGCTCGGTGCAGGTTTGCGTTGGCAAGATGCCACAAAACAATCCGATGTAGGTTTAGGCACCTCGTACCTGATTAAACAAGATGCCTATACATTGATCGACCTGATGGCAAGTTACGATGTGAATGAACATCTGAGCATACAAGCCAATGGTAAGAATGTGACCAACAAAAAATATTTAAACAGCTTTCCAGACGGTCAGGCCTATTATGGCGAGCCTGCAAATTATACCGTCAGTGTAAAGTTTAAATACTAAGACTTTATGGCTATGAAGCAGCATGCTGCATAGCCAATGGTTGTTTTGGGAAACTGGTTACCATGAAAAAAACTGCACGTCTCGATTACACATATACCATGGCTGTAATCTATCGATTTATCCTTGCTTTTATAGTGGGTTTTGTTGCGACAGCACTGCTTTCAGTTGCCCTCAGCTCTATTTTAAATTTAGTACAACCCAAAGCAGAGTCGATTTATCTCGCAGGCTTTCTTTCAATATTATTTTATGTATTTTTTGTGATCTTCTCTTTTTGTATTCATTCACTTGTCAAATTAAGTCTATTCAGTGGCTTAGTTTGCTTATTTTTCTACCTGCTCATTGTAGGAGTAGCCTGAGCCATGCAAAAAAATATTCGTCAATCCATGGCATGGTTACATTCTTGGACAGGTCTTTTACTGGGCTGGCTACTCTTTGCGATCTTTTTGATGGGTTCGATGTCGTATTACCGTCACGAAATCACCATGTGGATGCAACCCGAATTAGCTCAGTACAATGTCGCTCAAGAAACAGCCCTCAAAACATCCTATCAATATCTAGATGTGCATGCTCATGATGCTAAATCATGGTATATCGGTGTAGCATCTGAAAAATCACCTGTGAATAATGTGTATTGGCAAAAAGCAGATGGTGGATTTGAACGCAAAACTTTAAATCCAGTCACAGGTCAAGAGCTGCAATTATCTGCGACCAAAGGCGGTGATTTCTTTTATGAGTTTCACTTCCAGCTTTTTGGCGTACCCTATCTGGTTGGCCGCATCATTGTGTGTATTGCTGCCTTTATCATGTTAATTGCTTTGGTTTCGGGCATTATCACGCATAAAAAAATCTTCACCGACTTTTTTACTTTAAGAACATTTAAATCGCAGCGCTCTTGGCTTGATTTTCACAATGTATCTTCTGTACTGGCTTTACCTTTTTTTCTGACCATTACATTTACCGGACTGGCCATTTTCTTTTATATTTACCTGCCTTGGGGGATGCAAAAACTCTATCCTGACGACCCCTTTCAGTATTTTAAAGAAATTCGTGCTAAAGCTACCGAGCAAACTGTTGTACCGAGTACACGCCAAGATTTACCAATCAACACACTGCTTGCTACAGTACATAAAGAATGGGGCGATACAACATTCGATTCTGTAAGCGCGCAAAACCCGAACACTACACACAGTCAAATTACGTTCACGCAAAGCAAAGATGAAACAATTACCCAAAATCGTCCAACACTGACCTTAAATGCTCAAACTGGTGAAGTGATAGCCAACACCCGAAATGACAGTGCTATTGCAACATTGAGTTTTGGCGTATATGGCTTGCACATGGCAACTTTTGCACAACCGCTGCTTCGCCTTGCCTTCTTTTTCTCGGGTATTTTGGGGTGTTTTATGATTGCCTCAGGATTATTACTATGGAGCTTAAAACGTCAATTACAAAATAAACAGCAGCGTTTTCATTTCGGGCATTATTTGGTAGATCGGCTCAATGTGGCGTCATTTGTGGGCTTACCGATTGCTATGCTGAGTTATTTATTTGCAAACCGTTTAATCGATGTACAGGCTTCTACAGCAAACTATGAAATTATCAGTTTCTTTACTGTCTGGCTCAGTAGTTTTTTGCTGGCGCTTGTTACGCCAAGACAATTACTGTGGAAATCACAACTGAGCGTTTTTATTTTTTGTTCGATCTCTCTCGCATGTTTTAATTTGATGTATCTTCTTCAACACGACTATGTTCATCATCTCTCAAGCTATTGGATTTTTTTACGTATTGATCTGCTGCTGATTATATTTGCCGGACTGGCTTTGTTTCTTTTAAAAAATATTCATCCCATTCAAACGCATGCACACAAGAAATTAAGTAAAAAAATTCATTCTGCCAAAAACACTGAGGTCAATGCCTCATGATTGATCTCATTGCCTTTTTATTGATCTTACTCGGTATGTTCTTGCTTTACGCTGTGAGTACAAAACAGATAGAAAAAACCAAAAAATCAAGATTTCATCTACTCACCCGATCGGCATCCATCACCAGATGTATCGCTTGGTTATGTTTTCTTGCTGCGTGCGGATCACTTACTTATATTTACGGTAACAGCATTGGAATTGTGAGCTGGTTTATTTTTGCAACGCCGTTGGTTTTTTTATTGATTTGCACAGTAAACGATCTCAAAGCAAAAGCTAAATGACTGCTTTAGCGTTTTTTTGCATAAGCAAATCATTTTTCATCACAACCATTTATCTCAAAAAGTCATAAGATATGCATGTTTTGTGTATTTGGCTGATTAGTGAAATGTTTGGTCCTTTTGAGTTTATTTTGGCTGGTGTGTTGGTAGGGTTTTGCGTCGGTATAACAGGTGTTGGTGGCGGCTCACTGATGACACCTATTCTAATTAGTTTGTTTAGAATTGAACCGCATATCGCGATTGGTACAGATTTACTCTATGCCGCGATTTCAAAATTTTGTGGATCAATGGTCCATGCTAAAAAGCTCAATATTGTATGGCCAATCGTGCTTTGGTTAGCGGTGGGAAGTATTCCCGCGTCTTTTGCGACCTCTTGGGTACTTGAGCATTATTTGAGTCAATCTACACATTATAAAGCAGTCTTAACTATGGTATTGGGCTTTATGCTCACGCTTACGGGTATTTCTATTATTTTCCGCTCACGCATTGAAAAGTTTTTCATGCGCTTTCGTAAGCCAGATACCACTCAAATCAATGCTGAAAACCTCACCACCAATAAACGCATTTATGTAGTGATCATGGGTATCGTGCTAGGTGTGTTTGTGACCTTATCTTCGGTAGGTGCTGGTGCCTTTGGAATCATGGCCTTGATTATCATGTTTCCAAACTTACCCATGATTCGTATTATTGGTTCTGATGTGGTACATGCCGTCTTGCTCACCTCGGTCGCAGGTTTAAGCCATATGAGTGCAGGTAATGTCGATTTCGTACTCCTGATGTGGTTATTGGTTGGGTCTATTCCTGCCATCATTATTGGCACTTTAATCAGCTCAAAAATGCCAGAAAAACTGATTCGTAAAATTTTGGGTATCACCTTGTTTGCTTTAGGTGTCAATTTTATGATCAATCCAGTGAAGGCAAAACCAGTACAAAAACCTGCTGTTGTAGAACAGCACACACCTGAAAAAACCACTAAAGTTTAAAGGATAGAACGGGTTAATCGATTTTTTTAAACGATTAATCCGTGCCAACTATAGCTTTATCATTCTCGTTTCATGGTATATTCAGTAAACAGAAAACCAGTAAGATCCAGTCAGTGACAGCAATGAATACTTTACAGTCCAATCCAGTTTCACAGCCAGATATCGATGATGTTAACATCAAAAGCATTCAACCTCTTGTAACCCCTGCCGAGCTAAAAGCAGAGTTGCCATTGACAGAAAGTGCCTATCAAACCGTATTACATGGTCGTGAAACCATTCGTAATATTCTTGATGGTTCGGACAAACGTGTCTTTGTTGTGATTGGCCCATGTTCTATTCATGATCCAAAAGCTGCTCATGAATATGCAGATCGTTTGAAAGTTCTCAGCGAAAAAGTAAAAGATACGCTTTACATCGTCATGCGCGTTTATTTTGAAAAACCACGTACCACAGTGGGTTGGAAAGGTTTGATTAACGATCCAGATATGGACGATTCTTTCAACATTGAAAAAGGGTTACGTATCGGACGCAAACTTTTACTTGAGTTGAATGAAAAAGGCTTACCTTGCGCAACTGAAGCTCTCGATCCAAACTCACCGCAGTATTATCAAGATTTAATTTCATGGTCAGCGATCGGCGCGCGGACAACTGAAAGCCAAACCCACCGTGAAATGTCGTCAGGTCTTTCATCGCCAGTAGGTTTTAAAAATGGTACCGACGGCGGTTTGACGGTTGCGACCAACGCGATGCAATCGGTTAAACACGGCCACAGCTTTTTGGGCCTCAATGAAAATGGTCAGGTTTCGGTTATTCATACCAGCGGAAACCCGTATGCACATGTGGTACTGCGTGGTGGTAATGGTAAACCAAACTATGATGCTGGCTCAGTCGCTGAAGCAGAAAACGCCTTGGCTAAAGCGAAGGTTAGCAATAAAATCATGATCGATGCCAGCCATGCGAACTCAAACAAAGACCCGTACTTACAGCCTCTAGTTCTAAAAAATGTGACCGAACAGATTTTAGAAGGCAACAAATCGATTGTTGGCCTGATGGTTGAAAGTCACTTAAAAGGTGGACGTCAGGATATTCCTGAAAATCTGTGTGATTTAGAGTACGGCAAATCTGTTACAGACGGCTGTATCGATTGGGACACCACTGAACAAGTGTTACTCGAAATGCACGAAACGCTCAAAACCGTTTTGCCTTCGCGTTAATTCCTTATATAAAAAAAGCTCTCATGAATGAGAGCTTTTTTTTACATTTCAAATTAATCAGTTGGATATATAATTTTCACTAATTTGATTCGATTGCCGTCCATTTCAATCACTTCGAAGTAAATTGTTTCGTACACAATCGAGGTACCCACCTGCACTTCTGTTTGGGTCTTGTCTAAGATCAAACCTGCCACACTGATATAGTCAGCATGATCTGGCATCAGCTCAATCATGCCTAACTCTAGCTCAAGCTGGTAAAGATCTAATAAACCATTGGCATGCCACGTACGCTCATCGACTTTAATCAAATCCAGTTGTTCATCGGCATCTGGAAACTCACCCGCAATCGCTTCAAAAACGTCTAGCGGTGAAATCAAACCTTGTACCACACCAAATTCATCACTGACCAAGACCAATGAACCTTTTGACGTTCTGAGTGTATTAATTGCATCAATCACTTTCATTTTTTCAAAAATGAAAATAGGTCGCTGACGTTTGAGTACATTCGAAAGTTCATCTGGATCATCTAAGGCATCAATCAAATCCTTAGCACGTGCAATTGTAATGACTTTATCCAGACTTCCTCGACATACCGGAAACAGACTATGTGGCACTGAGAGAATTTGTTCGCGGATAATGTCATGATCCTCATCGATGTTGATCCATGAAATTTGCGTGCGAGGCGTCATGATCGAGGCCACCGAGCGTTCTGCAAGTGTCAATACACCTCCAATCATATAACGCTCTTCACTCACAAAAAGGCCATCCGTATCTTTTTTATCAATTGGCGTACTGATTTCGTCTTTTTCACCCATCAGTTTAAAAATTGCATTCGCAGTCCGATGACGCAATGGAATTTTGGCTTGATGTTTTTCCACATTACGCTGCGAAAACTGATTAAAGGCTTCAATCAAAATTGCAACGCCAATACCCGAATAGATATACCCTTTTGGAATATGGAAACCAAAACCTTCTGCAATCAAGCTAATGCCGATCAGTAACAAGAAGCTTAAGCACAAGATTACCACAGTTGGATGTCGGTTAACAAAGTTAGTCAATGGTTTAGATGCGATGAGCATGACAATGACGGCAACAACAACGGCTGTCATCATGACATAAATGTTATCGACCATACCGATCGCGGTAATGACAGAATCTAAAGAGAAGACTGCATCAAGTACAATAATCTGCGTTACCACTGCCCAGAAACTGGCATAGGCCACTGAAGAATTTGTTTTGATTTCAGGCTTGCCTTCCATTTTTTCATGCAGTTCTGTAACAGCCTTGTACACCAAAAATAATCCACCAAAAAGCAGAATTAAGTCGCGACCGGAAAAACTGTAATCGAAGATAAAAACCAAAGGTTTGGTTAAAGTGACAAGCCATGAAATGACAGACAATAATGCCAAGCGCATGACCAAAGCCAATGAAAGGCCAATCACGCGTGCTTTATCACGTTGTTCAGGAGGTAATTTGTCGGCCAAAATGGCAATAAAAACGAGATTATCAATCCCTAAAACAATTTCCAATACAATTAAAGTAAGCAGCCCCACCCATATTCCTGGATCTAAAAGAAACTCCATCTTTAGATCTCCATCTTCTTATTTAAGGATGAGTAACACAATAACCTACACGGCGACGGATCCATATGGATAACCTCTACTTTTGAAAAACTTAAAATCATTATGCATAATTTTTTAAGGTTTTTTTAATTTTTTTGTGATTTTTAAATATTTTTTTACGTTCAATTTTTTAATTAAAAACAACTTATCGTATTTCTTTGTAAAACTGACAAAACAATCATTATTGAGTCGTTCAAGTCTTTAAATCACCATTTATTTCACAAATTTTATTCATGTAAATACACTCAAGATGATTTTAAGTCAGCTTATTGATCAGTTTTTCTAATCAATTACTTGACATATGAAGTTGTTAAAATATCAAAAAACATGATCAATCTCTCAAAGTTACAAAATAATGTTTTAAGCATCAAATAAAAAGTAGAATTCATAAATTATAAAATCCGATAATGATTAAATAATAAACAATATATCAATATGATAAATATGGGAATTTTAATGAAATAAATTGTGGGAATTTTATCATGAGTTAAATTATTATTTAATTTATCTATATATTTTGTGTAATTTTTATAGCAAGAAAATTACTCTACTTTTACAATTTTTATTTAAGGCAAACTTAAATAATTTCTTTAAAGAATGACCAGTTAGGTTATATATTTTAAGCGCAAATTGAAAAAAATACGTTGCTTATAATTCAATATTTAAAATAAGATTACATTAAGGGATGAAAATTAAAACTGTTGAGGATGCAGCTATGACTAAAAAATATGATCGCTTCTTGCCATCAGAGAAGTCCTTCGACGTAAATAACTTTCCTTATTACTGGATCAGTCAAGTTCATGCCCAATATGTCATTAATATCGATAATGTGCTGAAAAAATACGGTCTCGATAATTCACGACGCCGCATCTTGCTGGCACTTTATTCAAGACCTAATGCCAGTGTTTCAGAGCTGTCTGAAATGGTCATCTCAAAAATGTCGACGACCACCAAAATTGTCTATCGACTTAAAGATGAAGGCTATGTAAATACCTACTCTTGCGATGGTGATGCTCGAATTACACGTGTAGTGCTTACCGATCATGGTATGCAAATGATACACAAGATTAATGATTTGACTGGCGCTGTACTGGAGCAGTCTTTCGAAGGTCTAACGCCTTTGCAAATTGAAAAGATGATCGATGGCCTAAAAATCCTGTTTAGAAACCTTTCCAATTAATCAAAAAAATTCAGTTGATTGGTTTGCTTAGTGCGATTGAGCTTAGGAACATAGGCACATTCAAACTCTTCAACTGGAAAACCTTCAATAAAAGATTCAATATCTGGAATGGTCAAACTAAGCCACTGATCTAGGCGCTCTTCGGGAATCACCACCACAGAGCGCTTTACATCGCCCGGCTCATGGAACTCTCTCATCATAGGATGATCAATCGCATCCATAGTAATCATGGTCGCTGAACGAATCACTTGGTCATCAATCTTGCAAATCTCATAAAGTGCCGCAATAAAAAACGCTTTTTTATCCTTACGCCTTACACACCAACGCTGTGGTTTGCCTTGAATATATTTGGCTTCATAAAACTCAGTGACCGGAATCACGCCAAATTGACATTTGGTGGTTGGCTCAAAAAAACTTGCTTTCTGTAGTAGCGTTTCACTTCTGGCATTATAAGTTTTCTTGGCGATCGTAAGATCTGTTGCCCATTTAGGTACCAGACCAAACATGACCTCGCGCCATTGATATTCACCGTCTTTTTTAAACATTAATGGCAAGCTATAGCCCGGATAAATCTCATCCACATATTCAAAATCAATCATGGGCAACTGCTGTTGTTTCAATTGCTCCAATGTCAACGGTTTAAAATTGGCACACATTAATGTTGTCTGATGACCTATTTTGATTGGTGTCTTAGTGTAAAACCGAGACGGATTGAGGGTCAATTGATTACACATAAATCGATAAAAAAGCCGCAACATATGTTGCGGCTTTTCGCGACACACGGTTTACTTAATCACCTGTGTAACCTTTAAGTTTTAAACGTGCAGCATGTAGTAGAGGTTCGGTATAACCTGAAGGTTGTTCACCACCTTTGAAAATCAAATCTGAAGCAGCTTGGAATGCAATTCCTTCAAACCCAGGCGACATCGGCGTGTACTCTGGATCATTGGCATTTTGTTCATCCACTACTTTCGCCATACGCTTAAGCACCTCTTCAACCTGTGCTTTTGTCACGATACCGTGACGCAGCCAGTTTGCAACGTGCTGTGAGGAAATACGTAAAGTCGCGCGATCTTCCATTAGGCCAACGTTATTAATGTCTGGCACTTTCGAACAACCCACACCTAAATCAACCCAGCGCACAACATAACCAAGAATACCTTGACAGTTATTTTCTAGCTCTTTGGTAATTTCATCGGCAGACCAGTTAGTTTCTGTGGCTAATGGTGGTGTCAGCAAGTCATCAAGTGAAATCGGCTGTGTACTTAACAGCTCTTGTTGACGCTCTGTGACATTGCACTGATGGTAATGGATGGCATGGATCACCGCACCAGATGGTGAAGGCACCCAAGCACATGATGCACCTGCTTCAGGATGCTCAATCTTGGTGTTATACATGTCTAGCAGCATGTCTGGTTTTGGCCACATGCCCTTACCAATTTGTGCTTTTCCACGTAAACCTGCTTGCAAACCAATCATAACATTGCGGTTTTCATAAGCTGGGAACCATTTTTGTCCTTTGATCTCACCCTTACGAACAAAAGGACCGGCTTCCATGAAAGTATGAATCTCATCACCAGTACGGTCCATGAAGCCTGTATTAATAAAGATGGTACGATCTTTGGCCTGGGCAATACAGTTTTTCAGGTTGACCGAAGTACGACGCTCTTCATCCATAATACCGACTTTGAGCGATTTTTCAGGTAAGCCAAGCGCCTTTTCAACGCGCTCAAACAGCTCAACCGTAAATGCAACCTCCTCTGGGCCATGCATTTTTGGTTTAACAATATACATCGACCCTTTGCGCGAGTTCTTAATGGTATTTTGACCTTTAATATCCACCACGGAAAGCAGTGGCGTAATCAAGGCATCCATAATACCTTCGTAAATTTCTTCACCATCAACCAAAATTGCAGGGTTAGTCATCAGGTGACCCACATTACGTAGCAGCATCAACGAACGGCCATGTAAAGTTGTGGTTCCACCAATCAAGTTTTTACATGTACGATCTTCACTGAGTTTACGTGTGATAGTTTTGCCATTTTTTTCAATTGACTCTTGCAATGTGCCTTGCATGAGCCCTAGCCAGTTACGATAACCTTCGACTTTTTCCTCTGCATCTACCGCAGCGACTGAATCTTCTAAATCCTGAATGGTCGTGATCGCAGCTTCAAGCACAAGATCTTTCACCCCTGCTGCATCTGTTTGACCAATTGGACTGGTCGCATCAATTTCGATAATGACATGTAAGCCATTATTTTTAAGCACGATTTCAGTTGGTGCTTGTTCATCGCCATTAAAACCAACAAATAAGGCTTCATGTTTCAAGGTGGTGCTTTCACCAGATTTTAGTTGAATCACCAGTGTATTGTGCTCAACGCTATATTTTACTGCATCTGAATGAGAGCCTTGTGCCAATGGGAATGTTTCGTCTAGAAAGTTTTTTGCAAATGCAATCACTTTGGCACCACGCGCAGGATTGTATCCCTTGCCTTTCTCAGCTCCTCCTTCTTCAGAGATCACATCAAAGCCATATAGCGCATCATAGAGTGATCCCCAACGCGCGTTGGCAGCATTCAGTGAATAGCGTGCATTACGCACAGGAACCACCAATTGTGGTCCAGCCAGCAGTGCAATTTCTTCATCCACATTCTCTGTGGTAATTTGAAAATCTTCGACTTCAGGTAATAAGTAACCAATTTCTTTGAGAAAGGCTTTATAAGCACCTAGTTCAAATGTGTTATTGCGATGCCATTCATCAATTTGAGATTGTAAATCATCTCGCTTCGCCAAAAGTGCCTTATTTTTTGGGCTCAGATCGACAACGACCTGCTCAAAGTTTTTCCAGTAGGTTTCACTGTCTAACCCCGAAGCAGTTAACGCTTCATTTTCTATAAAATCGTAAAGTTCTTTCGCAATCGCGAGCTTGCCTTTTTGAATACGTGCCGTCATCGTCTTTCCTGATATTGCTACTTTTTATACAAGAGATTCTAGTATAACCATTTATACCATCCTGAATAGCAGAATCACATTGTGAAATAACAAACATTTCACAGTAAAATTAAGCACCCAATTTACTTCGTTGTGTCTTGCAATCTCAGAAACTGAATTCTTGGTTTAAAGTATATAAAGTATGATCCATGTTAAAAAATAGCCAAAATTGGCTGGTTTATTCAACATATCCAAAACAACATGATTAGTTATAGCAAAATTTTTAGATTATTAAACAGATTTGAAAAATAATTTTTATGTGGATTTAAATATAATAAGGCATTCAAAATGAATGCCTTATCTTTAACTATGATGTTTTTGCGTCATCAATTTGTCGGTGAGCTGCGTGTAAATAATCGTCCGACTGCATTTCAAGCAAACGCGAACGGGTTCGCTCAATTTCAAACGCCAGTTTCTCGCCTTCGTATAACTCAATAATTGAATCTTGCGAAGTAAGTAGGAGCTTTACGCCGCGATCGTAAAATTCATCAACCAGATAAATAAAACGACGTGTGCCTTCGGAGAGGTAATCATTAAGATGCGGAACATTGCTTACCAAGACTGTATTGTAGATATTGGCAATCTCAATAAAATCGGCTGGACTACGTGGCTTAACACACAATTCTGAAAATTCACACCACAGTACATCTTCGGTATGGCCTAAGGTTTCGACAATCCGGTTATTAATGGTAATCGGCTCTTGAGAAACCGTTTGTGAACGGGTAATTGCCTCAAAACGCTGTGTCATCCACTCACTTGCATCGGCACTTAACGGATATTTAAACAGCTGTGCCTGCTTGAGAACACGAAGTCGATAATCCACACCTGCATCGACATTTAAAATAGTACAGTTTTTTTGCAATAAATCGATGGTAGGTAAAAAGCGATCACGGTGAATACCGTTTTTATATAACCCTTCCGGTGCAATATTGGAGGTAGCCACCAAAGTCACGCCACGCGCAAACAGCTTTTGAAACAGGTCACTTAAGATCATAGCATCGGTGACATTCGATACAAAAAACTCATCAAAGCAGATAATCACGGCATCTTTATAAATTTTGTCTGCAACTTGATCGAGAGGATTGCGCTGCCCCGAAAGCTTGTTGAGCTCACGATGTACATGCTGCATGAAATGATGAAAATGCATGCGTGTTTTACGACGAAATGGAATTGACTCAAAAAATTGATCCATCAGCCAAGTTTTGCCACGTCCAACACCGCCCCACATATATAAACCTTTTGGTGAAGTTTGACGGCGAAAACGGCGAAAAGCCTTTTTAGATGCCTTATAACGATTTAACAGTTCTTGCCAAACACGCTCAAGCTCACTGACCGCTTGGGCTTGAGCTTCATCTGGCATGAATTGTCCGGACGCTAGCGCTTGTGCATAGCGTTCTGCTGGCGATAAGGGCGTAAAAGCGGTATTGTGCGAAGCGCTACTATTTGACATATCGTTCTGTGCTATCTGGGTCTGATGAAAAGTATATTAGATGTTGGTTGAATACATATAGAACTTTAGCTGCATAATGCAACACAACTTATTTACCATAGCGCCGGGGGCTTTGTCCAAACCATCGCTTAAATGCATGATTAAATGCAGCAGGTTCAGAGTAACCAAGCAATTCTGCAATCATTTCAATTGAGTATTCTTTATATTCCATAAGTTTGAGTGCTTTATCCTTAATCAACTGTTCACGTATTTTTTTATAGCTGGTATCGTGTTGCTGTAATTGGTGTCGAAGCGTTCGCTCAGGTATATTCAGTGCAAAAGCCGTTTCTGCCATCGTTGGAATAACACCTTGTTGTAACTCCAGATAATCATGCACTTGCTGCACGAGCAGTGGTTGCTTTTTTTGCTCGGCATTTAAGCGATCAATTTCTGTCTGGCATTTCACCTCATATACACGATGCGTAATTGCATCGGCAGATGGAATTTTTACATCCAGCACATCCGCATCAAGACTAAAAGCCGCACACGTATGGCCAAAATGCAGATTAAGACCATAATAATCGTAATATTGATGCAGTATTTGAGGGTCCTGAGGTGCTGAAAATGGCAATTCAACCCGAATCTCTGGCGCCATGAGCCCCATCATTTTATAAATATCTTGAATAAACTTATAAGTGCCTGAGACTTCACACTGTGCTCTGAGCAAACCTATTGAAGAGTTTAAATCTGATGGTCGGTATACCAAAGAAGTTTTTGCTGTGGTCGTGATTAGGTCTAGTTCACCTGAAAGATGAGTCAGTTTTTGATATTCAATGCCTTTACAAATCGCTGTGCGGATACTGTCACTCGTAACAAGCAGCATCAATAGAGGGCCATAACCTGCCAATGCATAATGCTGCCCAATAAACAGTCCGTTTTCAGGCGCAACATCTTTTCCAATCACATACTGGATGTCCCACTCAAGTGAGTCATGAATGATCGAGTTCGGATCGATTGCATCGAGCTTAATTCCAATGGATGCCAAGCGTGTATCTACGTCGATACCCGCATTTCGCATACCTTGGATAAGATACATAAGTCCGAGGATGGAGCGCTTCATTCTTTCAACTATATTAAAACTACCAAAATGTTTTACTATAAATACCAATTAATTTTAATTGCCGAATCTATCAATTTTAATGGCAGTGCAATCATGGAATTTACAGATAGCAGTCTTTAATCTCATGCTTAAGGTTTAACCAAGGAATAAATCATGCAGCATGCATCCTATCAAAAGATTCAAACAATAAAGATTGCCATTATTGGAGCAGGTTTTGGTGGTTTAGCCATGGCCATTCGACTACTCCAAAACAATATTCGTGATTTTGTCGTGTTAGAAAAAGCAGCAGATTTAGGTGGAACATGGCGAGACAATCAGTATCCGGGGGCAGCCTGCGATGTTCAGTCGCATATGTATTCCCTTTCATTCGCTCCCAAAACTGACTGGTCTAAACGCTATGCAGAAGCCGATGAAATTTTTGGATATATGCAAGATCTAGCAGCGCGTTATCAATTCAAAGAATTTTGTCGTTTTGAACATGAAGTCATTTGCGCAAAATATGATGAAGATGGATGTTATTGGCATATCGACATTAAAGACCAAGCACCACTTCAAGCCCAATTCTTAATTTTTGCTTCGGGGCCTTTGCATGTTCCGCAAATCCCGCATATTCAAGGCATTGAAACATTCAAAGGAAAAGTGTTTCACTCATCTCAATGGGATCACAGCTACGATCTAAGTAATAAACATGTTGCATCGATTGGCACAGGTGGTAGTGCAATTCAATATATCCCCGAAATTGCACCTCAAGTCAAACAGCTTTACGTGATGCAGCGCACCGCAGCATGGGTAATTCCGCGCGATGAACGACGTTATTCAAAGCTGGATCAAGCATTATTTAAACACTCTGAAGCGTATCGCAAGCTGCATCGTACTCGACTGTACTGGAGTAATGAATCGCGGGTTGTACCGATTGTTAAACCCACCATTATGAAATACGGGCAAAAACTGGCAGAAGCATTTATTCGTTATCAGGTAAAAGATAAGCAACTTGCCCAAAAACTTACACCCGATTTTGTCATGGGGTGTAAGCGAATTCTAATATCGAACAAATACTTCCCGACGTTTAATCGAGAAAATGTAGAACTTGTTACAGACGGCATTCGGGAATTAAAAGCACATAGCATAGTGACCAATGACGGTAAAGAACGCCCCATTGACTGTTTGATCTATGGCACGGGCTTTGTAACCGATCCGCGCATTTATCTAAAAAAGTTTGAATGCTATGGCAAGCAAAATATTGAACTCAAAACAGCGTGGAAAAATGGTCCAGAAAGCTATTATGGTATTTGTACGGCAGGCTTTCCAAATCTGTTTCAGTTACTCGGCCCCAATACCGTATTGGGTCACAATTCAGTGATTTTCATGATTGAATCACAAGTCGAGTATATTTTACAGTTAATTAGAAAAGTCGATCTGTCACAATGCAGCGCCATTGAAGTTAAACAAGAACAACAAGATCGATTCAATCAAAAAATTCAACAGCAATTGCAAGGTACCGTATGGCAAGCAGGAGGATGTGTCAGTTGGTATCAAACCCAAGAAGGAAAAAACTTTTCACTCTGGCCAACGTATACTTGGCAATACTGGCTTCAAACCCGTAAAGTTGATATCGCGGATTATCATCTCTGGTCAAATCGGTATGCAAAAAAGATTGCAGTATAATTGATGATCGTCATAATAAGTAAGTTGTCTACAGCTTACTTATTTCATGCAATCTCTTCTTCTTATTACACAAATTTTAATTGTAGGTACTCTGGGTTATTTTTTGGGGCCTCGTTTATCTCAAACATTGCAGAAGCTTGTATTTAAAGTACTGCCTTATTTTTCTTATTTACTGCTTATGGCGGTCGCTTTTGAATTTAGCTTTGCATTTCATCAGCTCAAAAATCCACAACAAATTTTGCCAACTGCGCTGATTCTGGCTTTCTCGACCACATGTGCTTCGTTTGTAGTGTGTATGCTTGCCTATCAGCTTTTAGATCGTGATAGCGTGCAAGGTAAAATTTCATTTTCACTATTTTTAAACGCAATTAAAAATATCAGTCATGCCTGTCTGGCCTTAATGCTAGGGGGAGCTATTGGCGCCATCTGTTTATGGCAAAACTGGGATCCGCACTTTAATAGCTGGTATTTATTGTTATTGTTTATTTTCCTCATTGGGATTGAACTGGCTTTTACACGCTTAGACAGATCATGGCTCAGCTGGAAAATACTGGTGGTGCCATGTGCTGCAATTTTAGGGTCTTGCTTGGCAGCGTTGGGATGTCATTACTTTCTACATGACCTTTCACTTAAAGAGACCTTCGCGCTCTCCCAAGGGTACGGCTGGTACTCGATGTCTGGTATTTTACTGACACAGCTACATTCTAGTGAACTCGGTGGAATGGCGCTCTTGACCGATTTGTTTCGCGAAATTTTTGCAATATTGTTGATGTATTGTTTTGGCTGGCGATTCCCTCGCTCGGCAATTTCTAGCGCAGGTGCTACATCGATGGATGCTACGCTGGCCATGGTCAAGCAGTCATGCGGCACACATTATGTGCCGTATGCGATGGTCAGCGGCATTATTCTGTCATTGCTTGCACCAATTCTGATGAGTTTGGTGCTTATGCTTTAAGCAAGGCTAGATAAAATACTTTTGAGCATTTCATTTGGATTTTCTGCACGCGTGATTGGGCGACCAATCACCAAGTGCGTCGAGCCATCCAGCATGGCCTGTTTCGGTGTCACGATGCGCTTTTGATCATCAGCATTGGCGCCTTCAGGTCGAATACCTGGGGTTACCAACGCAAAATCTTGACCTAAAAGATCACGCAACATCTTTGCTTCTTGCGCCGAACATACCACACCATCAAGACCGCTTTCTTTAGTAAGTTGAGCTAAGCGTTTTACCTGTTCAGACGGCTCAATATCTAGACCAATATCACGTAAATCTTCACGACCCATCGAGGTTAATACAGTCACGGCAATCAGTTGTGTCTGATAGTTTCCTGCTTTAAGACGTTCAACGCAGGTTTCCATCATTTTACGACCACCCGAGGCATGAACGTTCACCATCCACACCCCCAAATCTGCTGCCGCACATACGGCTTGTGCTGTGGTGTTTGGAATGTCATGAAATTTCAAATCGAGGAATAGTTCAAAACCGCGATCTTGCAAAATTCTGACTGTTTGCGGCCCATCGTGAGTAAATAGCTCCTTGCCTACTTTGACACGACAAAGTGATGGATCGAGCTGATCTACAATGCTCAAAGCGTCATATTGGCTCTTTGCGTCTAAGGCAACAATAATACTCACGAATCTAATTCCACAGCTTAAAATTCGGGTAATTATAGATGTATTCATGCTTTGCACAAAGCATGAATGTGGTTTTTATCAAAAAAAGCGTCTAAGACAAGTCCAATCGACCTTATCTTTGTTCAGAAATCAGTATTGCACGCGTATCTGCTTCAAGCGCCTCAAAAATGTGTTCCTGATCGGCCGGATAACAAATGTAATCACCCTCGTTCAGAATCTTAGGCTCAGATGTCAGCCCCACTCTGGCTCGCCCTTTCATAATGACAATGTGCTCAACACTTCCAATCGGATGTGGATGACTTAATCTTGGTTCTCCCGGTTGCGTGGTTAAAATATATAGGTCTCGACGAGCACCCGTCGGACATACCGCAAGAAGGATGGCCTGATAGTGCGCTACTTCGGATGAAACCGATGGCCCCTCGCCAAATCGAATAATTTGAGTCTGGGGGCTATGACTTTCCATTAATTTTGCAAAAGGAATATCCAGTGCAACACACAGCGCCCATAATGTCTCAAGGCTTGGATTACCTTGAGCAGCTTCAAGTTGCGATAAGGTAGATTTTGCAACTCCAGCGCGCCGTGCTACTTCTGCCAGTGACAAACCAGCTTTTTGTCTTTCTCGCTGTAAATTTTTAGAGACAATTTCAATGGGCAACGACATATCTCACCATAAAAAACGATTGTTCGTTTTGACGAACGATGTAGAATAAACTATTATAACGTACGTTCGTTTGATATAAAAAACAATCATGTCAACCAAAACATACATTTCTCTCGCTAAAGCCATCATATTGATTTCCATTGCGATTGGTATCGTTGGTCTATCACTTGGCTCGGTCGCTGCCAGCTTTGGGCTTCCTATGTGGATTCCAGTACTGTTATCTGTGAGTGTTTTAGCGGGCGCGGCAGAATTTACTTTTATTGGTATGGTTGCTTCTGGTGCACATCCAATTTTTGCAGCATGTACAGGTATCCTGATTAATTTACGTCACTTGCCTTTTGGCTTATCAGTCGCAGAATTTATCCAAAATAATCGTTTAAAATTTTTGGCCTGCCATATTATGAATGACGAAAGTGTCATGTTCGGTTTAAGTCAATCGGATCTGGTACTCAAAGCTAAGGCCTACTGGTTCTGCGGTATTTGCATTGCAATTTTTTGGCCTTTAGGCGTTATCTTAGGCTATATTTTGGGTCGATTTATTCCAGATATTTATGCGTTTGGTATCGATGCCGCTTTTCCAGCAATTTTATTTGCGCTCATTATGCCGATGTTAAAAAACAAGACCACCCGGAAACGCGCTTTTCTTGGTGCAGGACTTTCGCTGACCTCAATCCCGTTTCTTGCAACAGGATTGCCTGTTTTAGTTTCAATGTTGGGCCTTTTACTCGGAAGAAAATCGAAATGAATACTAATGAAATCATTATTTTTATTGGAATAATCGTGCTTTCGGCGGGTACTTATCTGATTCGCTATACTGGCTTCTACCTTGCCCACCAAATTTCATTTCAAGAAAAACACAAACAACTCATGTCTGATGCTGCATGCGTATTGTTATTCACGTTAGCCGTTTTTAACACGTTATTTGAACAAGATCAGTTTAGTGGAATGAGTAAGCTAATCGGTGTGCTCGTGGCAATCGGTATTGCTTGGAAAAATGGCTCTTTGGTATTTGTCATTCTTTCAGCCGTAGGCACCACTGCAATTTTACGCTTTCTCGGAATTAAATAAAAAAATGGCCCTTAGATAAGAGAGCCATTTTATTTGTAATCATCACAACTTAAAAAACTAGTCTGTATGCTATTTAAAGTGGATTACGGTTTTGAGGTTCAGGTTGTACATCTAATACGGTTTTTTCATGTCTTACACTGGCTGCGGCCTCGGCAGCAGCGATCTGAGCAGTTTGAATCTGCTCTTTACGTAAGTATTCAATATCTTTACGTAGTCTTTTAATTTCCCAGCTTTTCTGGATTACCTTAAAGACTAACACCCCTAACAATAGGCCGATGACAACGCCGAGCACCAAAGTCAGTAAGAGTAACAAGCCCAATCGCATAGCAGGAACTTGAGTAAACAATAAGTCGACCGGTAATTCTGTTGGATTTTGAAGTACCAATGCTAATGAATATCCGAACAAAATAACGAGTAATGCGACAAGTATATAACGCATAAAGACCTCATTTTATTGAGTTTATAATTTATTTAGTAATTGCCTCATTCACGGCATCACGAAGTGCTTTACCGGGCTTAAAATGAGGAACAGCTTTTGCAGCAACTTCAACCGATCTGCCTGTTTTAGGGTTACGGCCTACACGAGGTTCTCTATGATGCAACGCAAAGCTCCCAAAACCACGAATCTCGATACGATTATCATTTGATAATGCATCGATCATTTGGTCGATCATGATTCTGACTGCTTCTTCAACCAAAGGTTCAGCCAAATGTGGATTTTTTAAAGCAATACGTTCTATTAAGTCAGACTTGTTAAGTGCTTCAGTAGTCATCGATGACCTCTTTAATTATTGCTGCTTTGAATTAAGGTTTATAATAACCTGTTTAAATACAAAACGGTAGCGCAGTACACTAATACTACGCTACCGTTTACAGTAATTGTATAAAAAGTACCAATTAGTTACACTAACCGTATTTTTTTAACAGTACTTATTTCATTTGCGCTTTAATCAAGTCACCAATAGTCTTAGGACCATTGTCTTGAGATACAGAAGCTGTACGAAGGTTCGCAACCGCTTCTTTCTCTTCAGCTTCGTCTTTCGCTTTGATAGACAAGTTGATAGAGCGAGATTTACGATCTACGTTGATGATTTTCGCTTCAACTTCTTGACCAACTTCTAGGAACTTAGTTGCATCTTCAACGCGATCACGGTTGATTTCAGATGCTTTTAGTGTCGCTTCGATTTCGTCACCTAACTTAACAGTAGCGCCTTTAGCGTCTACAGCAGTTACAGTACCTTTAACCAACGCACCACGTTCGTTCGCAGCTAAGAAATCGTTGAATGGATCGCTGTTCAATTGCTTGATACCAAGGCTGATACGGTTGCCTTCAGCGTCTACAGACAAGATAACCGCTTCAACAGTGTCACCTTTCTTGTAACGACGGATAGCTTCTTCGCCTTGTTCGTTCCAAGAAATATCAGACAAGTGTACTAGACCGTCGATACCACCTGGTAAACCGATGAAGATACCGAAGTCAGTGATTGACTTGATCGTACCAGAAACTTTTTCGCCTTTCTCGTGTGCTTTAGCAAACTCTTCCCATGGGTTAGCACGAGTTTGTTTGATACCAAGAGAAATACGACGACGCTCTTCGTCCACTTCAAGAACCATAACATCAACTTCGTCACCAATCTGAACAACTTTAGATGGGTGGATGTTTTTGTTAGTGTGGTCCATTTCAGATACATGAACAAGACCTTCAACGCCTTCAGCGATTTCTGCGAAGCAACCGTAGTCAGTCAAGTTAGTTACACGTGCTTTAACGATAGAACCTTTAGGGTAACGGCTCATGATCGCTAACCATGGATCTTCACCAAGTTGTTTAAGACCTAGTGATACACGGTTACGCTCGCGGTCAAATTTAAGTACTTTAACAGTAACTTCTTGACCCACTTCAACCACTTCAGATGGATGCTTGATACGTTTCCAAGCCATGTCTGTAATGTGAAGAAGACCATCAATACCGCCAAGATCAACGAACGCGCCGTAATCAGTAAGGTTTTTGATGGTACCAGTAACAGTTTGACCTTCTTCAAGCTGAGCAAGAAGCGCTTCACGGTCAGCTGAAGATTCAGCTTCCATTACCGCACGACGAGAAACAACAACGTTGTTGCGTTTTGCATCAAGCTTGATTACTTTAAACTCGAGCTCTTTACCTTCAAGGTGAGTCGTGTCACGGATAGGACGAGTGTCAACCAATGAACCTGGTAGGAACGCACGAACTGGACCGATGTCAACAGTGAAACCGCCTTTTACTTTACCAGAGATAACACCAGTAACGATTTCGCCGTCTTCAAAGATTTTTTCAAGTTTAGTCCAAGTTTCAGCACGTTTAGCTTTTTCACGTGACAAAACTGTTTGACCCATACCGTTGTCAAGCGCTTCAACAACAACGTCAACAGTATCACCAACTTGAACTTCAAGTTCACGTTGATCATTTAAAAATTCAGTACGGTCAACAACGCCTTCAGATTTAAGGCCAGTGTCAACAGTTACCCAGTCACTATCGATGCTAACAACAACACCTTGGATGACTGCACCCTTTTCTACATTGAGGTTTAATTCACTTTCTTCAAAGAGGGCTGCAAAAGATTCGGTCATGATATACCTGATAAAGTCAGCGGTCTTGGATCAGACAAGGCCGGTTTAGTTAAGTCTCTACATAGTCCGTGTAAAACTGATCAAGCTATGCTTCAACTGATTGTTAATTTGTTTTAGGCCAAACGAAGATCGATGTAATCTGTCATTAACTGAAAAACATCGTCGATAGATAACGCCGAACTGTCGATAATATAGGCATCGGGTGCAGGACGCAGAGGGGCAACCTCTCGTTCCATATCACGCTTATCACGTGCCTGTATATTGGCCAAAATGTCGTTTATTTTAACATCAAGCCCCATACCCTGCAACTGTTTTACACGGCGCTCTGCGCGAGATTCTGCCGATGCAGTGAGGTAAATTTTCGCTTGTGCTTCCGGAAAAATCGCAGTGGCCATATCACGACCATCGGCGACCAAACCAGGTGCTTGAATAAATGCGCGCTGGCGATCAAACAATGCTTGACGAAGCTCTGGCACAGCAGCCACCTTCGATGCGTATTCACCCACATGCTCTGTTCGAATCGTTTTGGTGACATCTT
Source organism: Acinetobacter sp. ACZLY 512 (assembly GCF_023614015.1). Classification (NCBI taxonomy): domain Bacteria; kingdom Pseudomonadati; phylum Pseudomonadota; class Gammaproteobacteria; order Moraxellales; family Moraxellaceae; genus Acinetobacter; species Acinetobacter sp. ACZLY 512. Next base: position 94,534 of record NZ_JAKIVI010000001.1, read on the forward strand.
GCCCTTCCAGATCGATCGATATTCCACCAGATTGAGTATTAAATTGAATATCCAAATGCTGTGCAATCTTCACACATTCATCTAGCTGATCTGAAAGCTGATCGAGTAGCTGTTTGTTGTGCAATGACAGCCCCAGCAAACGATACAATGCGCCCGAGTCTAGAAGATGAAATCCGTAATGTGATGCAAGCTTTGCCGCAAGCGTTCCCTTACCTGATCCACTTGGACCATCGATTGTGATGATATGCGCTGTCATTGAATTATGGCTAACCTATCAATTTTGCTAATTTTGAAAAACCTAGTGTAATGGCTGACTTGAGTTGTGCAAGAATTAATTTACTTACAAAGGGTACTTTTGCTGTTAATTCAATCGTATAAATCACTCGCGTACGTGTATCTGAGAGTGCTTCAAACTCGATAATCCCAATATGATGCTTAATTAATGGATTATGGATCAATTTATATTCAATACGCTTATTTTCTTCTAAATAAGTGATTTCTTCTTGTATGGGTTTAACTGGACCAAACCCCATTCTTCGAATTGATCCAACTCCATCTGGCCGTGCCGGATCAGATGAGTCTTTCACACGCACAACCTGTATAGGAGCAAATAGCTTGTTATAGGCAGAGTGTTTAGACAAAACATCAAAAACCTGATCGATAGACGCATTAAATTCTTTTTTTACCGTTATTGCGTTCATATGCTTTCCTTTGACAATTCGAATTGTCGAATCAACATACTCAATTTAACGCAATTACTCAAGGCCATCATTTTCAGAAGATGTATGCATTCAGGTCAATTTAATCTGAGCTTTGCGCACTATATTGCAATCGGAGTAATCGCTTTTGTTCACGGCGCTTTTTAAAAAAGTCACTCAGTTGAGTCGAACATTCTTCTTGCAAACACCCATACTCATAAATAAATTTATGGTTGAAATAACCCAAGTTTAAAAGTTGACGCGCACTCACAAGCGAACCAGCTTTTGGCTCAGTAGTGGCAAACACGACGCGATGTATGCGCGCATGTACCAAAGCCCCCACGCACATTGTGCATGGCTCTAAAGTGACATAAAGGGTCGCATCTTCAGGGAGTCGATAATTTTGAATTGACTCGCATGCCATTCGGATGGCACGGATTTCAGCATGTGCAGTAGGATCATGCAAGCTGATTGGCGCATTATAACCTGAGCCAATGATCTTATTTTGGCTCACAATAATGGCACCCACTGGCACCTCGTTACATGCACCAGCAACAGCGGCTTGCTCGAAAGCAAGCCGCATCCACTGTTCATCTGTTTCTTTTTGATCAGACATTTTGCTTAATTCATAATGCCGTAATGCTTCAATAGCTCATTCCAGCTTGCAATATCCGTTACTGGCGGATGGTCACCTAAAATCCCTTTCAAACTTAAATCTTGGGTATTTTTCCATGCAGGAGACAAATCCTTATCGACCAGACGCGCACGCACTCCTTCTACAAAGTCAGGATGGCGAATTTTCCAGTCTGAGATTTGCGCTTCAAGCTTAAACACTTCGTCCCATGCATGTACTTTTCTGCCCCATTGCCACAACAACCAAGTGATTGCAGCAGTGCTTGGAGAGCCTTTTTGCAAGTTTTCACTGGCCTGACGTAGCCAGTCGCTTCGAGCATCGATTAACCCGACAATCGACTGATAATCCTGTTCGAAGTTTTGACCCTTACATACACTATGAATCACATCGAGTGAATTTTGTAGCGGACCCGCTGCAACAGGACGATGCAAACTATTTAACGTGTCATCAATGGCTCTAAAATTTCCTGCTGGATAATGAGTCCAGTCGATATCCAGTACTTTTTTAAGTACATTGTCACGCTGTGCATCGCAAATGTGGGTCGCCCAGCCGATACTATAGGCCCCTGCCGCGGTCATGATGGAACCCGTTAATCCGGTAAACAACCCTACAGGCCCACGGTCGGCCAGAAAACGACTGGCTCCTACATCAGGATAAAGGCCGATATTGATTTCTGGCATTGCCAAGCGTGAGTACGGGGTAACCAGTCTGAACGGTGCAGCCATAAATAGACCAAGACCACCACCCATTACATAACCCTCACCCCAAACAATGATGGGTTTGGCATAGTTATGTAGCAGCAAATCAAGCGCATATTCTTTTTCAAAGAAACGATTTGCACTGTCGACTTCCTGATTAATCACCAGTTGTCTTAATTTGCGTACATCTCCACCTGCACAAAATGCTTTTGGCGTAGTGGAATCCAACCAAATGGCTTTTACTTCGTCATCTTCATGAAACTCTTCAAACACCTGCAACAGCGCGGTGACAATCGACTCATCAAGTGCGTGTAGGGATTTCGGACGGTTAAGACGAATAATACGCCAACCATTACTTGCTTCTTCAACAATTAAATCCGGATGATAACGTGTTACGTCGGAAGAATTACTCATGCGTCCAGCTGCCAGTCTATTGGCTCAATGCCATGTTGTTTCAGATAATTATTTGCTTTGGAGAATACTTTACATCCAAAAAATCCACCACGATTTGCGGCAAGTGGAGATGGATGCGCTGCTTTTAATACCAAATGTTTTTCACGATCAATACGCTGACCTTTACGTTGTGCGTAAGCACCCCATAAAATAAAAACAATATGTTCACACTGCTCATTTAATACATCAATCACGGCATCGGTAAACTGCTCCCACCCTTTACCCTGATGTGAAGTCGGCTGTCCTGCCTCAACGGTTAAAACACTGTTCAGCAATAATACACCTTGATCTGCCCACTTGGTTAAATCACCATGCTTGGACAATGGTATGCCTAAGTCAGTATTGAGCTCGTGAAAAATATTTCGAAGTGAGGGTGGCAGTGTAATGCCTTTTTGCACAGAGAAGCTTAGCCCATTGGCTTGGTTGGGCCCGTGATAGGGATCTTGTCCTAAAATCACCACTTTGACATCAGCCAACGGTGTTGTATTAAGCGCATTGAAGATTTGCTTACTTGGCGGATAGATGATCTTGTCTTGATTTTTTTGCTGCATCAAGAATTCACGCAAGTCATCCATGCGTGAACTTAACAAAAATTCCGCTAAAGAATATTTCCAACTTTCATCCAACTGAACTTTACTGAGTTTTTCATGTTGTTGCTCAGTCAACTGCATTTTTTCATCCTAAACGCTTATTTCATACCATGTAATGATGAGTGATAGGTTGAGTTAAACCTGAACCTGTAACTCAACCTGTGGATTTTTAAATCGATTACCTTGCTTTAACTTCTCATACATTAGTGCATCTGTCCATTCAGTTTGCACTTGTTCTGAGAAAATAATATCTTGCAAATGAAGTTGTCCCATTTGCGGGTTTTCAATATCTTCAATAAAGCTTTGCGCATATCCTGTATCTGTTTCATGCACAATCACAGAATATACCTCGACATCCCCTTCACCATTTTGCGTGATGGTTGAGTTAAGCACCTGTTGCGCTAGATAAAAGAAAATACGTGAAAATTGCTCCGCAGATGGCGACACTGGCAATGATACCCAACGCGCACTAAACTGTTTGCACGCCTGAATATATTCAGGACTGTCGTCTTGCCAGAAACAGATCGCATGATCAAAACTGTCATACAGCTCTTTAATCACACCTTTAAGCAACCCAAAATCGTAAACCATCTGACCATGATCGAGTTTATTGGCTTTAAGTAGCAATTCAACTTTATAGCTGTGACCGTGGATTGAACGTTTGCAACGATCTGAGGTACAGTTACGCACAATATGCGCATTTTCAAATTTGAATAACTTACGAATTAACATGCGTCCGATCAAACTTCGACAACTAGATCGTACATTATAGATCAATTCGTCAGGCATTACATTTCTTTTAACGTTACTGACAATTAGCAAAACGTCTTAATTCAACTCAATTACGTATTTTTCTTCTTCAAATACCTCAAAATTCATGATTGCTCTACTAAAAATTAGTCCATAGCAGCTTTGGGCACAGATGCTAAACTACGAGAATACACATAAACTTTTTTATTGATACGTACCAGATCGCTCGTAAACTGACGTTTACGTTCACTTAACAACACCTCAATGTAAGCTCTGAAATAATCTGAGCGAACATCGAGCAAATTTTTAAATTTGTTCCGGTTTTCCGCACTGACCCCCTTAAAGGCATCAAGCGTCCACAATTCATCTACACTTTTAAAGTATCCCATATTGGACATTTTTTCTTGTAGCGCGTTTTGAACGGCTGCCGGATTTAAACTGGTATCCAAGCTGGTCAAGAGTAGCGTAGATGCCGTATTGATATTGACTTTGGTCGGTGCATTTGAAGGTAATGCTGTGACATAAGGACGTATTAAATCAAAATTTTTACCCTCAAATCCGCGAACCATACGCAGCTCATCCACACTATGAAATTTTGTGTTGGCTGCCAAATAAGGACGGCTCAAACCTTGATAATAGCTACTTTCTGCGCCAGCAGAACCCGACACTTCATCATTACGATCTTGCCAGTCAATCACTGCTTCACTTAACTGTGGTGACAATCCCACACGTACCAGTAACTGCTCAAACCATGCTTTGGCATTTTCATCGACTTTATCTTGCGCATCGACCAGATTATTCAGATTAAACTTTCCCGATTCGTCTTTTAATACGCCAGAGACAAAACCATCTTCAACCGGAAACGGCGGCATGGGCTGAGCCCAGATTTCTGCTGGATGATCTGCTTCAGCCGCATTTTGTGCATCTTGCACCAGTAATTCTGAAAAAAATGCTTCGGCACTTTTTGCATATAACAGGGATTGGTTTTGACGGATTAGATATCCTGTATTTTGTGCCGTATTGCTCTGATGTTTTACAATAGATGCTGCCAAAATCGTTGCCAAAGCCACCATTACCAGAATCGTGATTAACGCAACGCCTTGCTGTCGTTTCATCGGTTTATCCTTTGGCCTATGATCCGTTTACACTCATAAATTGAGTATCTAAAAGCGGAAAAATCCATTCATAGTTTACATCTGAACGCTGTATATCAATCTTAAGCCCTCGCGGCAGGCGCTGCATGCTGGTAGGCTGACTTAAATCTGCACCCGCCTCAGGCCACTGGTTGAGTATCTGCGGATTCAACACGGTTATTCGAAATTGATCTACATTTTTAAGCAGTACACTCGATTCTGGCTGCTCGTTGTTGGTGATATTCAGGCTACGGTATTTCAACCGATATACCATCTTTTCACTGGGTACATAACGATATTCAATACGTTCGTATGGCGCGAGTCCCTCTTTGAGCGGATCGCTCACTCCTGCCTTGCTAAATTGCAAACTGGTATCACTCAGGCTGAGTGCAGGCCGGATTTGTCCGTTGATATTCGCCGTCATCGGGATGAGCTGCAGTGAATCTCGAAGTATAATTTGATAGGCGTCTTGCAACTCAAAAATCTGAAGCTCATGTTGCTGGTTGCGTTCCTTGGTCTTAATCAGATAGTCAAAAATTTTCCAGCCCAATGCAGAAAGAACCGCAAAAATCGCAATCGCCACCAAGAGCTCAACCAGCGTAAATCCCGATCTTTTTTTCATGAGACGTTTTCTTTTGGCGGATAATTGAAAAACACCATATGCGTAATTCCCGCTTCAACTTTGTTTTGCTGAGGATCAAAGCGGCTGATCTGAATTTCAATCCGCTGTACGTTTGGGCTAATCGTTGCCTGTGCAGTTTTATCGACTTGCCACGTTTCACCCTGAGACGTCACTTGCTTTGAGGATGTGCCTTGCATCCATTCACGATTAATTTGCATCATGGCGGCTTCGTTCATTGCCACGAATTGTGCTTTGGTTCTTAATAAGGCATTGGCTGTAGATTGTGTATACTGCATACCGAGCTTGGTCAAGGCCACCGCAGCGGTTGCAAAAATCGCGAGCGCCACCATCACTTCTAATAATGTAAACCCTTTAGTTTTCATTTATTTTACCCAAGTGATCTACTTCAATTTCTGCACCGACTGGTGTCTGGGCAGAATAAAACTGGATGCGAACAGGTTTAACTTCGCCATTTCCTAACCAGACCAACTGAGGCGCCTGTTGCCCCACCAGATCCTGATTCGATGCGGCACGATAATCGTAATCTACAGGCCGAATTTGAAAGCTGACATTGGCAGGCAATGAGCGTACTGGAAGGTCTTTGTAGACTTGCCATTTGTTATTGGTCTGAATGACGGTTTGAGCAGACGGTTCTATGTATTCAAGTATCTGGTAGCCAAATGGGCGTACATCGGTTTGTGGAAGTGTTGCCAGCGCTAGAATTCGCCCCTGATCTGTAGCTTCGCGATTAATACGCTGTAAATCCAAGAGAAAGAACTCGCGCGCCTGCATGGCTTTACGCTGATCTACACCACTTATATTCAACACAATCAGTGACGCTAAAATTCCAACAATTACAATGACCACCATCAGCTCGACCAAGGTAAAACCGGACTGCCGCAGTGGTTTATTGTTCATGTGGATACTCTAAACAAAATGAGGTTCTTGAAGATGTTTTGGAAGCGCCAATGCCTGATCAATATAGGCCACGCGTAAAGTATCGCGAGATCCTAAATAGCGCTGATAAAAGCTCGAATTTAAAATAGCCGCTGCGCCATGGGTCAGCGACCAAATTGCAGCCAAATAGTCGCGCACCGGCATGGTACTATGAATTTCTTCAAGATATTTTTCAGTCATGTTGATGATGATTCTCAAGCGCTGTTTGCGCACCTGATACAACTCTTGAAACAGATGATAAATTCCCTGACCAGTAGTCGATAAGCGTTCTTCGATTTGATGAAATAACACTGTACGTTCGGGATGATGTAAATGATGCAACATAAAGAATGCCAGATGCTCTGGAAAGGTTTTTTCTTTGTCTTGTACCATTTCTAGCAACATGCGCTCATTACGAACAATAAGCAGCATATACAATTCATCTTTACTCTGAAAATGCTTGTACAGCGTTCCTTTGGCAAGATCCAGTTCAGCAGCCAAGGCATCAAGTGTCATACCGGCTTCTCCATTGTCGAGAAGAAGTTGCTCTGCCACTTCAAATATTAATGCTTCTCTTGCCCTGAACTGAGCTTGTCGATCCATCTTCACGCCGTCACTCGCTTATCTATGTCATTTTAAAGTTATGTGTTTGCAAGGAGATTTTTAAAATTTTGACGTGTAATCAATGCAATCTCCTCGAGTGATTTATCATATACATCACTCAACGCTTTGGCTACATATGGCACGTATTTTGGTTCATTTGATTTACCGCGATACGGTACTGGCGCAAGATATGGACTATCGGTTTCAATGAGCAGACGATCAAGCGGCACTTGTTTGGCAACATCGCGTAAATCTTGCGCATTTTTAAACGATACAATTCCCGAGAACGAAATATAATAACCGCAGTCCAAAGCAGCTTTAGCGGTTTCCCAGTCTTCGGTAAAACAGTGCAAAATACCGTGTGTCGATTGCTCTGCACGAATGATATCAATAGTATCGGTCTTGGCAGAGCGTGTATGCACCACCACAGGCTTTCCGACCTGTTTGGATGCCTGCAAATGTCGCGCAAAACAGGCCTTTTGCTGATCGACGAATTCCGCACTGTGATAATAGTCAAGCCCTGTTTCACCAAGCGCCCAAACTTTTTCGGGTTGAGCCAACTCGACCAGATACTCTGTCGTTGCTCGTGCCATGACTTCAACATCTTCACACGGATGCACCCCTACCGTATACCCGACATCTTCATGACGCGCTGCAATCGCTGATAACGCGATATGATCATCAAGATCGACAGAGATGCTCATAAATTTAGATACACCTGCCGCGCGCGCTTCGTTTAGTGCCTGATCCAAATCGCCACCATATGGCGTTAAGTCGAGCATGGTTAAATGACAATGCGTATCTACAAACACAATTCTTTCCTAAAACTACATGGTAAAATTTGAGCGATCTGAGGACATACTACCTGCCAAAATTTTTTCGGCTTCAGTTTTATAGTATATACCTCGCTCTCCAGAGAGCTGTATGGCAAACCCTTGTGGTTTGATTCCAGCTTGCTTACGAGAAATCCAGATGACTTTTCCCGTAAGTGGAATTTTCAGTGTTTGTTCAGGCAAGGTTGCAAGAACAAATATCTCCTCGCCTAACGTGACTGCCTCTCTAGAAGGAATAAACAAGCCGCCACCTTGTACAAAATGCATGTAACTGGCTTGCAAGGTTGCCCGATCCGGAATGTGCACATGAATCAGGCCGCCACTAATTCTCGATTCCATGTTCAACTCCCATTGACGTTCATGAGCTGAATAAACAATTGATCGATCACAAGATTGGTTTGAACATTCTGTCCGATCAATTGTTTTGAATGCTGGATCTGCGCATATAGATCAAAGAGTTGTTCAAGTGCATACTCACTCGACAGTTCCTTAAAGTCCAAATCAATATTCTTAGGATCCTGATTTAGCTTGACACAAATTAAATCACCCAACAAGTATTCAAACATGATCAGCCAATCTGCCGCCGCTAGCTCTTTTTGCCACTTCGATGCAATCATCAAGGGCATATTTTTCTGTTTGACCAGTTTGATCCAGTCAGATACAAAATCACGGCGCTTATTAAACCAGTCAGCTTCTGCAATCTCTACCGCCTTGAGCGGCATGTCATTGCTCAAATTTAACAGAAGCTGAATGTCTGCTGGATCGAGCGTTGGTAGTTGTTCGCTTAAATAGTCCTGTGCCTGATCAAAGGTCATTCGATCCAGTGAAAAATGCTGAAGGCGACTTCGAATCGTTGCTGGAAGCTTCAGATAATGATCGGCAATCAAGATAATCAATACTTTCTCGCCGGGTTCTTCAAGCGTTTTCAGTAGTGCATTTGCAGACGCGATATTTAAAGCCTCTGCTGGCTCAATCACAATAACGCGCCAGCCATCGACGGTTTGCTGCACAAACGGCAGCAGATCGCGGATTTTTTCAATCTTAATCTTGGCATTCTGTTTTTTATTGTCGTCATCGGTAGTGATATACACATAGTTTGGATGAGTATCCGATTTAAGCCACTGACAACTGATGCATTCACCGCACGCACCTTCTGGTTTTTTTTGCGTGCACAGCACCCAGCTTAAAAAATGTAATGCAAAAGCGTGTTTGCCACTGCCCGACTTTCCATAAAATAACAGACCATGACCCAATTGAGGGAAACGTCCTGTGAGCGATTTCCACACTGTAGCTTGCCAAGGATAAACCTTTGCTTGATGCTGTTTCACGCCATCATTTCCAATTAATCAAAATATGAAACAGGCAATGCGTTTAAACGCGCCAGATCTTCAGGTGTATCCACACCCGGTGGAAGTGCACTGTCTGCAACAGCAATGGCAATACGATGTCCATTTTCGAGTACACGAAGCTGCTCCAAACTCTCAAGTTTCTCAAGCACACCTTGCGACCATTTCACATATTCTTGTAACAGGCTTACGCGATACGCATACAAACCCAAGTGGCGGTAAGCATGATCAAAACTTGATGAAACCTGTTTCTGAGCTGCATCACGGTCATACGGTATTGTGGCACGACTAAAATACAGGGCTTCTTGCACATTGTTCATCACCACTTTGACAATACTGTCACGCGCGAACTCATCTAAAGAATGAATCGACTCACATAAAGTCGACATCGAGCAATCTGGCTTAGCCACCAACAGTGATGCGACCTGTTGCACCAGTGCTGCAGGTAAAAGCGGCTCGTCCCCTTGAACATTGACAATAATATCGTCTTTGCCCCAGCCCTTAATACGTGCTACTTCACTTAATCGATCTGTTCCTGATGGATGAGCAGGATTGGTCATGACCACATCGATTTGCTCTGCACGACAGACTTCGGCAATTCGCTCATCATCGGTTGCAACGCATAGATCATCAAAACCCTCTACTTTTTTGGCCTGATCAACCACACGCAAGATCATCGGACGCCCATGAATCTCAAGCAATGGCTTTCCAGGCAAACGAGTACTGGAAAATCGAGCCGGGATGACAATATGTTTCATATGAATGTCCTAAGAAAAGCGAATTCCAAGTGTTGTAAGCTGCTCTTCGAGCAAAGTGTAGCAGGCGTCGGATAAAACTGCCTCGACGGGAACCACCCAAATTTTTCGACTAAATTCCGGGTGCTGTTTTAGCAGGGGCAGTAATTTTACAGCATCTTTTTCAGTGGTAATAATGGCGTGCCGATCGTCAAATTCAAGATCCGCCAACTGGTAGTCGTGATGGTCTGGAAATTCATGACATTGAAAATCATGGATTCCCATCGACTCTAAAGTGGTATAAAACCGCTGCGGAAAACCGATCCCCACCACTGCATAAAAACTCTCATGAGGATTAAAAAGAGAGACATCATGGGTAGGCGACATCAAATAAGGTTCACTTGGCTGTAAAAACATATTCAACGGCGACTTAGACGCATGACCATGCTCGATTACTGTCGCGCCAACCAAGCGCTGTTTGGACTCCCGTAGAAATCCTTCGGGCAATAATTTTTTATTGCCCAAACCGCGGTTTAAATCCAGCACAATCCACTCCAGATCACGTGCCAGCGCCCAGTGCTGTAATCCATCATCACTAATAATGAGATCAAGCTGATGATGTTTGATGAGTAATTCGATTGATGCTTGACGATTCGGGCCGACAGCCATCGGCACATGGGTAGACTGAACAATTAAACAAGGTTCATCACCCACTTGTTCGGGTGTCGAGGTTTGAGTAACCAGCGCCGGAAACGGGCCTTCAGCACCATAACCCCGACTAATTACACCCACGCGGACGCCCTTGAGCTGCAAATAGTTGACCAACCGAATCAGTAATGGCGTCTTGCCGCTTCCTCCTACCGTAATATTCCCAATCACCAGTACAGGTAGCGGCGCACGATACACCGACTTCAGTTTTGTATCGAATAAAGATTTATTTAGCTTTGAACCGGCACAATACAACCAAGACAGTGGACGCAGCAACACCAACCATTTGGCTTGACGGTTCCATGCATCTTGAATGATCTGTGCCAGAGACATGAATCTTTATTCCTCAAAATTACGCTGATGCAACTGGAAGTAAGCGCCCTGTTTATCTAACAGCTCTTGATGTGTACCTTTTTCAACAATCTGTCCTTTATCCATCACCACAATCATGTCGGCATTTTCAATGGTGGACAGACGATGCGCAATCACCAGTGTGGTTCGATTTTGCATCGCTTCATCGAAAGCTTTTTGAATGAAATGCTCGGATTCATTATCTAGCGCACTGGTTGCTTCATCCAAAATCAAGATTGGCGCATTTTTTAAAATCGCACGTGCAATGGCAATACGCTGGCGCTGACCGCCAGAAAGATTCAGGCCTTGAGCACCGAGTACCGTGTCGTAGCCTTGAGGTAAATTCATAATAAATTCGTGCGCATAGGCGGCTTTTGCTGCCGCGATGATATCTTCATCTGCCGCACCTTCAAGCTGGCCATAAGCAATGTTTTCACGCACTGAACGGTTGAACAACACCACCTGCTGATTCACCATCGCCACTTGCTGACGCAACACCGAGAGCTCAATATCACGAATTGGAATACCATCAAGATATAGTCCACCCGAAGTAGTTTCCTGAAAGCGAACCAACAAATTCACCAAAGAGGTTTTACCTGCCCCCGAACGACCAACCAAAGCAATGGTTTGGCCCGCCTGAATATCCAATGTAAAATCTTGAATGGCCTTTACACCGGCTGCATATTCAAGTGTCACATGATCAAAGCGTACACCGCCTTCAAGTTTTGGCGTTAATACACCTTTATTTTCTTCTGTCGGCAAATCGAGCACTTCAAATACCGAATACGCCGCCGCAATACCGCGCTGAAGTTTTTCATTGACATCGGTCAAGTTCTTTACAGGCTTAGCCAAAAGTCCCGCTGCGGTAATATATGCCACAAACTCACCCGCAGAGGTATCGCCTAAAATTTGTGGACGAAGTGCCAACCATACAATCAAGCTCATCGCCATCGCCATGACCAACTGAACCAGCGGACTGTTTAGATTTTGCACGATCACCATTTTCAAGCCGCGCTTTAAGTTGTCTTCAGATGACGTATAAAAACGTTTTTGTTCTGAAGCTTCACCTGCAAAGCTTTTGACCACGGCCTGACCCGCGATACTTTCTTGAACCACATGGTTCACATCGCCCATGGTGTTTTGCACCTGTATAGACAGTTTTCGCATGCGCTTCGATGCTTTACGCACCAAAAAGCCAATAATCGGCATAAAAATAAAGATACATAGCGTAAGACGCCAGTTAGTGTAGAGCAGATAACCCAATAACCCCATGGTCACCAAACCATCTTTCACCATAATTTTTAATGATTCAGAGGAAGCTGCCGTGAGTTGCTCGACGTTGTACATGATCTTGGCAGAGATATGCCCAGAGGAATTGTCGAGGTAGTACTGCGAGGGCAGACGCATAAGTTTGGCATAAACTTCTTGTCGAATACTAAAAATGAGTCGACGCGAAATCACCGCAGTGTAGTATCCACCCATAAATAAGCCAAGACCACGGAAGAAGACCAGTAATACAATTAGCAAAGGAAACCAGTCTAAATCTTCTCGACTACCGAGTTGAATGGCATCAATAATATATTTTAAGAGTTTTGCGACTGATACTTCGGTTGCGGCATTTAAACCAAAACCAATCAGCACCAACAAAGCGATACCCCAATAAGGTTTTAAATAGGATATTAGACGTATATAAACCTTAAAATCTTGCTTCACTCAATCAACCTCTAATTCGGCACTAGCATAATATCAAGTAGTGCTTAGCGTTCCTTAGCTTGCTTCACTCATCTCAATGAGCCAACAACAGCAGTGTAAACCACCAACATTCACCTTGAACAAATAAACATACTAGATGCGAGCTGGAGTTTAACATACTTCAATACTTGCACCGTATGGTTTTGGTGGCAGATGTTGTTGTCTTAAGCTTAAAAAAGTATGAATTTTCAATAAAAATAAGGCATCAATACCGTTCATATCGACGCCTTATTTCATACATAAAAGCTATAGCAAATCAGTCCGCGTATTTAAACCAAATAATTACGCATCTGGCAAACACAGGGTGAGAATACCATCTAGCTCATCAAGTGAATGGTACTGAATCACCAACTTACCTTTACCTTGTTTGTTGTGATCAATTTTAACCTGAGCACCAAAACGCTCAGATAAACGCTGGGTTAATTGCTCAATATCTGGTGGTGTTGCCTCTTTAGGCTTTGACTGTTTCGGTTGATTCCACTCGCGAACCAACTGTTCGGTTTGACGAACCGAGAGGTTTTTATCAATGATGACTTTTGCAATCGCAATTTGATCTTTTGCCTTCAAGGCCAGAATGGCACGGGCATGACCCATATCGAGTTGCCCTTCTTGCATGAAGTCTTTAATCACATCATCGAGACTGAGTAAACGCAGAAGATTGCTGACTGTTGTTCTTGCCTTGCCTACCGTTTCGGCAATTTCTTGATGACTCAGACCAAATTCGTCATGAAAGCGTTGCAATGCCAAGGCTTGATCAATTGGATTGAGATCTTGACGCTGGATATTTTCAATCAGAGCCAATGCAATGGCAACCTGATCGTTTAAATCACGAACAATTGCAGGAACCTGTTTCAATCCAGCCAACTGTGCTGCACGCCAGCGACGCTCACCCGCGATAATTTCATAACTAAACTGATCATCTTGAATCGGACGAATCACGATCGGCTGCATCACACCATGTTTTTCAATTGATGCTGCAAGCTCTTTTAAATCTTGTTCTTGAATAAATCGGCGTGGTTGATACTCACCACGCTTTAACAGATCAACATCAACTTGTTTTAGCTGACCATGATCAATTGCCTGTGCTTCAAGCTGGAGTTTTTCTTTTTGAATCGAACCAAGTAATGCATCGAGTCCGCGACCTTTTGCCAAACCTCGTTTTTTTGTGGTCATGCGCTGGTTCCTTTTTTCACTTTGCTTTTCTTCAACATTTCGGCAGCCAAGTTTAAATACGCTATCGCGCCTTTAGAACTTTTTTCAAAGTAAATAATCGGCAAGCCGTGTGCAGGCGCCTCGGCCAATCGAACATTACGCGGAATAACCGTATCGTAAAGCTTTTTACCAAAGAACTGCTCAAGCTCTGCCGATACATCACGCGTCAATGCGTTTCGAGCATCATACATGGTACGCAAGACACCAGTGATCTGCAAATTCGGATTGAGCGCCTGCTGAATACGATCAATAGTCTGGGTTAAGTCAGCCAGACCTTCTAGCGCATAATATTCGCACTGCATCGGAATGATCACACTATCGACCGCAGCAAGCGCATTGACTGTAATGAGACTCAAACTTGGCGCACAGTCGATCACAATGTAATCAAACTTATCACGAATGGTATCTAGCGCTTTTTTTAGAATAAACTCGCGACCATCCTGCTCTGCAATTGCCAATTCGACGCCTGCCAAGTCACGGTTAGAACCTAAAACTTTGTAGCCGACCTCAGCCTTGGTAATAGCGGTTTCAATCGGAACTTCACCCAGTAAAACATCGGTTACTGAATACAACAGGTCATTTTTTTGAACACCCGACCCCATTGTGGCATTACCCTGTGAATCCATATCCACCAGCAATACCCGTTTTTTCAATACCGCTAAAGAGGCCGCCAGATTTACAGCTGTCGTGGTTTTACCTACGCCACCCTTCTGGTTTGCAATCGCAATAATCTGAGCCATGAGAACCCCAAACTTAATTTTTTAATTGTTGCAATAAAAGCAAATGACGCTGCTCGTCCAAACGTGGAACACGCAGTTCGATCACTTGACATGAAAATTCAGTTTTTAACTGTTTGGCCTCTTCGGTCGGTACCAAGCCTTTCATTGCTGCAATCACGGTTGAATCGTGCATATACGGACGTGCTGCCGCAACAAAATCTGACAGCGACGCAAAAGCACGACTGGTCACCACATCAAATTTACCCAAATCTTGGATCGAGTCTTCGTTTTCAACGCGGGTTTGTACTGCAATGACATTTTTTAATTTTAAATCTGCAATAAATTGCTTGAGAAAACGAATTTTTTTACCGTTCGAATCGAGCAATACACAATCACGCTCAGGCTGACACAAGGCAACAATCATGCCGGGCATTCCGCCGCCTGTACCAACGTCTAAAAGACGCCCCGCTGGTAAATCTTTTAAAATGCTTAAACTATCAAGCAAGTGCTTGACCAGCATTTCTTTTGGATCTCGAATTGCGGTCAGGTTATATGCCTTGTTCCATAATACCAAGGCATCTTGATACTTTAATAACAATCCTAAAGCATCATCGCTTAGATTCAACCCAAGGGACTGACTGCCCTGTTTTAACTCTTGGAAAAATGGATGCATATCCGCTTCACATCTTAAAAATTTAGGGGAAGTATACCGATTTCTCGGTCTACGCCTAGTCTCTACCGCTTAGTGAATACACAGTTGACTGTAGAAACCTTGCTTAATTTGTTGATCTAACAGGCTTAATCGCTCTGGGGTACCTACATCAACCCAATCTGCCTGCATTTTCTGTGCGCTTGCGCGTCCATCAAGCATGGCTTTTTGCAATAAAGGTGCCAAAGGTCTTTTGCCGTCACTTAAACCCGCAAACAGTTGAGGCGATATTACTGCCAAACCACTATAGGTTAATGCCTCACCCGCTACTGCCTGCTCAAAGGTAAAGGCGCGCTGTTTGGCCAGTATAAAGTCACCTCTTGGATGCTGCACAGGATTATCGACCAAAACCAGATGCACCAAATTATCATGCAGTTCAATTTCAGTAAGTTCATTAAACGCCATGGTGGTCCAGACATCGCCATTAACCAGCAAAAAGGGATCTTGCCCCAAAAGCGGTAATGCTCGAATAATTCCACCTGCCGTTTCAAGCCCTTCACCTTCATGCGACCAGAGGATATTTACCCCCAGAGCAGCACCATCTCCAAGCGCCTCGACCAGTTTATCTGCAAGCCATGCCGTATTGATGACAATATCAGTAATACCGACTTTTTTGAGCTTTTCAATATGCCATACGATTAACGGTTTGCCGCCAACTTGAAGTAGCGGTTTAGGCGTGTGCAGGGTCAATGGACGCATGCGATTGCCGAGTCCAGCGGCCAAAATCATCGCCTTCATGCTGCAACACTCTCAAAGGTGCCGTAAGTTTCTTCAAACTTAGGTAAAACTTGTTCCATCATATAACGTCTAAATTCGGCAAGTTCTGGGTAAGGCTGACTTTCTTCCAGCAAATACCACATGACTCGTGGAAGATCTTTCAAATATCCTGATTTACCGTCACGTACAAATAAGCGCACAAAAATCCCTAAAATTTTGATGTGTCGCTGAATGGCCATCCAGTCAGCATCACGCTTAAAGGTTTCAAAACTACGCGCTACTTTTACTTGAGCTGGCAACAACGTATAAAAAGTTTCAAACCATTGGTAAACACGGCTTGGGTCCCACTGTACGTAAGCATCACGTGTGATCGAGATCAAATCATACGTGTCGGCACCAATTACTGCATCCTGAAAGTCAATCACACCGAGTGTCTCTTCATTGCCCAGTTTCATGAGGTTACGGCTGTGAAAATCTCGATGCACAATGACTTGTGGCTGAGCCAGTGCATTTTTGGCGAGCAAATCAAAGGTCTGCTGAATCAATTGTTGCTCATCTGAATCAGGCTGAATCTCCAGCGCAGGCAGCATCCACTCGGTGAGTAAATGCATTTCTGCCATCAATTTTTCGTAGCTATATACTGGAAATTGATCTTGCGGCGGTATCGATTGCAAGTGAATGAGCTGCTTAAACGACTGTAAATAGTAGGCATCAACTGTCTGCTCATTAAGTAAAGTCGAAAGCAACACATCGCCAAAATCTTCAAGCAATAAAAAACCTTGAGCTAGATCTTTGGCCACAATATGCGGAACACGAACACCATGCCGATCAAAAAACTCGTCAATTTGAACAAATGGCACACAATCTTCTTTTTCTGGTGGCGCATCCATTAACATATAGGTATTATTTTTGTATTCGACTCGCGCATAACGGCGAAAACTTGCGTCTCCGGCAAGAAATTGAATTCTAAAATCGCTTGAATTTAGAATCGAAGTAAGCCAGATATGTATCAATTGTTCACGTTGTGTATTCATTTGCAATAAAATCTAAAACGGGCTGAGATTTTGAAGTTCTAAGTGTAGCCACTTATAAACTTTTTCTCTATGATGCGACAATAATTAATTGCGTTTTAGCATACTTGGTTAATGACACAAATGAAGTATCAGTTTAAATTTAATCCGTTAGCAGCTGCTATTTTTACACTTTTGTGTGGTAGCACCATACAATCAAGCTATGCTGAAGCCAACGATACAGCTTCGACTGTGGACAATAAAAGACTCAAGGACAGCATTCAAAAAGCCTATCCGGGACAAGAGTTTTTTGAGCAGTATTATGTCGAGAAATCATCTCCAGAAGCTCAGGTGCGTGATACCAAATCATTGAGTTCCGCTTTTTGTAGCGGCACCTGGATTACCCCGATCAGTCCGACCACACAAGCTGTTGACCCTAAAGAGGCCACATCTACAGTCACAGCAGACTATGCACATTACAATCCGAATGGCGATTCAGAACTTGAAGGCAATGTCCTGATTGATCAGCAAGGCCGATCTGTGCGTGCCGATAAAGTCACGATCGATAAAAGCCAAACCTATGCCAACGCGCAAGGGAATGTGCAGCTTGCACAAGCTGGATTGCTGGCCAAAAGCGATCAGGTTAATTACAACCTGAAAACCCAGCAAGGTGATTTAAAAAATAGCTATTACATTTCTGAGCAGCAACATGCGCATGGCCGTGCAGACCTGATTCAGCGTACCTCACCGGATGTACTGGTGCTGCACAATGCCACCTATACCACTTGCCCACCCGAGCAAAAGCCAACTTGGAAAATTCAAGCCAAAGAAATTGAACTAAATCAGGAAACCGGGCGTGGTGTAACCAAAGGTACCAAGTTATATGTAAAAGATGTCCCTGTTTTGGCAGTACCGTATTTTAATTTCCCCATTGATGACCGCCGAACTACCGGGATTCTCAACCCAAACCTGGGTTTCTCAAACGATGGTGGGCTTGAACTCACCGTACCGGTTTATTTGAATCTTGCGCCAAATTACGATGCAACGGTTACTCCGCGATATATTTCAGATCGTGGCATGATGATGCAAGGCGAATTTAGATACCTCACCGAGAATTATGGTCAAGGTAAAATCTGGGGTGGCTACTTACCAAGTGATGATCGATACAATAATCAAGATCGTAAAGATTTTAACCTTTTGCACAAATGGCAAATTAACGATTATTTAACGGCAGATGCAGAATATCACTACGCCTCTGATAAAGATTACATCACCGACTTAGATACCAATCCAGATTCTAAAACCGATTTGAATCTACGTCGTGCGGTCACTCTAAAGTATAAAAATCAAATTCCTGGCCTGACTGCGCAGTTAAAAGTTGAAGACTATCAAACTTTAGATAAAACCATTTTGGATGCAGACAAGCCTTATGCACGCTTGCCGCAGTTCTTGCTCAACTATGTGACGGGCAATCCGCTTGGTTTGCAATATGAATATAACAACGACACCGCATATTTCAAAAAATCGATTAATGACAACTCTGCACAAGAAAGCAGTGGTACGCGTTTGTATAACCAGTTTGCAGTGCGTTATAACTACCGCACCCCTTGGGCCTTTGTGATTCCAGAAGCTTCTGTTCGAAGCATCAATACTTTCTATGATAAAGACAGTATTGCCTCACAAAACCTAGATGCCAGCTCGGAAACTAAGTCGGTAGTTGTACCGCAGTTTACCCTCGATTCAGGTTTGATTTTCCAGCGTGATGGTAAGTACCTTCAAACCATTACACCACGTGCATTTTATGCATACGCGCCGTATGAAAATCAAAATGGCTATGCCAACTTTGATACCACATCTGCTTCAATCAGCTACGATCAGCTGTTTAGCCCGTATCGTTTTTATGGTCATGACCGTTTAGAAGACAACAACTTCCTTTCTCTGGGCGTTAGCTATAGCTTGTTTGATACCGAAGGCCTTGAACGAATTCGTGCAGGTGTTGGCCAAAGTTTTTATTTCTCTGATCGCCGTGTGACGCTAACAAACAGCACTGACACTGAAGATACGTCTAAAACATCAGGGCCGATTGTCAGTATCTCGAGCCAGCTGACAAACAAGTTTACAGTAAGTGCCAACTCGGCATGGATGTCTAATGGCAATAATTCTCAGCACGATTTCCAAGCCTATTTCACAGGTGACAACGGAAATCTTTATAACGTTGGTTACTTTAACCGCAAGGAAATTGTAGATCGTCAAGTGGCGTACGATGCGGCTGTTGCATCATTTGTACAACCAATCAAGAACAACTGGCGTATTATGGGCCATGTTCAATATGACTTCAGAAACAACGTCGCACGTGAATACCTGCTTGGCGTAAATTATGAATCATGTTGTTATGCGGTTTCTGTTTACGGCCGTTCTTACTACAACGATCTAGACGATCCGAAAGATCCGAACGTCAACGTTAAGCGCGCGGTGATGGCAGAAATCACATTTAAAGGATTAGGCGGCTTAAACAACAAGTTAGCTTCTTTATTGGAAAATCGCGTTTTAGGCTTTAAAGAAATTAATCAATCTTGGACACAACGTTAATGAAGACAAAGTATTTGAAACAGTTATTTAAAACAACCGCGCTGGCTCTGGTTGTTTCTTCATCAATGCAAAGTTTTGCAGCGCCAACAGACGAAGTCGTTGCAATTGTGGACAATAGCGTCATTCTTAAAAGCGATTTAGATCAAGGTGTCACTGAAGCAACACACCAGCTTGAAGCACAAAAAAAAGGGCTTCCACCACAAAACTTCTTGCAACGTCAGGTGCTTGATCAGTTGATTTTACGTGAAGCCCAACTTGAAATGGTGAAACGTTATAACATCAAGATTGATGAAAACACACTCAATGATGCTGTACTCAAAGTAGCTGGTCAGTCAGGTATTAAATCACTCCCTGCCTTTCAACAGAAACTCGATGGTATAGCACCGGGAACTTATGCAGCACTGCGTGCTCGTATCAGTCAAGATTTGGCAATCAATCGCTTACGTCAGCAGCAAGTCATGTCACGTATCAAAATTAGTGATCAAGACGTTGAAAACTTTTTGAAGTCACCTCAAGGTCAGGCAATGCTTGGTAGTCAGGTTCATGTTATTCATGCGCGTATCTCTGCCCAACAAGGAGTAGATCCGCAGCAGCTTGCCAAAGTTGCGCAAGATGTAAAACAAGCCTTGAATGAAAGTAATGACATTGCGGCGATTGGTAAAAAATTCTCAACCAAAGACGTTAAGGTCGAAGGTGCGGACATGGGATACCGTGATCTTGCCGACCTGCCTTCCGAATTAGCTGCGCGTGTTAGTCCACTTCAGCAAGGTCAAACTACCGAGCTGATTAATGTTCGTGATGGCATTCATGTTTTGAAATTGATCGAACGAAAAAGTGGCGATCAAAAAGCCATGGTGACCCAATACCAGACGCGCCATATTTTAATTCAGCCGTCTGAAGTCATCAGTCCGGATATGGCCAAACAAACTATTGATAGCATTTATAATCGTTTAAAGTCGGGTGAAGACTTTACCACACTCGCCGCAACCTACTCCTCTGATACAGGCTCAGCACGTGATGGCGGAAGTTTGGGCTGGGTAACGCCGGGCAGTATGGTGCCACAGTTCGAAGAGAAAATGAAAAATACACCAGTCGGACAAATTAGCCAGCCATTCCAGACTCAATATGGATGGCATATTCTTGAAGTCACTGGCGTTCGTGAAAAAGACATGACTCAAGAATATCAAGAGCGTATGGCACGCCAGATCTTGGGTGAGCGACAGTTTGATAGTGAACTGGATAGCTGGTTGCGTGAAGTACGTGCCCATGCGTATGTACAAATCAAGGATCCGGAACTTGATACAAAATTGCAGCGAGCAAAAGCCATAGCAGCACAGTAATCATTTAATAGAACCAGCCAAATGCTGGTTCTTTTTTTATATTTTAGATAAAAAAAACCTCAGTCATATTGACTGAGGTTTTTTTATTGAAACAGATTAACGATTGTTAGAATCGTCGTCCTGTCCATCTTCGAATTTTGTATCGTTGTCAAAGCCAGAAGCGCCTTGACCGCCGAAGCCACCTTGACCACCGAAGCCGCCGCCTTGACCACCAAAGCCACCTTGACCACCGAAGCCGCCTTGACCGCCGAAGCCGCCGCCTTGACCACCGAAGCCACCTTGACCACCGAAGCCACCTTGACCACCGAAGCCACCGCCTTGACCGCCGAAGCCGCTACCTTGACCGCCGAAGCCACCACCCTGACCACCAAAACCACCTTGTGGTGCACCAGCTGGAGCGCCTGCTGGACGTGGGTTACGTGCAGGAACTACAGTTGAAATTGCATGCTTGTAAACCATTTGGCTTACCGTATTTTTTAGCAACACTACGTATTGGTCGAAAGATTCAATGTGACCTTGTAATTTAATACCATTCACAAGAAAGATTGACACAGGAATACGTTCTTTACGGAGAGAATTTAAGAACGGATCTTGTAATGTTTGACCTTTAGACATTTTATAACTCCAAAAAAATTAAAATCAGCGCAAAAAACCATCTTTATTTTTCAATTAAAATTTATAAAAAAGATAGTATGTAAATTTTGCTTTATCCATAAGAGTTTCGCAAGTCTTGTTGAGCCTGCTTTATAGTTAAATAAGTTTTAAAATAGTGCTTTTCTTGCAACGAACGTAACCAAGTGTATTGACGTTTCGCAAGTTGTCGTGTCGCGAATAATGCCTTATCTTCCATTTCCCTCCTATTTATGTGACTTTTATCACTTTTTAACAGAAAATCGAGTGCTTGACGATACCCGACAGACCGCATTGAAGGTAAATTTTCATTCAAATCGTATTTTTTAATTAAAGCTTCCACCTCATTTAAAAAACCGATATCCCACATTTTGAACAATCTTTGCTCAATTCGCTGATGTAATTCTACCCGATCTGGCAGCAAAGCATAGTTATGAAATGTGTAACGATATGGTAAATTTTTCGGTTGCTCCATTTGTAATTGCGTAATCGGTATACCAGTCAAGCGATAGACTTCTAGCGCGCGAATAATACGCTGGCGATCAGATACATTAAACTTTTCACCTGCGATCGGATCCACTTTGCGCAATTGTTCATGCACAGCTTCCCACCCTTCAAGTGCAGCCTGCTGTTCAATTTCTGCCCGAATATCAGCATTTGCACTTGGAAGATTGCTTGACAGTCCTTCAAGTAAGGCCTTGAAGTACAGCATGGTTCCACCAACTAAAATAGGAGTTTTGCCTTGCTGGTGGCACTGGTCGATCAAGCGCGTGGCATCATCGACAAATTGCGCAGCAGAATACACTTCTAGCGGCGTAATAATATCAATTAAATGATGCGGATATTGTGCCTGCTCTTCTTTGGTGGGCTTTGCTGTACCGATATCCATATCTTGATAAATCAATGCAGAATCTACAGAAATCAGTTCAAATTGACCCTGTTCATACAGTTCACATGCCAAGGCTGTTTTACCGCTTGCGGTCGGCCCCATCAAATTGATTACGGGCAAAGAAGTTGACATGAAAAACTATTCTCCTCGAGCAAAAAGCTTGTCAAGTTGATGAAGTGGAAAGGCGCGCCATGTTGGACGGCCATGATTACACTGACTGGCGAATTCTGTCTGCTCCATTTGACGTAACAAAGCATTCATTTCAGACAGACTCAGCATGCGATGTGCACGAACTGCACCGTGACATGCCATGCCAGCCAAAATGGCATCACGCTTATGCATAAGCGCCTGTGCCTGATCATTTGGATCCAGATCATGCAAAAGCTCAGGAATCAGTTTCTCAAAATTAGCTTTATGCAAAATGGCCGGAACTCCACGCACAATCGCTTGATCATCACCATATTGATCAATATCCAGACCCAATCGCGCCAGCTGATCTTTCAGATCTTCAATCCGTGCCGCTTGCATACGTGTAATTGAAACCACTTTAGGAATGAGCAATTGCTGTGAAATCCAAAACTCGGGCTTATCCCAAGCAGATTTCATCTGTTGTAATAAAATACGCTCATGTGCAGCATGCATATCAACAATAATCAGGCCTTCGGTATTTTGCGCCAGAATATAAATACCGTGCAATTGTGCTATGGCAATTCCCAGCGGAAACTCATCTACTTCGGACTCTGCTTGACGTTCTGCCGTATTTTCTACCGCTTCTGTTTGCTCACGCAAAGGAGCTAGATAACTTTTAAGGGCATTGTTGAGCCGCTCTGGATCACTCACAGGTTGTGGACGTCGCGAATAATCAACAGAATTGGGCCGACTGGCATTAAATTCGGTTAACAGCTCTGTTGATACGGCTGTAGTTGCCGCATGTGTTTGATCGGCCTCATGCAGTGCTTGAGTTGATGCTGTTTCAGCGCGGTGCAAACTAAATTGTTCTTGATAGCTCGGCTGCGGCATACGCTCAATAGACAATTGTTCAGGTTTCATGGCCTGAGACAACTCGGCCGCTGCGGTCTGAAATTGTGAGAGTGTTTCTTTGGCATAATGCCGTACAAACTCATGCACTTCACGCTGGTTTAAAAAGCGAATCTCATGCTTGGTGGGATGTACATTGACATCAATTTGTTCTGGATCGACCTCTAAAAACAGTAAATAAGCCGAATACTGATGACCATGCAAAATTCCATCGTAAGCCATGCGCAGTGCATGTGAAATGGTTTTATCTTTGACTATACGGCCATTCACATAGACATATTGCAAATCGGCCTGTGGGCGCGCGTCGGAGGGATGACCCAACCAGCCCGACAATCGCATGGAAATACTTTGCGTATCGAGCCAATAGGCATTTTGAGTAAACTGATGCCCAAGCAGTTGCTGAACACGCTGAAAACGCAGTTGTCCGCTGTCTGCTACAGGTAAATTCAAACGAACCTGATTGTTGTGTTCTAACATAAATCGAATATCAAAATGTGTCAGTGCCAGACGTCTAACAATTTCTTCGATATGTCCAAATTCGGTGCTGGTTTTTTTTAAAAATTTACGCCGCGCAGGAACATTAAAAAATAAGTCCTGTACACGAATGTGTGTGCCCTTTCTGAGCGCAACAGGTAGAATCGCTTGATGATCAAAGGCTGTACCATTGACTTCAACCTGATACCCGACGCCATCGTCAGATTGACTACTCATTAGCGTTAAGCGAGATACGGCGGCAATCGATGCCAAGGCTTCGCCTCGAAATCCCAAACTTACGATGGCATGCAAATCGTCGGAAGTCTTGATCTTACTTGTGGCATGACGCATTACCGCCAGCGGTAAATCGTCACTATGAATCCCCTGACCGTTGTCGATGATTTCAATGAGCGTAGCGCCACCTTGCTCGACGCGAATGATCAATTCGGTTGCGCCTGCATCAATTGCATTTTCAAGCAACTCCTTCACAACCGATGCAGGCCGCTCAATTACTTCACCTGCCGCAATCTGGTTGGCCAGCGCAGGATCGAGAGTATGAATACGTTGCAGATCGCGGGATTCTTGCAGCATGTTAAATGAGGTCCTTTAATTGTGCGTATTGCTGAGCATCATTCAATTCAATCGTCACATATCGTTCAAGATCATCTTCAGATTTTTCAATTTGAATAATGATATCTGGCTCTGGAATCTCGTTTTCTCCCTTCGATGGCCATTCAAACAAAAACAAAGCATGCGGAACATCCAGATAATCCCGAATTCCCATTAATTCAAGCTCATAGGGATCGTTAAGGCGATACAAATCGAAATGAAATATCTCTTTTTGCTGGATACGATACGGCTCGACCAAGGTATAGGTTGGACTTTTTACCGCCCCCTGATGACCCAGTGCTTGCAGAAAATGACGAGTAAACGTGGTTTTGCCTGCGCCTAAATCGCCAATTAAATACACCACACCTTCTTGGATCACACCAGAGAGTGTTGTTGCCAGTTTTTGTGTGTCGAGTTCATCCGCTAGGGTTAAACGAAGGGAATACTGCATTACGCTCATACATGATTCAATCGGACTGTGTATAATACCATCCTGAATGTTTAAAAGCCTATGATCAAGTAAAAAGCTGCTTGCTTTTCAAACAGCCTGACTCTCTAGCGATATCTCCAAAATGGCCAACATGACCGCACACGAATTTATCCCTCCTACTCGTCAAGGCGTAAGTGCCAGCAAAGTATTTTTACCCACCATGCATGGCAAACCACCTGAAACAACTTTTGCTTACCTGTGTGCGCATTTTCCTCATATATTAGCCTCAGAATGGCAACAGCGCTTCGATGATGGACTAATTATCGATGCTCAAGGCCAAACGCTGAGTGTAGCTAGCCCCTATTTATCCAACCAGCATATTTTTTATTATCGTTTTTTATCGCATGAAGTTGCAGTGCCATTTCAGCATGAGATTTTATTTGAAAATGAACATCTACTGGTGGTCGATAAACCACATTTTTTAACCATGACACCCACCGGCAAGTATGTACAAGAAACACTGCTGGTTCGCTTAAAACAAAGTGGCCAAACTCCCGATCTAACTCCAATCCATCGTCTTGATCGTGAAACGGCGGGTGTGGTGATGTTTTGTAAAAAACCTGAATCCCGCGGTGTGTATCAATCTTTATTTGCAGCGCGCGATGTGCAAAAAACCTATCATGCCATCGCCCCTTATCATCACACGCTTCAGTTTCCTCGCACAGTTCGACTCAACATGAGCAAAGGTGAGCCGTTTTACACCATGAAAGTCAATCCAGACGCCGAGCCAAATAGTGAAACCTGGATTGAATGCCTAGAGTATTCAAATCATTGGGCAAAATATCGTTTAAGCCCCAAAACCGGAAAACAGCATCAACTTCGTGTGCATTTGGCTCACTTGGGGCTTGCTATCCAGAACGATCCGCTTTATCCATTTTTGGCACACAAAGCCGACGATGACTTTTCCAACCCCTTACAGCTTTTGGCAAAAGAATTACAGTTTGTCGACCCCATTACACAAACTGAAATGTACTTTTGCTCAAGACAGTCACTTTCTTTGTCATTTGATCGTAATGACAACCACGCTATTTTTTAGTTTTAAGATTGAAATTACAAATTCTTGCTTTAGAATAAGCCATTAAAAATTAAAAAATCGTTTGGTTTTTATTCATGCGAAAAACAGAAGTTTATCAGGTTCGACTTGATTCACACGAAAAGAAGCAGGCCTTTGCTGTTTTCAAACAATTGGGGATTACACCGGCACAAGCCGTGCGTCTTTTTTTCAAGCAGGTGGTTTTAACCAAATCCATCCCCTTTGCAATTGAAAATCAAAACATCGATATGGAGCAGCTCCTCAAATTGCGTAAAATCAAGTCGCAATCTGCCGCTGTTACGCCACGTGAAAATGATCAAGCCGATAGCGATCTACTCATGGATGATCATGAAGCACTTTTTGATGAGCTGAATGCCTTACTCGGTGAGAGTGATCAAGCGCCATAATGTTGCAGTTTTAAACAAGTTTTAACGTTCTTCGTATTTGATTTTGGTTATGCTTCTTCTCTATGACACATAATAATAAAGCTGGAGAATCGCATGATCGTTCGACGAGCCACTGTAGAAGATTTAAATCAACTCGCGGTATTGTTTGATGAATACCGTCAGTTTTATGGCGCATCATCCAACTTAACGCAATCCTATGATTTTTTAAAACAACGCTTTGAAAACAAACAGAGTGTCATTTTTATTCATGTCAAAAATGATGTTTTTACTGGTTTTATTCTGCTTTATTTGGGCTTTTCATCTGTCGCCTGCTCGACCTATTATATTTTAGATGATGTGTACGTTACGCCACTTTATCGCCGTCAAGGCTCTGCAAAGCAACTCATCGATACTGCCATTTTGTTTGCACGCCATGAAAATGCGCTCAGAATCTCGTTGGAAACCCAAAAAAACAATATCGAATCAATGCGTTTATATCAAAAAATGGGTTTTGTGCTGGATCAGGAATTTCAAACCTATCACTGTTTTCTTAGGTAGACTGCCTGGCTAAATGAATCTGTGCATCAGACAAATAGATCCAATCCCCTTGTGCTAATTCAGGTAAAACCAACTGCCCGATTTGCTGACGGTGCAGCGATTCAACTTTATTTCCAACCGCAGCGATCATGCGTTTGACCTGATGATATACCCCTTGATGAATCGTCAAGCTTAAATGATATTCATCAAGCTGTTGAACCGCGGTCGCAGCGAAAAGCCCTGTTTCATTACGTAGTTCCACCCCTTGCTCAAGCTGACTCAGCTGAACTTCAGTAATCGGATCTGCCGTGTGTACATGATATACCTTAGGGACATGTTTTTTAGGATGGGTTAAGGCATGCAGAAATTGCCCGTCATCGGTCAACAGCAGTAGTCCAGTGGTATCTTGATCGAGTCGTCCAACTGCTGCTATTCCACGATCGATCAGAATATCTGGCAGCAAACTGAATACACTCTGATGATGCTGAGGTTGATGCGAACATTCAAAACCTTGTGGTTTATTGAGCGCGATATACACCTTTTCACGATAGATATACGATTCACCAAATACACGGAACTGCAAGTGCTCGGTCTGAACGCGCAACTTTAAATCGGTAACGGTATCCTCTCCTATAGACACATGCCCATTTTTAATTAGCTGCTGGCAATGTTTACGTGAACCGAAGCCTTGTGATTGCAACATTTTTTCTAGAAGCATTGCCGAAATTTACCTGATATATTTTCGGCATAGTCTAACGGATTAGCTAAAAAAGTGAATGCCTTGAATGAGGTTATCACTCAAAATGCAGACGTTAAGGTCTGTTTTAAGTACACCAGCTTTTTTAAATCAAGCGTTTATTTTTATCTTATGATCAAAGCGCGCTACACTATAGCTCCCGCTTACATAAAAAGATGTTGATGATGTTGTCTCAGCTTGATGTCAATTTAATTGTATTACTGGTATTGCTAGCCTGTGGAATTTTTAGCCAAAATACAGCTGTGACCATTGCTGTAGGCGTTTTAATTTTATTTAAACTCACCCCGCTTAATACTTTCTTCCCCTATTTACAGCAACATGGATTAAACATTGGCATTATTATTTTGACCATTGGTGTACTGACTCCAATTGCAAGCGGTCAGCTGAGTGGCGAAAGTATTTTAAAGTCCTTTTTTAGCTATAAATCTTTGCTCGCCATCGGCGTCGGCTTACTGGTGGCATGGCTAGGCGGTCGAGGCGTCAAGCTCATGAGTAGCCAGCCCGATATTATTGCAGGGTTATTAATTGGTACCATTGCAGGTGTAGCGCTGCTAAGAGGCGTTCCGGTGGGTCCACTGATTGCGGCAGGATTACTCTCATTAGTGTTGTGGAATTAATAAGGCTTGGCAGTAAAACTTGCTGCAAATACATCTATATATGACATATTGAATCATCATGGCCTTATACAAAAATCCATGATGATTCAATAAATTCTATCTAGCACTTGAGTATTTAGGCAGCATAATAATTGGTGCGTTTTTGCGAAAATTTAGCTAACTGCTTTAAAAACCCTTCAAAATAACTTTTTTCTTTTTCCTCAGTTCTAAAGCCTGCATACAAGGTACGGCGCAACCCTTGCTCTGCCACACATTCCAGACGTCGACTCGTCACCCAGCCCTTTTGCTCGTACTCATTCACCACCCAGTCTGGTAGTGCCGAAATACCCCGACCACTTGCAACCAACTGAATCAGCATTTGAGTCAGATCGGTGGTACGGATTTCTTTAGGTTGAATATTTGCAGGCAGAAACAGATGCGCCATAATATCAAGTCGATGCTTATCGACCGGATAGGTAATCAGTGTTTCCTCTGCTAAATCCTGCACAGTGACTTTTTCAGCACGCACCAGATGGTGTGTATTTGACAAGACCAAACGTGACTCATATTCAAAAATAGGAAAATACTCAACCCCTTTGAGAGCAATCGGATCTGCGGTAATGAGCAAATCAAATTCGGCATTTTGCAATAGCTCATGTGGATTGGCTTCAAAGCCCGAGGCAAAATCCAGATCAACATCAGGATATTGCTGGCGATACTGATTCAGTAATGGCATCAACCAATCAAAACAACTATGACACTCAGAAGAAAAAATAATCCGACCGGTTTGTCCATGCACAATACGGGTGATATCACTTTGTGCAATCTGAATTTGCGGCAGAATATCATCTGCAAGTTTCAGCAAACGCTGTCCAACATTTGAAAAGGTGACTGGACGACTGCGCCGATTAACCACCTCGACCCCATACCAATGATCGAGTTCTTTTAATTGATGAGAAATAGCAGATGGTGTCAAACATAAATCATTTGCAGCAGCAACCAATGACCCATGCTCACGTAGTGCTAACAAAGTTTTAAGATGTCGAATTTCGAGCATGAAAATAACCTATATATGACCAACCGTAAGGGAAAACATCTTGTGAACGTTAGCTCCCGACTCAGCATCTCATCGAAATGAAACCGTTTGGATGACAAACAGCCCATGATGATTCTTTAATTCTAAACAGCTAATTTTAAATGTATTTTGATTTATACATCCAGCATTATTTAATGCAACAAAATCGAACAACGCGAAGGCAATAAAAAACCCGAATTATGAATAATACTCATCTTATCATGGATGGCTTGAACCGACCTCAATTCAGCAAGCGTATTTGCACGCACAATAAAGTCAATCAAACACATCATGCTTAAATTTAAGTTGATATTCGCACTAGCCTCTTGCCCGAGTTCGCTTCGCTTTTATGTTCTTTTTCCATTATAATTTTCACTGTTTTTTCTCCCATTTTGTCTTTTTATTATGTCTTTAAAACCGAACACTTCTGTTCGATCAGCCCGACAATTTTCATTATTCTGGGTCATTCTCGCTTTAGCCAGTGGGGGTTTTTGTATTGGAACCACTGAATTTGTCGCGATGGGTCTGATACAGGAAATAGCGTCTGATCTACAGATTACTGTGCCACAAGCGGGTCATTTTATTAGTGCTTACGCACTTGGTGTGGTAATTGGTGCACCAGTCATTGCAATTTTGGGTGCACGTGTACCACGTAAAACTTTACTGCTTGGCCTGATGCTATTTTACGGCATTGCAAATGCACTGACTGCACTGGCAAAAACACCGGATATGATTTTAGTCTCGCGATTTATCGCAGGCTTTCCGCACGGCGCCTACTTTGGTGTGGGCGCTTTAGTGGCGGCAGAACTGGCAGGGCCAAATCGTCGTGCATCTGCAGTGGCGCAAATGATGATGGGCTTAACCGTTGCAACCGTACTTGGCGTACCGCTGGCAACTTGGGTAGGCCAGCAGTTTGGCTGGCGCTCAGGATTCGAATTTTCAGCGCTCATTGCCCTTGTTACCTTAGTGTCTGTTGCAGTTTTTGTACCTCAAATACAAGTCCGTAGCACGGCCAGTATACGAAGTGAGCTATCCGGTTTAAAAAATATCAACATGTGGCTGACCCTTGCAGTTGGTGCAATTGGCTTTGGCGGCATGTTTTCGGTATATAGCTATGTATCGCCAATTTTGACTGAATATACCAAAGTCAGTATTCAGATTGTGCCGATTGCCTTGGCAATCTGGGGCATCGGTATGGTGATTGGCGGCTTGGTGGCAGGTTGGCTGGCCGATAAAAATCTCAATAGAACCATTATTGGCGTTCTCATCAGTGCGTCACTGGCTTTTATTGCTGCCAGCTTCATGATGCATAACGTATACACCGCCATTGCTGGCTTGTTTATGATTGGTATTACAGTGATGGGCTTGGGTGGTGGATTACAAATGCGCCTGATGGATGTAGCCGGAGATGCGCAAGGCTTGGCAGCATCGCTGAATCACTCTGCCTTCAATATAGCCAATGCACTAGGTGCCTATTTGGGTGGTTGGGTATTGAGCCATAATATGGGCTGGATTGCACCGATCTGGGTAGGATTTGTACTCAGCCTAGGTGGGCTGATTATTTTATTGATTGCCTTTGCAGTCGAGAAAAAAACCCGAGCAGTACACTGATCGGGTTTAATCATAGCTGATACAACTTCAATTACGCGTAAGTCGCCAGTCGCTCTGACAGTAATTGAAAGAAGGCATCTCGGTCAATGCTACGTAAAAACTCGGCATTGGCCTTACGCCCAGTCACATTCCACCAATCGGCAACCGTTGCACCCACAGTCAGCGGGCTATCTGTTTCAATTTCAACGTTAATCCAACGGCCTGTAAATAACGCTGGATTAATCATGTAGCCAATCACACATGGATCATGTAATGGCGCACCTTCCGAGCCATATTTTTCCATATCGTAACGCTCAAAGAAGTCAGTCCATGCTGCAACAGCCGGTCCAACCTTATTGTTCATTTTACGCAGACCATCCACCCACGCTTTTGAGGTTAATGCCTGATGAGTCACATCTAATGGAATGACGGTAAGTGGAATGCCCGCTGCAAACACAACTTTTGCTGCATCAGGATCGACAAACATATTAAATTCAGCTGATGGTGTAATATTTCCGCCTTCAAAGAAACCACCACCCATGAGGACAATTCGCTCAATACGCGTGGCGATATCAGGGGCTTTGAGCAGTGCCTGAGCCGTGTTGGTCATTGGGCCTAACGAGCAAATCGTAATCGATTTTTCTGGTGCACGGCGAAAGGTTTCAATTAGAAAGTCGACTGAATGCTCAGGACGAAGCGGCATTTTGGGTTCAGGTAATTCAATTCCATCTAAACCCGTTTTGCCATGCACATTTTCTGCAGTAATTAATGGACGTTTGAGCGGACGATCACATCCTGCAAATACAGGAATGTCTGGACGACCAGCCAATTCACACACTTTTCTGGCATTTACGCTGGTCAAACTTAAAGGTACATTTCCAGCAACTGTCGTAATTGCCAAAACATCAAGTTCCGGGCTGGCCAGCGCCAGTAAGATCGCAACTGCATCGTCTTGCCCTGGATCTGTATCAATAATAATTTGACGAGGTGTATTAGTCATTCCACTACCTTTTTTTTAAAAACAGCCTGAACTCGTGCTCAAGCCTAAACGCAATATATAAATCGATCTAAACGTTATAGCAAAATTTTGCCATCTTGGATTACTTTGAGTTCGCGCATTCGTTCTGCATGATATTCACCGGCGGTATAGCGTGACGAGAGCACCACATCACCGCGTGGTTGTAAAAAGAATGGCATCGAAATTCGTTCTTGCTGTGCATCTTGATCTTTGAATTTCACCACACGATGGGTGGTCGACGGGTAAAAGAACTGGGACGCTTCTTGAAGCATATCGCCAATATTAATAACCAGTGAATTCGGCTCGACAGGCACATCGTACCACTCACCTGCTGCATTTTTTACCTGAAGCCCCGGTGCTGTCGCAGCAGGCAAAATGGTAATGAGATTAATATCTTCATGCGCAGCAGCACGAACATAATCTTGATCTGTCACTACAGGTGTATAACGTAATACGCGTAATAAACCCTCCGCGCCCTCAATCATACTGGGTAACGGCTCACTATAGGCAGCGCGAATATGCTCGGGTGTAAATTCTTGAATCCATTGTAAAAGATGTTTAGCCAAGCCGAATGCTTGTTGATAATAATTTAAACTCAGCGCTGATAATTCGGAGGGAAATACACCAGAAGGGAAAATATGAAAAAATTCTTTTAAATCTTTGACCGTTTCACCTTTGGCTGTTTCGGATAAGTCGGTTGGAAAAAATCCGCCTTTTTGTTCGGGGCGAACACGGTAATTGTTTTTATACTCAGATTTAAAAAATGTCAGCCACTCGGTGTAGATCGACTGGATTAATGACCAGTCCAGCGGATGATTGATAATCACGGCAAAACCAGTTTCACGTAACGACTGTGCAAATGCCGCCCCTGCTTCGGGATGCGTATAATCAATGGTTGCAATGTGCATAAGAACTCCATGTTATTGTGTTTATGGAAGCAAAAAATAAGCCGTATTTATAGAATGAAATACGGCTATTTTTGTCAGTATTTGGTCAAAACTGAATGCATTAAAACTATCTGCGACAACGCAATTAGAGTGCAAAGCCTAGACAAATACCGGCAATTGTCGCGCTCATCAAGTTTGACAAAGTCGCGGCCAACAACGCACGGATGGCAAGCTTAGATAATACGGGCGTCAGTTTTGGTTCTACCATACCAAAAGCACCGAGTACTACACCAATCGAGCTGAAGTTGGCAAAACCACACAACCCAAAAGAAATGATGGCTGCGGTATGTGCCGAAATGGTCTGATCTGCCAGATGCGGCGCTAAGTTTAGGTAAGCAACAAACTCATTGATGACCAGCTTTTGCCCAAGCAAAGAACCTGCTAACTGCGCTTCATTCCAGTCTACGCCCATCACATAAGCTAAAGGAGAAAGGACATAACCAAAAATGGCATCTAGACTCAAGCCTGAATAGCCAAACCATCCACCCACGAAACCGAAGATACCGTTCACCAGACTTAGCAGGCCAACAAAAACCATAATCACGGTTCCGACACCTGCTGCAATTTTAAGCCCCATCATGGCGCCATTCGCAGCGGCCTCAATGATATTGGATGGACGTTGTTCGCCAAATTCTAGATCCGATACTTCAACAGTTGAAGGCTCAGTGGCTGGACTCAATAAACGTGCAAACAGAATACCGCCAGGAATCGCCATCAGCGAAGCCGCCAATAAGTATTCCATGGGTACGCCTAATCCGGCATAGCCAACCAATACCGAACCAGAAACAGCAGCCATACCACTACACATGACGGTAAACAGTTCATTTTTATTCATACGTAACAAAAATGGACGCAACGCGGCTGGCAATTCGTTTTGACCAATAAAGATGGTCGTCACAGCAGCAAAGGACTCAACCTTACTGATACCCAGCGCTTTTTGAAACAAACCACCCAGTACTTTAATAAATACCGTCATGATTTTTAAATAATACAAAATCGAAATCAGGGCAGTAACAAAAATAATGGTTGGCAGTACTTTCAGTGCAAAGATAAAACCTGCGCCATTAAATACCGTGTTCATCTGATCGCCGACCAAGGCACCGAACAAGAAAGCGCTACCTGAATCTGCATAACCAATCACATGGTTTACGCCATTGGCAAGCTGTTCAAAAATGTATTTTCCTAATGGAACATACAAAATGATAATTCCAAGCAGGAACTGCAAGCCCAAAGCCGGTAAAATCGTTCTCACTTTAATCATGCTTCGGTTATTGGAAAAAATATATCCAATCAACAAAAGAATAAAAATACCGATCAATCCACGATATTCAAACATTTTCATCTCCGTAACCTGAGCACACCCCATTCCAGCAACTCATGTCAACATCGTTGTACCTGCTGTATAAACAAACCAAGATGTCGTTACTGATCGCCCTGTACTCGAATTACCTTATCGCGCCATTCAGTGATGCTTCATAATCACTGATTTGTAAAATGAGGAATTGGAGACAATACAAAGATCATGCCATCTCAAAAAACAGCATGAATCTGAAAATTATCTTACCAATCATGATTTTGCCAGCTTTATACAAGGGGCAAATAATGCAAAAAGCCTAAAAATAAGCATTTGTTTTTAAACAAATATTTAATTGGGCTATTTATCGGGCGGTAAATTTAACAAAATTTTGCAGAGATTTCGAATGTTTTTTTTAGACTGCCCGATCAATTTTGATCAAATTAAAAAGCAGTATCGCATTTTTTTATTTTTTTCTTTTTATAATCGTGACTTAATTATATCAAACTCATAATAAAAATTTATAGCATTACAAAATTCTGCTTATGAATACCAGTGATGGTCTAAGACGTTGCCTTTTTTGAACTAACGGTAAAAAAACAGTGCGTATTGAATCGTTTTAATACATTTAATTTTATGAACTTAGTGAAATACAGCAATGAGATTCAAAAAAAAACAAGCACGAAATGTGCTTGTTTTATGGAGAATTCATTTGTTATGCCGCCTTTGGATAGGTAATCACTTTACCCTGTGCCAGATGCGCAATTGCGTTACTGTTAAAATCGATAGTTAAAATATGGTTGTCATGGCTGATATGGTAAGATTTCACCAATGGTTCGTTTCCATTATTGGTTTCAATCACGTATTCGTCCACGATATTGAGAATACCTTCTAAGTTGGTACTGCTCGAAGCGAAGTCATGATCAAAGAGATCATAAATCGTATTTAGGTTGAAGGTTTCTTGCACATGATTTGGATGATGCTTGATGTAGTTTTCTAGGAACAAAACAAGTTTGTGTGCAAAGAAATAGTAGTTCGGCTTATGAGTATAATGCAGATTCATCTCTGACTCCTTCAACAGTCTAGAATATCATTGTTTGTATGCCACTCATTCGTTTTAGGATTTCTATCTTAAATTAGTCTTAAAACACCTCCTTATGCATATCATTCTCACAATACGATAACATTATTAATTTTTGTTACTTTGCTTAAAAAAGCTGAATAACTAATCAGCAATATGGGCCACTTTTTTTAAGCGCTTGTTTGTTAAATTATACATCGCTTAAAATTAAAGGCATAATACGCCGCTTTTTTAATTTAGAGTTTCTAATGAGTTCAACCCGTCCTTTGCTTACTGTAATTGGCAGCATCAATGTTGACCATATCCTTTCTCTTGAACACTTCCCTCATCCGGGACAAACCCTGAATGGTCAGGAGTATCAAGTCGCGTTTGGTGGCAAAGGTGCAAATCAGGCAGTAGCAGCAGGCCGAAGTGGCGCCAATACCAGTTTTATTGCCTGTGTAGGTGGCGATGCCGTGGGCGAACAAATTCGTCACCAGCTCATCAAAGACCACATTGATACTCAGGCAGTACGTGCCGTTGAAGGTTTCACCACAGGTGTCGCACTGATTTTTGTTAATCAGCATGCAGAGAATTTTATTGGTATTCATGCCGGTGCCAATGCTGCGCTCGATATTGCTTATATCGATCAGCATGCAGAGCTAATTCAACGCTCAAGCGCAATTCTTTTACAGCTTGAAACACCGTTGGCGACTATCTTGCACGCTGCAAAGCTTGCCAAAGCTGCTGGCGTAAAAGTGATTTTAAATCCGGCGCCAGCTTGTGAGTTGCCAGAAGAATTACTACGTTTGGTCGATATTATTACGCCCAACGAAACTGAAGCTTTGAGCCTTACTAATGTGATTGTGCATGATGATCACGACGCTGCCGAAGCGGCAAATGTGTTGCATCAAAAAGGCATTAAAACTGTAGTCATTACTATGGGCTCTCGTGGTGTTTGGCTGAGTGAATACGGTCAGGGCAAACTGATTGAAGGGTTTAAAGTAAATGCAATCGATACCATTGCCGCAGGCGATACCTTTAACGGTGCATTTGTGACGGCACTTCTTGAAGGAAAAACCGCACAAGACGCTGCACGCTTTGCCAATGCAGCCGCCGCAATTGCCGTTACCCGATCTGGTGCCCAGCCGTCTGTGCCATGGCGTCAAGAAATTGATGACTTTTTGGCATCTCGATAAATGTATTTTGCATAAAAAAACGCAGATATTTCTGCGTTTTTTTATGCTTATTTTAGTATTTCAGCGCGTGAAGTAAGCCTATTGAAAAGCACCCTTCTTTTCAATAGACTCGCTACACATCAAAATCACTACCCATATGACTTTGATTGAATAAAAACATCTTAACTTGAACGCTCTCAAAAATTTTACCGAATATTCAATTTTTTTTAGTTTTAACAGCATAAAATTTATGTATATTGAAAATATACAGCATAATTTTCTTTGGTTTAAATTTTGAACAGCACA
The DNA here is from genome assembly GCF_023614015.1 of Acinetobacter sp. ACZLY 512. Classification (NCBI taxonomy): domain Bacteria; kingdom Pseudomonadati; phylum Pseudomonadota; class Gammaproteobacteria; order Moraxellales; family Moraxellaceae; genus Acinetobacter; species Acinetobacter sp. ACZLY 512. Next base: position 131,578 of record NZ_JAKIVI010000001.1, read on the forward strand.
GAATACACATTAGACCGTACAGATCGGAAAATTTTATCTGCCCTTCGTGGTAATGGCCGACTTACGATTGCACAACTCTCTGAAGAGGTCGGTTTATCATCCTCACCCTGCTGGACACGACTAAAGCGGCTTGAATCACTTAAAATTATCGATGGTTATACTGCTAACATTAATCCCAGAGCCATTGGAATTAATGAATTATTTTTTATTGAAATTACACTCGAACGGCATGACGATGAAATGCTCGAAAACTTTAGCGAAGCACTTGCAGAAATTCCAGAAGTGATTGAGGCGCATTTGGTTACAGGAGAATATGATTATCTTGTAAAAGTTGCGGTGAAGGATTCAGAACACTATGAGCGGTTTTTAAGAAAGAAACTTTATTCCATTAAAGGCATTCGGCATACACGTTCGACTTTTGCACTACGTCCATTAAAATTGGCGCATACCGCAGATTTTATGCTGATTGAATAATGTTGAAGATAATTGATGCAACTGACAGCTAAATATGATTTAATACGCGCAGTTTGAGATGAGCCTCATACAGTATACGACTCGATTCGTATACGACTAGCCCCGCTAATATGCGGGGCTTTTTATTATATTTACTGAGTAATTAGGCTCTTAAAGCTTTTAGTTCTTCATATAAGTCAATAAGATGATTCATAGACATATCAACTAATGGCTCGAACATAAAAGAATTAATATGAATGTGTTCGGGTGTCATTAAATTCACTCTATTCAAAACTTTAAGAGTATTAACATCAATTTGTTTACCTTTACATTTCTGATATAAATTCTGTGTTTGATTCTCATAAATCTGATTTAACTCTTTTTTTTCATCATCGGTTAATTGTGAAATCATATAAATTTCAGCTTTTAATCGACAGGCAATTGCTATAAGTAGCTTATCCTCTAAATCTGATGAATGCTCATTTAATCCAACCTTCAGTGAATCAGCTTCATTAAAAATTAGATTAATGATTTTTTGATCGGCAAATTCTAACGTAATATTTGTTTTCTCAGGAATTGCACGAATTAGAACATTATGAACCTCTTGCACTGTCAAATTCAAAGTATTACTTTTAATATGTAAACAATTTGTAAGAAAAATATATTCATCATCTTTATTAAGATATTCAAATAAATTTCTAACAAATGGAATGACCCCAATAAAATTCTTTCTTATATGATAATTTTTTACAAATATACTTTTAAAGACATCTTCAAAATATTCCCCCTGTTTAACCTCCACAATACCTTGACTACATTTGGTTGCAATATGACTAGATTTCTTTAAAAATAGCCTTTTAGCTACCGTTCTGTAAAAATCAAAATTATGTGTCAAAATTATGGCATTTACATTAGGTCTCTCCAGCAAATCTTTAATATATTCTATAATTGCATATTTATTTTTATAATCAAATGAATCTGCAACATCATCAAAAATCATAAGCAAATCTTCATTTGAACTCAACCTAGACTCAATCTCAAACAAAAATCTAAGAATATAATATGCTCGGCTTTCTCCTCTACTCAACACATTCAATAGAACATCTTCATTATTTTCAGGAACTTCTCTATCTCTATATACAAACTTCAACTTAGGAATATCACTTTTAAGTATTACATCAGATTGATTTTCTAGCTTTATAGTAAAAGGAACATAAAATCTTGAATTGAATAGCTCTATCGTTCCTTTCCATTTTTCAACTTCATCATTCGCACTATTAATTATTTGTTGTAACTCATTTTTTCGATCTTTATAAATACTTAAAATTTGATCTGCCTCAGATTTAATTACAGAGATATGACTCAACCATATTTTTTGTCTAAAGTTTTCAAAGTCTATTAGCTCTATAAGCAAACTTGAGTTCGACTCTAACAATTTTTTAAAACTTTTTAACTCTGCGTTTTTCGCTAATGCTTTATCTACTTTATCAAAGCTACTTAATAACTGTTTATCATTTAAAATTTGATCTTTTTCAGCCTGTATCAGACTCTCAAGTTCATCTTTTGAATTAATAAAATCTTTTGCATTTATACTAATTTTATGTCCAGCCTCAAAAAAAGAATTATCACTTAATGAATCTAGTAAATTGGTAGCCTGAGTTGTTCCAAAAGAATTATTTGATTTACTAAAAAACTTAGACTTGCTTAATAAATCAGTATAGCGGCTTAAATATTCATCTAATAAATTCACATTAGACTCTAAAAATTTTTTTACTTTATTACCCTTATCAAAAATATCATTATATTTAAAATTATAACTTTCATGTTTATCTGACAATTGGCTTTCTATTCTCAATAAATATTCAAAAAAATTTTCACCATGCCTGAATACAGCTTCTAACTCATGCTCACAATCTGTACTTCTTGATTGCTTTCTCAATGCTACTATAAATTTAGCTTTTTCACCTGATAATTCTGCAAATATTTCATCATATCGGCTCTTTAATTCTGCTTTCGCTATAAATTTCGTTATAGAATTTTCAGATATTTTTGTCTCAGCATTAATAACTAAAATCATATCTTTATTGAGATTTTGATTATTAAATTTGATGTCACATATCGTTGCTTTTTCAGAAAAAATTCTATCTTTGATTTGACTACTTTGATCTTTAGATAAATATTCAAAAACATTAGCAAATGATGACTTCATTGTACCATTTGGCGCATATATTAATTGAGCTCTTTCTTTAGGTGTGAATTTAAACTCTTTCTCTAATTTACCTATACCAAAACAGTTTTCTAATTTTACATTTAAAATTCTATTCATTTTTATACTCAAATATAAGGGCCGATTACTCGACCCTTATCTTTACTCATTTATTCCTAATAATCAAATTATTAAGTCAACTGAGCCGCAGCAATTTTCTTAGTATCTACTTGATCAGCAGCATTAGTATATTCGCCCATTTGGTCGAAATTCAAATACTTGTAGATATCGGCAGACATGCTGTCGATTTGTGCTGCATATTGTTGGTACTCTTCTGGCGTTGGTAATTTACCAAGTACAGCAGCAACAGATGCAAGCTCGGCAGATGCCAAGTATACGTTAGAGCCTTGACCCAAACGGTTCGGGAAGTTACGTGTAGAAGTCGATACAACTGTAGTATTTGGTGCAACACGTGCTTGGTTACCCATACATAATGAGCAACCCGGCATTTCAGTACGCGCACCAGCACGACCATAAGTATTGTAAAAACCTTCTTCCATTAACTGGTGTTCGTCCATACGTGTTGGTGGTGCCAACCATAAACGAGTTGTTAATGAACCACTTGGTACTTTCTCAAGCAACTGACCCGCTGCACGGAAGTGACCAATGTTGGTCATACAAGAGCCGATGAACACTTCATCAATTTTGTCGCCTTGAACGTCAGAAAGAAGTTTCGCATCGTCTGGGTCGTTCGGGCAGCAAAGAATCGGCTCTTTGATGTCTGCAAGATCAATTTCATACACTTTGGTGTATTCAGCATCCGCATCGGCTTTAAGTAGGCTTGGGTTTTCTAACCATTTTTCCATGTTTTCAACACGGCGCGCCATTGTACGTGCATCTCCATAGCCTTGTGAAATCATCCACTTCAACATGGTAATGTTTGAACGCAAGTATTCAGCCACTTTCTCTTCAGAAAGCGTGATTGCACAACCCGCTGCCGAACGTTCAGCAGACGCATCAGACAATTCAAATGCTTGCTCAACGGTCAAGTCAGTTTCCATTTCCGACAAGTCGATTTCTAAGATACGACCAGAGAAGATGTTCTTCTTACCTTTCTTCTCGACAGTCAAATCGCCTTCTTTGATTGCGTAGTAAGGAATTGCATGTACAAGGTCACGTAGCGTGATACCAGGCTGCATTTTACCTTTAAACTTCACAAGTACAGATTCAGGCATATCGAGTGGCATAACACCAGTCGCTGCCGCGAACGCAACAAGGCCAGAACCTGCTGGGAACGAAATACCAATTGGGAAACGTGTATGTGAGTCACCACCAGTACCGACTGTATCTGGAAGCAACATACGGTTTAACCAAGAGTGGATAATACCGTCACCTGGACGAAGCGACACACCACCACGGTTCATGATGAAGTCTGGCAATGTATGTTGCATTTGTACGTCGACTGGCTTTGGATAAGCAGCAGTGTGACAGAACGATTGCATAACCAAGTCAGCAGAGAAGCCCAAGCAAGCCAAATCTTTTAACTCGTCACGTGTCATTGGACCAGTGGTATCTTGAGAACCAACTGTCGTCATCTTAGGTTCACAGTAAGTACCCGGAATAACGCCTTGACCTTCTGGAAGACCACAAGCGCGACCCACCATTTTCTGAGCCAAAGTAAAACCTTTGCCTGTTGCAGCAGGTTGTACTGGCGTACGGAATAATGTAGATGGCTCAAGACCTAAAGCTTCACGCGCTTTCGCAGTTAAACCACGACCTACGATCAAGTTAATACGACCACCCGCACGTACTTCGTCTAGAAGTACTGGCGTTTTAAGTTCAGATTCAGCAATTTGCTCGCCGTTTTTGAACGCAGTGACTTTCGCTGCTGCGTGGTCAATCTTAAGAACGATTTCGTCGCCCATGTTCATGTTGGCAACATCAATCTCTACAGGTAACGCACCAGCATCTTCCATAGTGTTGAAGAAAATCGGCGCAATTTTAGAACCTAAGCAGTAACCACCGTCTTTCTTGTTTGGAATGTGCGCGATTTCGTCACCGAAGAACCAAAGCACAGAGTTTGTTGCAGATTTACGAGATGAACCTGTACCCACAACATCACCAACATAAGCAACTTGATTGCCTTTCGCAATAAGTTCTTTAATTTGGCTTAGTGGACCAATTTCACCTTGTTTTTCAGGGTTGATGCCATCACGCTCGTTTTTCAACATTGCATTTGCGTGTAATGGGATATCCGGACGGCTCCAAGCATCTTGCGCTGGAGACAAGTCGTCAGTGTTGGTTTCACCCGTCACTTTAAATACGGTTAATTTGATTTCTTCTGGTACGTCTTTGCGGCTGGTAAACCACTCAGCATCTGCCCAAGACTGCAAAACTGCTTTCGCGTTAGTGTTACCCGCTTTTGCTTTGTCTGCCACATCATGGAATGCATCAAATACAAGAAGTGTTTTTTTCAGTGCATCTGCTGCTAAAGCACCGAGTTGGGCATCATCCAGTAGCTCAACCAATGGTGCAACGTTGTAACCACCAAGCATGGTGCCAAGTAAATACACTGCACGTTCTTTCGAAACGAGTGGAGAGGTCGCTTCGCCTTTTGCCAAGGCTGCCAAGAAAGCAGCTTTAACATATGCCGCTTGGTCGACACCTGCTGGAACGCGATTTTCAAGCAAGTCGACGAGGAATGCTTCTTCACCTGCTGGCGGGTTTTTAAGTAATTCGACTAAGTCAGCAGTTTGAGCATCATCAAGTGGCTTCGGTGGTACACCGAGTGCGGCACGCTCTTCAACGTGTTGGCGGTAAGCTTCTAGCACAGTGTTATTCCTCTTTTTAAAAATTTACTTGTGAATTCCTGCTTATTAAAGCTTCACAAGTAATATGGACAGCAAAATTTTACTAAAAATCAAGTGAAAAGTTAATGCAAGGACCGTATTTCTCCGTGATTCTCGTTATTTTATAGCGAAATAGTAGTACACCCTAAACAGCGCTAAAAACCATTCAAAATACCTGTAGTTCTTGCAATTGCTTCCTGATTTTTTGCTCCCTTTTGCATTCATCAAAATGCAGATGCATCATGCATGATTTAATCATGAAATGCGATATCCACCTTGCAGATCCTTTAAAAGAAATCATCTATTTATCTACACGAGTGTGCCAATAAAAAGAGTGAATTTTTAGCAAACACAATGTCAAATATGAGGAAAGCCGTGTTAGATATGATGCAATAATCAAAATTGTTTTAAACTGTAGAATTGTCAGGCCCAGTGATCTGAATTAATCAGAATTCCAATCGATCATGTGGTTGCTTGATTTTATTCAAAGACGATTCGCCAACATGGGCGAATCAATCATATGGCATTATTTTATAAAGTAATTAAGCTTATCTCTTAAAATTAGAACTGCTTGTAATTTGGCACTTTATCGTGTGGAGTTACCAAACATTTTTGCGTCACTTCAGTTCGGATCTGCTCACGGATTGCATCTGGCTTATCCGTCACTTGCTGTTGTGGCAGTGCATACACCTGTTCAACAATACTTAAAATAAAAGTTTTGGTGAACGGCTCTTCAATTTTATTGGCATGTTCAACGGCTTGTGTTTTCTGAATGCCATTTTGACGATCGAGCAAAATTGAACGCGCCGCATTGCCCATGCTGGTACAGTAGCCATGCCACTGTTCTTCAGGGGTAAGTGGTTTTTTTTCGCCACAGCCAACCAGTGCAACCAAGACAGTCAACGGTAGAAATTTTTTCATGAACGCTCTCCTTTGCAAATCATGATACTGAAATTTAGTTATTTTCCCAACTAGAACTTGGTTAAGGTTTTCATAGCGATACGATCAATTTTCTAGCGCATTTTTTTAATGAGCGTTAAAAGCTCATCCATGACCTCGTCTGTATTGTCATCTAACACCGCACGGCGCACACAGCCTTTAACGTGATCGTCAAGTAATTGCCTAGACACTGCGTCAAGCGCAGATCGGATGGCAGAAATTTGAGTGATGATATCGACACAATAACGATCATTTTCAATCATTTGGCTGACGCCATTGACTTGCCCCTGTACTCGACTCAATCGATTCAGCAATGCTTTTTTATGCGGTTGAATCACCTGCTTCGGACTTTGGCCAGTTTGAGTTTCAGATGTCTCACATTGCATACAAGCTGAAGGATGAGTACTTGAATCAGCCTCTGATGTGTTGTGCTTCGAGGTGCCGGATTGAGGTTTTGACATATTGAGAGTCCTTCACAAATATACCCCATTGGGGTATTATTGATTTTATTTTACAGGAAATTAAAATGTCAGTACATACACATCAAGTGCGTCACTTTAATCTTCCTGTTCACGGTATGTCGTGTACAGCTTGTGCCATGCGGATTGAAAAAGTCCTGAATCGCTTACCAGATGTTCACGCCGAGGTCAGCTTCGCTAATGAGCGTGCACAAGTACGTTTGCAAGGCAGCGCCAGTTCGATAGAAGACGTGATTCAGGGGATTCAAAAGGCGGGTTTTGCCCTTCATGAAAACACGCTTGAATTAAAGATTGAGGGCATGAGTTGTACGGCTTGCAGTCAACGTATCGAGAAAGTTCTCAAACGCCAGCCAATATTGGATGCTCAGGTTAATTTTGCCACCGAAACGGCATCCGTGCGTTATGTAGAGGGCTTGATTACGCCACAAGAGATTATCTCGACCATTGAGAAAGCAGGATTTTCAGCTCAGCAAAAAAAGACAGATGTTGACATCGAAAGTGCCAATCGATCTGCCCAGTTTAAACAACAAAAATGGCTATTTTTAACTGCTGCATTATTTACTCTTCCGTTATTCATTGAAATGCTGGCGATGATGCTGGGCTACCATGAAATTATTCCGCGAGGTATACAGTGGCTACTGGCTACTCCCGTACAGTTTTGGTGTGGTCGTTTTTTTTATAAGCATGCCTTGAATGCAGTACGAGGCGGTTCTGCCAATATGGATGTATTGGTGGTTTTAGGTACCAGTGCCGCGTATTTGTTTAGTAGTGTTGTTTTATTTTTCAACTTATCAGAGCATGTCTATTTCGAAGCCAGTGCCAGTATTATTACCCTTGTGTTATTAGGTAAATTACTTGAAGCACGTGCCAAAGCCAAAACTGGAGCAGCCATTGAGCAGCTGTTAAATTTACAGCCAAAACAGGCACATCAAGAGATCAATGGTCAAATTATTGATGTGGATGTCGATCAGCTTGCGCTTAATGATATTTTTATTGTTCGTGCTGGAGAAAGCATTCCGGTAGATGGAATAATTATTGAGGGCAATTCTGAAGTAAATGAAGCAATGCTCACGGGTGAAAGCATGCCGGTTTCCAAGCAGCCCGATGATTCGCTTTTTGCAGGAACAGTAAACCACCATGGCGTACTGAAAGTTCGTGCCACTGGTATTGGTCAACACACCATGATTGCCCGAATTGTGCACATGGTGGAGCAGGCTCAAGGTTCCAAAGCAGAAATCCAGCGCCTTGCCGATCAAATTTCTTCAATTTTTGTTCCTGCTGTTCTTACTATCAGTGTACTCACCTTTGGCTTTACATGGTGGTTTACAGATACATTTACAGCCAGTCTGATCAGTGCAGTTGCTGTTTTGGTGATTGCCTGCCCTTGCGCACTCGGACTCGCAACACCCACAGCGATTATGGTGGGGACAGGGCGCGGGGCGCAATCAGGTATCTTATTCCGTAATGCACAGGCACTTGAGCATGCTCAGCGCATCACCACGCTCGTGCTCGATAAAACAGGTACACTCACGCAAGGTACGCCAGTGGTCGCCAGCACCACCATACAAGCGTCTATTACAGCCAAAGTGTTTTGGTCAGTTATCAGCGCGCTTGAAAGCCATTCCGAACATCCAATTGCTCGCGCATTGGTTGATCATGCCCAGCAGCTGAATATCGAATCAAATCCTGTGCAAAATATTAAAATTTTACCGGGTCATGGTATCCAAGCTGAACTTGATTCACAGCGTGTTCTACTCGGATCGCCTCGCTTACTAGCTCATCATGATGTTCAGCTTGATCAAGCATTGATCGAAAAATTTGAAGCGCAAGGGCAAACTGTAATTGGTCTTGCCATAAACGGCCAGATTCAGGGGTATGTCGGATTACACGATTCAATTCGTCCAGATGCAAAATCAACAATTGCCGCACTGAAGGCCCGTGGTATTGACGTCATTATGCTGACTGGTGATACCGCACGTGTTGCACAAGTGGTTGCTGAGCAACTTGAGATTCAACATTATATCGCAGGCGTTTTACCTCAAGATAAACTCAGTGAAATCGAGCGTTTGAAGCAACCAGATAAATGGATTGCAATGGTTGGTGACGGAATTAATGACGCACCAGCACTTGCTACAGCAGATGTTGCTTTTGCAATTGGTGCAGGTTCAGAGATTGCAATTGAAGCGGCCGATGTGGTGCTGATGCGCAATCAACTCAGCGGCTTGATTCACGCAATTGACTTGTCGCAAGCCACCTTATCTAAGGTTAAACAGAATCTTTTCTTTGCCTTTATTTACAACTCGCTTGGTATTCCTCTGGCAGCACTGGGTTTACTAAATCCAGTGCTGGCAGGCGCTGCGATGGCTCTCAGTTCGGTTTCGGTATTATCGAATTCTCTGCTTTTACGTCGCTGGAAACCACGCCCTTTTTCTTCGGAGTGAAGTGATCATGTCGCATTATATTTTTCATGTTGAAGGAATGTCCTGTGGTGGATGTTCAAGTAAGATCAAGTCTGCTCTCTCTGCACTTGAGCACGTTCAAAATGTTGAGGTCGATCTCGCTTCGGCTGAAGTTAAGGTGTATAGCGATGCTGCACAAGAACTCAATCGAGATACCCTTGTAAGTACAATAGAAGACTTGGGTTTTGATGTGGTGAGCTAAATGCATCTCAATAAAAAAGGGCAATCCATTGGATTGCCCTTTTTTTATTCTGGCATTAGAAGCGCCAGTTGTAGAAAATATCGAGCGATCGTTCCAGTGCCTGACTCGCTTCAAGGTATAAGCGCTTATTCACCTGATAACGCAAGGTCAGTTTATTGACTGGTGTAAATACGCCTACACCATATCGAATAAATAAATCTGGTGTGATGTAGCCCGTCAGGCTGACTTGGGTATCATCACCTGTGCCTTGTGCGTCTAGAGCCAAACCGCTCAAACCGAAGGTCCGACCAATCTGATTCGTCAGTGCACGCGTTCCACCCAAGCCCATACTGATCCCTGCTGCTGCAATGGTATTGTTCACATCCGATTTAAAGCCGGCCGTATTGCTTAAACTACTGCTTCCTTCATTGATTCGGCCTGTCACCAAGGCATTGAGTGCCTCTTGTTCAGACAACCCTGCATCATTGTAAATCTGAATATTCGGTACCGAAGCTGTTCCCGTAACACGTACACCGACCGTACTGCCCTGCACGCTCTTATTAGCATCGACATCAAGGGTTGGGTTTGAAACCGGTCCATTAAAACGGGCAATTGCACGATTTAAATCTAGACTCTGCCCATAGGCTTCAATTTTAACTTTCTGACTCACCCCAATTGCCCCTGAGGCATTCATTGCAGTATCTAAACCGCGCTGGGTAAGGTTCAAACGACCGACCAATGGAATACGACTATTAAAACCTTGGAAAATGACTTGATTGCCAATCGAAACGCCAATATCCGCACGAATTTGCCATGGTTTTGCCGCACGCAAAATCGCCAGCTGGTCTTGGCCTTCACGCACCACGCGAACATCAGAAGAAACACCAACCACAGGTTCAGTCGCTTCAGGCATCGAAATTAATGCACGTGGTACATCGACTTTTCCTTGCACCGTTAAGCGCTTACTTACAGGATACGCTTCCATCGAGATGTCCGGTGTCACCAGTGCCGTAATTAATGGCGCCTGACGAACCAGTAAATTTTCACCTTTAAGATTTAACTTGATACGCGGATCACCTTTCCAGTCGATATCTCCGGTAAGGGTGCCCGCACCACGACCACTGTTAAACGCACCGTTAATACTTGCAGAATCTTGGCGAATAGATGAATACAACTGAATGTTAGTGAGATTGACAGGTAGCGAAATCATGCTGATTGCACCGTCTTTTAGTCGCATTTCTCCAGTTATTTGTGGCTGCGTCAGTGTTCCATTAACTTTACCCGCCAACGACAAGGTGCCTGCCATTGAGCGCACATCACTAATAAATGGTTTGAGTACTTTGAGTTGCACATTGTTAAATGCGACCTCACCTGACATCGGCATTGGTGTCTGATACGGATTAATGACAACTTTGGCATAGCCTGTACCGATTGCATCTGTTTGTACATCTAAACGCATTAGCAAACCTTGCGGAACACTTTTAGCAATCACACTTAACTGGTTATAGCTCAACGTCGATGCTGGATCTTGCGGATCAGACGCTGCCAAACCAATTTCACCATTACGCGTAACCAGCTGTGCATCGACTTGGGGCTTGCCGCCGTTGGCCCAGTTGGCCTTGGCGTAACCATTGAGCTTACCAGTAATGGCCAGCCCCTCTGGCATAAATGCGGCAAAGTCATTTAAGTCTAAGTTACGAGTTGCAAAGGATACATTACCACGCTGCTGACTCACCCGTAGCGGCTGATCAAAACATAGCTGGCTTTGCTGGCTGGCCCAGCAATGCTGCCCCACAAATAACTCTTGGCGAGCGCGATTAAAGATTACAGCCGCATTTTGCTGCTGCTTTAATACCGCACGACGAGAATCAAATACACCTTGCTGAATCTGGCCAAGCCAGTCATTTGAGGCATTAAAGCCACCCGCCAGTTGTACATAAAACTTAGAATAGTAATTCCAGCCTTGAAGTTGAACCAGATGTGCCTTACGCGTACCAGACAAGGTAATGCCTGCATACTGGATTTGACGCGTGCCACTTTGTAAATCATTTAATGTGGCTTTGAGTGATGTTGGAACGCTCTCAGATGTTGGTAATTCACCTTGAATCAGAATTTTTTTGATGCTGATGGTGTTCAGACCAAAATTATCTACAGCCAGATTCGCCGTCGCTTTAAGCCGTGGCTGCGCCTGTAGATTTAAATAACCGTAAGCACGACCACGCAGCGGTGCATAAATCTCATTGAGTGCAGGTGCATTTACTTTTAAACGTAAATTTTGTGCATTTCCTGAGGCTTGAACTTGGTTCTTCCCATAGGCTAAAAAGAGATTATTGGCTTCAAACTGCTGCGGTAATAAGCCTTTCTGATTTGCATTGATCACCAACGCAAGATTCCCCATTCCACGAACCAGTTTATTGTTGATATAGCCCGCGAGATTGAGTTTTTCCAGATTGATACGTTTGCTTTGCTCAGACCACAGCCCTTGCGTCTTTAGATTACCAGATACTTCACCACGAACGCTCGAAACAAAATACTGTGGCTTGAATCGCACCAGAGAAGCATTGATATCCCAAGCAATTGCATTTTTTAGATTCACCAGCCCGCTGGCAAAAATTTTGCCTGCGACACCATCGTGCTGAAGCTGTGCGATTTTGATCAATTCAGGCGTACCTGAAATATTAAATTTGAGTAACCCTTTGCCTTGATTCAGCGCATTTAAACCGCCGTCATATTGAACAGCGAAGCCTTTAAAACCACCACCTGATTTTTCATCGTGAAAAACCATGGCAGCCGTACTGGTACCCGTCAGTTCAATCACATCATTTGGCCCAGAATTTGCCAAATGTCCTTTTAAATCAATCGCATTAAGCTGAATAATCTGCTGGTTGGGTTTGGCATAGCCATTGGCTTTGACTTGTCCATTCAAACGATCGACAGGCGCAGCAGTCGAGATCGATTGCGGATTGAAGTCTTTTGCCGTTAGAAATGCATTCCATTTAAGCTGACGCTTTTCAGTTGGCAACTCAACTTTCGCTTGTCCACTTAAACTACCAGTTTGCGTGGCTTTGTAAGTAAATGCCGGTATATTTAAAATATTGTCTTTTAAATCTAGTCGTGCATCGTATTGACCGGGAGGCAACGTTGCCTGTTCATGTGCTTTAATGACTGTCGCAACATGAATGTCTTGTTTATTGTCAACTAACGCCAGATTAACTTGCCCGGAATCACTACTGAGCCAACCAATGTATGGCATGGCACGATCAATTTTACTCCATGAGATATCCAGCAATAACGGCTGTGGTTTTGCCTTGGCTTCTGCCTGATTCAGCTTAACCGACCACGCTTCATATTTGTCAAAATCAAGATTGGCAGTGAGTGCCATTCCATTTTCAAGCGTTCCTTTCGAGCTAATATTGGCATCGAGTGAAGGCGGTAGAAAATCTTGAATCGCTTGCGGAATCACTTCATCTTTAGGATTTAATCGATTCAGACGACCATTCACATCCCATGTCACACGATCATGCCATCCCACATAACCGGCTAAATTGACAGATCCTTTCATGAGCTGACCATTGAAATCCTGAATGGTTAATCCTTTGACCAGATCCGTTTGCATATTGGCAGTATATTGCCCTTCTGGGATGTTTTCGCCCTTTAAGTCTGTATCAAGCGTAAGGGCTAATGACTGGACATCCCCTTTAAATTTTGCAACGCCGTTTTTGGCAAAAAGCTTTTGCTCGGCCAACAATGGAAGATGATAGTTCTTAAACTGAAGTTCACCAAACATTGGCACATGATCACGCACAGGATGCACCACGACCCATCCTGTAAGTAAATCTGGTGTATTGGTTGCAACACCTGCCTGAATCGTGTCTAAAGTCCCTTTAGCCGCCACTTTAATGGTTTTAATATTCAGGCTATTTAAGGACGGTAAACTTAGATCACCTGTAAGCGACAGCGGATATTTCCCGCTAAAGGTCATTTGGCCTGTGGCATTTTTTACCGCCAGATAGCCCATATCGAATTCTGAATCTTCAAACTTTAACTCTGTGCCCGACCATAATGCATCTTTGAGATAGATATCATTAAAATCAACATGAGTTCCGCTGGTTTGAATGCGCAAGTGATCCACATTGGCTTCATTCACACGCAAAATAAACGGCAGTTTGATTTCGCTAAACTTAAATGGTTCTCCGGTAGGCTTGGCATAGCTGATAATCTGCAAATTTTCCACATCAGCATGGCTTAAATGCACCTCTTTATTGATCAGTGCACGCCAACCCAGCCCAATATCGGCATGATCTATTTTTATATCGAGTTCTTTGAGTTTGACTAAGATATTACGCAGAATAATACCGTTGAGCAGATTTCCACCTTCGTATTCGTAGCGAATAATTTGCTGGCGTTCCATCACCCGATCAAGCAAAAATTTACTCCCACGGTCCGTCGATACCATGATAGTCAAGGCAGACACTAAAAACAGCAGAATAATGCCGAACGTAAATAAAACACTTCTTAAAATACGGCGTTTTTTTTCTGGTTTTTGAGCTGGTTGCTGTTCGAATTCACCCATAATGATCCTAGTACAAATTTTGTTTTAAAGTTGTGGGCCAATAAAGAAATGTAAACGAATCGGATGGTTTGGATCGGAAATCCCCGATGCCACATCGATACGAATTGGTCCAACAGGTGATTTCCAGCGAATCCCCACCCCTACACCATATTCTGTTGGTGTATTAAAATCTTTATCGTAAGCATTACCAAAGTCAGAGAATACCGCAGCTCGCCAACCCTCTTTGAACTGATAATTATATTCAAGTGATCCAACAGCCAAGGCTTGCCCACCCACCTTATAGCCAAATTCGAGTGGTGCAAGGCTCTTATAATCGAAGCCGCGTATGCTTTCATCTCCACCGGCAAAGTAGCGCAAATTGTATGGTACTTTCTCGAAGTCATTGGTGAAGATATAGCCTAAATCTGCTCGTCCGACAAATTGGTGATCGTCATTTTCACCTACTGAATAAATAGCACGCCAAGCGGCAGCTGGCATAATAATATTGGCATCTGAAATCAGGGCATCACTTGCCACCTGAAGCTTATAGGTTTGCTTAAAACCCTTGGTCGGATTGATATTGTTATTGCTACTGGTTTTAGAAACTGAATAGCCAAATAGCAAAGCCTGTTGATTTGGATCGGAACCAGGTACCTTAAATGCATCTGGTAGACTAGATTCATCAACCGTACCGCGCTGGTTAAGTGAATCAACGCGATAGCGAACGCCATAGGTTTGTTGCCAACCGCCCAGTGGATTTTTGATAATACGCTCTGCACCAATCACAGCAGTCTGAGTTTCAAGGGTGACGTTTGGTCCAATATCATTGTCAAGTTCACGCTCAAACCCACCCACAATACTGATGTAATCATTGAGCGGATGTTTATAGGGAATGTTATAACGCACATCGACCGCTTGACGAATTTGCGAGACTTCCATGTTGGCATCGAATGAGTGGCCACGGCTATTTACGATCGCACGGCGATACTGACCACGCACTCGAAATCCCGTATCGGTTCCATAACCAAAACCAGTTTCGATACTGTTTAAACGATCTGCATTGAGTGTCACAATCACAGGAATTTTCTTTTCTTCACGCGCTTTATTTTCAAGCTGATTACGCTCAGATTCTTGTTCTTTTTGCTCGCTACGCTGTAATCGTAATGCTCGTTCTTGATTGTCAGACGCTTGTGTGCCAGCAAACTCTGCTTCATCTACAACATTTTGCGTCACTTCATTTGCAGACACAACTTTTTTACCCTGTTGAGGGCTTTGTTGTAACGTTTGTGATTGATTATCTTGATCCACCAAGGCCTGTAAATCTGGCGGCAACTCTAATGGCTTTTGAATCGGGTCTGGTTTAATTGTATCGACCAAGGTGTAGTTAAAGTAACGGGAGTTGGTCAAGTTGTTGGCCAGTGCATTGACACGCCAGAAAGTGTAGTCGTCTCCTTCTTTCCAAGGTGTCATGCTGAGCAATACATCCATATCGAGGGGAATTTTCTTCGAAGGATCACTCATTCGAAATTCAACATTACCCAACTGATAACGCTCGCCTGTTTCATACTTTAAATTGATGTCGGCTGTATTTTGAGGTTGATTAACACGCACATCATGCAAGCGCCAATAACTATCAAAAAATCCGTTATCTGAGGCCACTGTCGCAATACGTGATTTTGTTTCTTCGTATTTTCCGTGATTTAAAATATCGCCCACGTCTTGTTCAGGAACAAGCCGAATCACTTGGAATTGAGGCAGCGATGCACCTGGGCCAGTGAAGTCGATATTTTGCTCTTCAATTTTAACTGGCTCATGCGGTATAACATTGACACGAACTTTGGAGTCGCTCAACTTTTCAAATTTAAACTCGGCGTTGTAATATCCCACCGCCTGCGCAGCCTGATTCGATAAGTTACGAAGTTGAGGTAATGAGCTATTAAAATCTTGAAAAGCTTCTTGAGAATAACTCGATAACTTCGCCTTAATATTTGCAGCCAGCTCAGTTGGAGCACCTTTTACCTCTGCCGTAATACGAGGAATGGATTGTCCGCCAAGGTCTCGCTTTGGCTTAATTTTATCGATAATTCGTTTAAAGAATCCCTTTTTTTCTTCGGGTTGGCTGGCTTGTTGCAGACTGGTTCGTTCAAGCGTTTGACCAGTGGTATTGGCCTGAACATTAATCTGGCTATCCGAGCGGATTTGCTGCATCAGATTATCAACATTAACGGGAGCCTGATTAATCTGTGCCAGATCTTGCGATGGATTGGTCGTGGCAGATGTCGCTGTAGTCGGTGCTCTTGATGCAGTGGCCTGAGCTTCTGCTTTGGCTTGCTCTGCAACACGGTAAATTTCGTTGGCCATTGCCGAATCTACGGCAGTCGATGGTAAATTTTCAAGATCTTCAAACTCTATCGGTTTGAATTCTGCAATTGTTTTTGAAGATTGCGCTTGTTGTTGCAAGATTGCCAAACTATCCTGCTGGTTAGGTGCTGTTGTTGATACACTCGTGGCAACGTTATTATTAAGATCATTAGAGTCGATTGTAGGCTGAGTCTGCGATGAACTCGATGCAGCAACAGATGGGTTTATTTCTTGAGCGTAACTGGTCGACACCGTCAAACCCAATAACATGCTCGTGTAGATGAGTTTGTTCAGGTCATGTACATTTAATATAAAACGTACAGACTGGGCAAGCGCGGACTGTTTAAATTTTTTGGTCGCAAGCATGTACAATGAACTCTAAACTTATTTTATTAATGGACTGCACAAATGTACCGATAATACTGATAAATCAATTGATTTTTCACTCGATCAACTACCGAAGTATCATACATGATTTTGAAGCAAACTTAACAAGGCAATGACACTTCTTAATAAAACGCAATGAAATATACACATGATGAAAAACAATGAACATCTCCTGAGCACTCGTCGTTTTTTGCCGATGTTTCTCACCCAGTTTTTTGGCGCATTGAATGACAATGTGTACAAACAATCCTTGTTGCTGGTCATTACCTATGGCTGGATCAGCCAACAAAATGCCAGTGTGAGTACCTTAAACAATCTTGCTGCGTTATTGTTTATTTTGCCTTACTTTATTTTTTCTGCAACGGCTGGGCAAATTGCAGATAAATATGAGCGCGCTCAGTTGGTTAGAGCCATTAAGATTCTTGAAATTGTGATCATGCTAATCGGTATGGCAGGCTTCTTAACTGGTCATTTGTATTTACTGATGATTGCGCTTTTTATGATGGGCATTCACTCCACTTTTTTTGGGCCGATCAAATACGCAATATTACCAGAGATTTTAAAACCCAATGAACTCATGTCTGGAAATGCGCTGTTTCAGTCGGGCACTTCAATTGCAATTTTACTCGGTATGATTTTGGGCGGTGCAGTGATTGCGTCGTCAGATGGCAATTTACTATGGATCAGCCTAATGGTGGTCGGCATTGCCCTGATTGGGTACATTTGCAGTCGCTTCGTACTTAAACAAAAAGTATCTGCGCCTGATATTAAAATCGACTGGAATTTTTTTAGAACCAGTTTGCAAACCATTCGTTATGCCAAAAGTTTACCGCTGATTTTCACCATTTTGCTTGGAAACTCATGGTACTGGTTTTACGGTGCGACCTATCTTACCCAGATTCCCCAAATGACCCAACAAAACCTGCATGCTTCTGAAAATGTTGTGAGTCTTTTGCTCACCTTTTTTTCGGTAGGCATTGGGGTGGGATCATTGCTGTGCCGTAAAATTGGTGGGTCTGAGCTCAACATCAAGATGGTTCCGATTGGTGCGGTTGGCCTGACTGTATTTGCCTTTTATCTGGCCGCAAGTTTGTCGTTTGTTCCAGAACGAACCGGCGCCCTGCTTAGCCTAAAAGAGATATTCACCTCCGGACAAGTGTATTATCATGTCATGCTGGCTGTCACTTTACTGGGAATTAGCGGTGGATTTTATATTGTACCGCTCTATGCCATGATGCAAGCCTATTCTCCTCGCTCTCACCGCGCACGCGTAGTGGCAGCCAATAATATTTTAAATGCCGCATTTATGGTGAGTTCTGCCATTTTTTCGATTGTCATCTTAAGTATTTTAAAAATAGACATTAAAATATTATTTATAATTACAGCCATATTCAGTGCAGTATTCACATTCTGGCTCTTACGTAAACTTCCACCCATGCTGCATAATGCTCAAGATACTTTAGAGGACTAATTCTATGCGTCAGTACAATGGTGTTGATCGACTCATTCAATCTTTTGATCAGGCGTTGCGCAGCTTAGTACCAGGCGCAACAGCCGCCCAGCGCAGCAATCCGGCAGAGAACGCATCGACCCATTTAAGTGTCAGCGATGCACGCCATGTCGCAGGTTTGATGCGAGTTAACCATACTGGTGAGGTCTGCGCGCAAGCGCTGTATCATGGGCAGGCACTGACCGCAAAATTGCCAAATGTCCGTGATGAAATGAAACAAGCTGCGCTAGAAGAACAGGATCATTTGGCTTGGTGTGAAGACCGGCTTAAAGAACTAGACAGTCTGCCAAGTTTATTAAACCCAGTTTGGTATGGTCTTTCATTTGGTATGGGTGCTTTTGCAGGAATTGCAGGCGACAAATATAGCTTGGGCTTTGTTGCCGAAACAGAACGTCAGGTAAGTCTGCATTTACAAAGTCATCTAGACCAGCTACCTGCTCACGATGATCGATCTAAACGAATTTTAGAGCAAATGAATCAGGATGAACTACATCATCGCGAATCGGCACTTGAGGCTGGCGGTGTTGAATTGCCATTTGCAGTCAAAATTACCATGACTGCGATTTCCAAACTCATGACGACAACCAGTTATTATATTTAATTTGCATATCAAGCAATCGATTAAACGCCCCTTTAGTTCGTATTCATTCGTGCGATGCTAAAGGGAATCGATATTTATCAAGCTTGATTTTTTATATTTAAATAGATGTTTGAAGATAAATAACAACTAAAAAATCGATCAATGCGTCGATGCGTAAAAATGATCAGTTTTAAAATCAACCACTGGAAAATTATACACTTCAACCGCAAGGGCAGGATTTTGCCACAGCGTAGAAAGTGGAATTTTCACATCAAGTGCCAACGGCATTTTTTTATGATTAAACTGCATTTGATCGAGCTGCTTACCCCATGCGATTAAGTCGATATCTAAACTGATCTGGTGTGAAGGTCGGATACGCCCCGCTTGTGCCTCTAAATGCTTAAGCTCGACTTCAATCTCGGCAGATGTCTTGTTTGAGATGAGCAAACAGGCCGAATTCCAATAATCTTGACCGACATCATCTCGGCATGGAATGAGATAAACATCTGAAAACTGTACCTCACCCCACGACTGAATCACCCGATAAGCCTGCGCGAAATGCTGCTCTGGCAGATGATTACTCGCCAGTGCGAGCGCAAAAATGTTTTCGTTGGCGTTCAA
This sequence comes from Acinetobacter sp. ACZLY 512, assembly GCF_023614015.1. Classification (NCBI taxonomy): domain Bacteria; kingdom Pseudomonadati; phylum Pseudomonadota; class Gammaproteobacteria; order Moraxellales; family Moraxellaceae; genus Acinetobacter; species Acinetobacter sp. ACZLY 512. The sequence goes on from NZ_JAKIVI010000001.1 coordinate 151,155, forward strand.
GGCGAATTCCTACCGACTGAGCTTCTGCAATAATCGCAGGTTTACGAATGGTAATTATGATAGATTCAATCGTGGGAAAAGTCTCAAACAATTTTTTTAAGACCAGATGGGCGGCATGCTCAATCAGTTTAGGCTGAGCATGCTCGATTGCATGTGCAGCTAATTCACAAATCAATGCATAGTTAAGCGTATCATCTAGCTCATCAGATTGTGCTGCCCGTTGCAGATCGTTATGAATGGTTAAATCGAGTAACAAAGGTTGCTTGATTTGACGCTCCCAATTAAAACAGCCCACGACGGTATTGACCTTTAGGCCTTCAATAACAATGGCATCCATAACGAACAAACTCGACATTTAATGCTTTAACAACGATTGTGGCTCCATAGTTTGAACCATTTTCAAACGCTGGTCTGCATAAATATCGGTATAAGGTGCAAGGATGCGCATAAACCGATCAAAATACAGCATTTGTTTAAATAGAAGCGCAAAGTCACGCGGAAATTTAATGCCGTGACGCTCACCCACCGCCACCACATCCAGCATGATGTCGTTTAAATCAGAGGGTTTCGACGCGAGAATATCTTGTGGATCGGCAAGTAATACACCACTAAATAGTCGTTCAAGATCTTGCGCGAGCACCGTCGTATCGACTTGAGTATCGGTCATGCCCATTTTGAGCATATTTTCAGCCATGGCCGTATAGTCGGTTTTTTGTAAGGCATCCATAAAAGCCAGACATGCTGTCCAGACTTGTGGGTTGAGTTGACCTACAATACCAAAATCGATAAACCCGATACGTCCGTCTTCAAGCAGCATCAAATTCCCTGCATGTAAATCGGCATGAAAGCTTTTGCACAGCATCAAGCTACCAAACCACGTGTTCATGGCAGTAATCAGCACTTGCGAAGGATCTTTAGAGTATTGTTTTACAACATCAAAATCCGTAAGTGAAACGCCGTATAAGCGCTCCATAGTCAACACGCGACGCGTCGAGAATTGATGATAAACTTTTGGGGCAGTTGCGGCTTGATTGTTGGTGAGTTTGAGATAAGCAGTAAAGTCATCTAGGTTTTGCGCTTCTTCGATAAAATCGACTTCACGAATCATTCGAATTTTGATTTCTTCAACAATGTCAGATAGCGATGCAAACTTCACCTTAGGAATTGCACGTTCAAACATACGTGTCGCCCAATGCACCACATTGAGATCGGTATACAAGATGGTTTCAACACCCGGCTTTTGTACCTTTATGACCACATCTTCACCAGTGATCAGCTTGGCAGCATGAACCTGCGCAATAGATGCCGAAGCCAGCGGTTTTTCATCAATCGATGCAAAAATTTGCCCTAAATCGCGTCCCTCAAACTCGCTGTCGAGTACACTTTGAATATAACTAAAAGGGAGCGTTGGCGTTTGATCTAGGCACCCTTGAAACTCTTCGACATACTCACGAGGAAATAACGATGGCGTACTGGCAATAAACTGACCTAATTTAATATACGTCGACCCTAGTGATTCAAAGGTTTCACGCATCAATTTTGCATTACTCGGCTTTTCAACTGCATATTTATAGCCAGCTTTGGCTGCAAAAAAAGCGGTTTCGCCAATTCGTGCAACCGAGCGCAGTCCATCAAACAGAATATTTTTTTTCATATGATTCAATGTTATTTAACTCATTGGACAGTGTATCAAACTGAGTTTAGTTTACAGACAAACTTGCCTGACAAGTGGAACAATTTGTATCTTTTTCAAAATGTAAAATACGCTGTTTCATGCTGAGTCCATCCCAAAGCAATAACTTTTCTTTGAGTGGGCTTTTGTCTAACCCCAGATATAGCAGCGCATGATGCGCCTGAAGTGAGGCCATGACTACGGGTGTGGTGGCGAGCACTCCTGAATCTGCGCAGCGTAAGCCTTCATCTGTCATTTGCTCTTTTGGAAACAAGCATTCGTAACAGGCCGAATCCGCATCGACCATAAAGAGTTGACCTTGAAATCCAATCGCAGATGCACTAATTAATGGTATTGCATTTTTTTTACATGCTGCATTCACCACATAACGCGTTGTAAAATTATCACAACCGTCTAATACCAAATCTTGCTGTCGAACGAACTCATCGGCATTGCTTTGGTCAAGCTTACCCACATAAAACTCTACACGGATATGCGGATTGATTTGCATCAGACGTTTTGCCAAAGTATCGGATTTAAACTGCCCGATATCGGCAGGTGTAAATGCGATTTGACGTTGCAAATTACTGGTTTCAATGGTGTCGGCATCAATCAGCGTGATTTTGCCTACGCCTGCTCGAGCCAGCAGCTCTGCTGTTGCACAACCGATTCCACCCGCGCCTACTATCAAAACATTGGCGAACTTTAGTTTTTCTTGAGCATCTAAATCCCATCCATCGAGTAAAATTTGTCTGCTATATAAATGCATTTCGGCATCATTTAGCTCTAAATCCAGATTGTCCTGATTGTTCACTCGTGATTATCCCAATTTATCAATACCAAATTCATCGTCATGATTATAAAGACAAGCTTGTGTTGTGAGATGTTTTATTTTGACAAAAGTGAACTTTTACCCCAATATTTTACTTACTCTTTAATAGTTAAATAAAATCAAATACTTAGTTAGAGCTAAAATAAAATAGGTATTTTTATTTTATTTGCTTTAGTATATTGTTTTTAATATATATTTTTATATTTTATTACTCTTCACTACCGCACAGGTAGCTTAGAAAAGTCAATTTGTTGATTATCGCTTTCGATGTCGCTTCACTACCGCACAGGTAGCTTAGAAAGATAATGTGGCTATTTTTTAGACTCACATTTCCTTCACTACCGCACAGGTAGCTTAGAAAGAACTGATTTGGAAATATCAAGACAAATGGTGCTTCACTACCGCACAGGTAGCTTAGAAAGTCTGGTAAAAGTTCCTAGCGCTAACGCTTTCCTTCACTACCGCACAGGTAGCTTAGAAAAGCTCTTCAACAGTATTAACTGTTGTAATAGCCTTCACTACCGCACAGGTAGCTTAGAAAGATCTGTAAATCTGCGGCGCGTACGGTGTTCTCTTCACTACCGCACAGGTAGCTTTAATATATTTTGATCAATCATTTGAAGCATATTAAAATAGTCACTCAAACTATCAATCAAATATTACTTTGCTGATTCATATCAGCTTTTACTGACGATAGATAAGAAAATTTTGAGTAAAAGAAATGACTGCATGGCAACAACTTGGAATAGAACCTACTACAAATTTAAGAGCAATTAAGAAAGCATACGCTATAAAGCTCAAACAAATTGATCAAGACACTCAGCCAGATCAGTTTATTTCATTGAGAGAGGCCCTTCAAACTGCCCAATATGAAGCGCAGTATGAATTGTTTGATCAAGAAGAGATTAATGATTCTATTTTTAATCATGAACAACATACATACCATTTAATTGAGCAAACTGAATCTGTTCAAGAAATCGAAATTAATCAATCATCAGTTAACGAACTTGAAGAAATTTATCTTGCAATTCAGCAGCGTATCATCGAGCAAGACATTCACTTTAATATTCGAGAAGCATTGCACGAATTTGGTGATCATCTCAATACAGTGAATGAAGAGGTAACGCGATTATCTTACATTGAACGCATGGATCACTTGTTACGTGATCACGATCTTGAAGACTTTATCGGCTATTTAGCAGAATCGACAGAACACTTAACTATAACATCTGACCAAACTGATGAGTTTTACAATCATTCAGAAATGGTTATTGACCTTAATGATGAACAATCTGATCAAAATATTACTCAGGGAATTGATCCTGTCACTGATGAGCTTTATCAAGTCAAACAGTTACTGTGGGAAGATAATATTAGTGATGACGTTTTTGAAAGATTTAGCTTACTACTCAATCAACAGTTTGATCTACCACTTGAGCAGCAAATTGAGATTAAAGACCAACTCATGAGTGCTGTGGCAGAGCTAAGAGTAGATACGATGAGCCCACAATATTTCAGGTTTCTTGAGCGTTGGAATGATGTATATCCAGATGATCTGCATGAATATAACGATCATTATTATCGTCGTATACTACAGCAACGCTTGCATGATTTTTTGCAGAAACGTGATTTATATAAATCATTATCGCATGAGGATTATTCTATCTTCGAGCACCTTTCAAGTTCACAAAGCTTTCATCCATTTAAGATGCTGCATCTTCAAAAACAGCTTGGACACCATCATCCAGAACAGAACGTCATGGATGTTATTGATCAATTTGAGATAAACGATACCGCATCCAATATCAACTACAACTTTCTTAAAAGCATCAATCATATAAAACACTTTGTTTTATTCAATTTAGTACTTTCTGTAGCTACTTTCTTCGTATTGAATCAGTTTTTATCAAATTTACTTACACAGAAAAGTCTGATTTTAATTTCAATTGGCGTTTTCATCGTATTTACATTTATTGTTCAACCTATAACTCATGCAAAAATTTTGGCTTTTCCAAATCGTGATGAGCAGTTACTTCGCTATCAGAAAATCTGGTTTATCAGCGGCTTTCTTATGTGCATTGCCGCTTCAGCTCTACCAACGATTCTGTATTCTTCACTGAGTTATCTATGGGTAATTTTTACAATTATTCTGTTGGGCTGCCTTAAACTAGATGCCCATAAAAATATGAATCGTATCTTTCAAAGCGCTTATATTAAATATGATTATCTGATGATAGGAATAGGTATAGCAATTTTGTGTCTTGGATTTGGTTTTATTTTTTATACTTTGGGTCAACCGTATCGACCTTGGCTCATCAGCTTTAGTTTAATTCCGATCAGTTGTTTATTATTTCCAGATTCATTTCGACCGCTGTTTTACGTGTTTGGTGCCAAGAAAAATACGGATGATTTAACCGAACAACAAGTTACACGCAAAGCAATCATCATTATTTTGCTTCGAATTGCTTTTGTTGGATCGGTTGGCTATTTTGTTATATCTGAAAATTCTCAGCACTATATTTATGCCGCCTGCTTAACTTTCGTAGGATTATTTTTTACGATATTCAATACCAAAAAATTTTCTTCTTTTATCAAATATATCTCTTATATCGCTACTATAATTGTTGGAGTTTATATCCTTATCTTAGGCCTTATCACTGCTTTTTATCTTTATCAAAGCATAAAAATAAAAAAACAGTTGAGTTAATTGCGTTGTAAAGATCGAGTGCATGAAATTTCTGACAGGCACTCGTTCAACAAAGTTATGTTTACGTCATGAAAGGTTTTTCATGGTCATTGTTAGTCATTCAAAACTATTTAATATTCTTCGAACAAACTCAAATCTTCAACCTCATTCAAGAAAGCCTCAAAATATTGTCTGGCTTCACGAATTTGTCGTTCATCCTGTTGATTGAGAATTTGATTAAAGCGTTCTGTACGATCGCCAATTTGATAACGAAGATCACCCGTTCGTTCACTATACAGACGCTCGGCTCGTAATAGTAAACTCTTATTAATCAGGTTATCTCGTGGATGAATTTTAAGTGATTGGAGTTGTAACCGAGCTTTTTCAATCTCATCAACAGACATGACACTTTGATGATTCACCACAACCTTTTGTAATCGCTCACCTGTTGCTGGAACATCCACATCCACATCCAGAATTCCGTTAGGATTATATGAAAATCTAACATCGATGGATAAGTAATCGTCATTTGGGGGTAATGGTACAGTTAAAGAGCCTAGAGAGACATTTTCTCGACATAATCGGTGTTCACCCTGATAAATCTGCACCACAATCTCTCGCTGGCCTTTCTTCATTGCAGTATAGGTATTTACCTTACTGGCTGGAATGACAATATTACGCTCCAGAATAGGTGAAAACTGATCTTCATCACCTACAGCAATTCCTAAACTAAATGGGCAAACATCAGTTAGAACCACTTCTTTTAAAGATTGATCTTTTGCTTTTAAACCAGCCTGAATACATGCGCCTCGAACAATTGCCTCATCTGGCTGAATACTGGTTGAAGGAAAACGTCCAAACAATTTGGTAACCAATTTGCGTACAGCAGGTATGCGCGTTGCTCCGCCTACCATAATAATCTGGTCTACTTGCTTTGGTAAAATTCGGGCATCCCGCAGGGCTCGTTCAAGCGGACGGCGTAATCTTAATAGCAACGGCTCTGCCCAGTTGGTCAAATCATCTTGAGAAATTTCGAGTGTTGCTTCATTATCATTCCATTTAAAATTAAGCTGGGTAGATGTCTGCTTACTCAGTACATGTAGACAATATTGAGCTTTGGCTTTTAATGCAATTTCAACATCATAAGGAATCGTAGTTTCATTATATCCAAATAGAGAAGCATTCTTTTTCCAGTATTGCTTCATGATTAACTGTACAAAGTCGTCTCCACCTAAGTAATTATCTCCTGCACTGGCTCGTACTTCAATAACACCATCAAATAACTCGACAATTGAAACATCAAACGTACCGCCGCCTAAATCAAAAATAAGAAAGCAACTATCCTCATTCTGACCAAGTCCATAAGCTAAAGCCGCAGCAGTTGGTTCATTTATAAGGCGACTTACTTTCAAGCCAGCCAGTTCGGCGGCAGAAATTGTGGCTTGACGTTGTATATCATTAAAATAAGCGGGCACAGTAATCACTGCTTCATCAACTTCAGATTGCAAAGCATGCTCAGCATCCTGTTTAAGAGAACGTAAAATCAGTGATGAAAGCTCAATCGCTGAAAAACTACGATCTCCTAATTTTAATGGTTTAGATGTACCCATCAAACGTTTGAAACTCGTCAAGACATCCCGACCAGAAGCGCGTAGCTCTAAAGCGGCTTGCCCAATCAAAATTTGCTGATCTTCATCCATCGCAATTGCCGAAGGTGTCAATTTGCTTCCATAAGCATTTTCAATGAGTCTGGGTTGACCATTTTCAAATACACCTACAAGCGAGTTACTTGTTCCAAGATCAATGCCAATTAAAGGTTTTATTTCTTTCATTTTTTATCAAATATTAAAAGTTTCGTTGAGAAAAGAGTAGGTTTAGCTATTCACATTCTAGCCAAGAAAAATATGTTTGACGACTCAAAATCATCAATATTCAGGTAGGTATTTGATTAAAAATGCATATACTTAAATCAACAACAATAGTTTAGATTTTGGCACTTTTTTCTTATGCTCAAACAGCCCTTCCTCAAAAAGATAATTCAATATGCGCCAGTCATTTTATTTTGCATAGCATTATTTATCATACATAAAGAACTAGAGACCCATGAGTTTTCAGGCTTACTTAAACACTGGAACAATATTCCTTGGTCAATCGCGCTAATGGCATGTGGTTTGACATTAGCCAGCTATCTACTCCTTACACTTTATGATGTTTTGGCTCTAAGGTCATTAGGATATCGCAACACCAAATATAGATATATTCTATTCACTTCGTTTGTCAGCTTTGCTATCAGTAACAACACTGGGCATGCATGGGCCTCTGGGGGTTCAATTCGCTATCGTTTTTATCAAAAAATGGGCGTTCAGGGCTGGGATATTGCAAAAATCTCGGCTTTTTTAAGTCTGACTTTTTTTATTGGTCTGATGACGCTTGGACTAATTTCAATTGTGCTTGCCCCAGCAAATGTACTCGATCATCTAAATCAGTTACATCTCTTTTATATTTTAATCTTGTTGAGTGCAGGATTTTTGATCATGTATTGGAGCATCGTTGTTCTTGTTAAAAAGCCAATAAGAGTTAAAAACCTTAGTATCGATCTTCCTTCCCCCAAAACTGCTTTTTTACAAACTTTACTGGCTTGTTCAGATCTTATCTTGGCCTCTACTGTGCTCTGGATATTGCTAAAAGATATTCCAGGCATCAACTTTGAAAGCTTTATCGTTATTTTTATCTTGGCTCAGCTTCTAGGTTTAGTTTCTCAAGTACCCGGTGGTATTGGCGTTTTTGAAGGTTCTTTTTTGTGGCTTTCCAGCAATGTATTGGCAACAAGCCAACCCGCGATTGCAATTGCATTGGTTTTGTATCGGGTGATTTATTACTTTTTACCTTTATTCATTGCTGGAACTTTACTGGTTTTAAAAGATTTTTATCAGCATCGAAGTAAACTTATTCAGGCAGAAAAACTCGCAACACGAATAATTCCTTCTGTAGTGCCGCAAATTTTTGCCTTATTTTTATTTTTAAGCGGTGCTTATCTATTGGTTTCAGGGGCTTTACCCACTTTACCCAATAATCTGCACTGGCTGAGCAACTTCATCCCACTGCCAGTACTGGAACTATCCCACTTAATGGGCTCACTCGTTGGGGTATTATTGCTATTTCTAGCACGGGGTATTTATCTCAAACTAGATGCAGCATGGTACGGCGCATTAATTCTTTTGGCATTGGCAATTTTAAGCTCAGTTCTGACAGCAAGTGGCTGGGTTAAAGTTGTTGCATTACTCATTATTTTTGTTTGTATTTTAATTTCTCATCGTTATTTTTATCGAAAATCATCACTGTTTGAGCTATCACCAGAGCCTTTTTGGCTCATCAGTATCGTTCTTGTAGTCGCAGGCAGTACATGGCTAGGCTTTTTTGCCTATCATCATGTTATCTACTCTGATGATCTATGGTGGCAGTTTTCCTATAAAAATGATGTTTCACGATTTTTACGTTCATCTATCGTAATTGCAGTACTTCTAGTTGCAATATTTATCTGGCAATTATTTGGAATTTCCCGACCTGAACATATTGAACAACTTGATGAATCCGAACTTAACGATATAGAAAATATTCTCCATCAGACTCATGATACCCAAGGCTTTTTAGCATTACTGGGAGATAAAAAAATCTTCTGGTCAGAGGATCGATCCGCATTTATTGCCTACGCTACGACCAAAAAATACTGGATTGCAATGGGAGATCCGGTAGGCACTTCGTCGGCATTTGGCGAACTCCTTTGGAAATTCAAAGAACAGGCCGATCGGTTTGGTGCCAAAATTGTTTTTTATCAAATTAGTGAAGAATATTTACCGATTTATCTTGATCTTGGACTAAGTTTACTCAAATTAGGCCAAGAAGCTCGCGTTGAATTATCACAATTTGGACTGGAAGGAAAAAAACGAGATAACCTGCGCAGAGGTCGAAATAAATTAATTAAACAAAACTATTACTTTGAAGTACTTGAACGAGATGCCGTGGTGGCCAATATTAATCGACTGAAAGAAATTTCTGACGCTTGGCTGACACAAAAACAGGTTCGTGAAAAACGATTTTCGTTAGGTTTTTTTAGTGAAGCCTATATCTGCCGAACGCGGGTGGCAGTTGCACGATCACCTGAAGGTCAAATTATGGCTTTTGCCAATCTGTGGGAAACTTTTTCACATGAAGAGCTTTCTATAGATTTAATGCGTTATGACCCATTGGCTCCAAATGGTGTGATGGATTTTATATTTGCGGAGCTAATGCTATGGGGAAAAACGCAGCAATATGTCTGGTTCAACTTAGGTGTAGCTCCATTGTCTGGTTTAGAGCGGCATCCTCTTGCGCCACTTTGGCACAAAATTGGCACCACGATTTTTGATCTTGGTGAAGAATTTTACAATTTTGAAGGTCTTTATGAATATAAAGCTAAATTCAATCCGGTGTGGCAATCACGTTATTTAGCAACACCCGCTGGCTTGTCTGCTCCCTTTACCCTGTTAACCATCACGCGTTTAATTGCAGGCGGATGGAAAGGAATTATCAAAAAATAGCCACATCTCCATTAAAAGGTAAAATTTTTTATGCATCATAATACACACATTCAATCGGTTGAATTACCTAAATCATATCGCTTGCTTAATCATGGTCCAACCGTATTGGTGTCTGCAAAGTCGGGAGATACAGAAAATGTCATGGCTGCCTCATGGGCCTGTGCACTTGAATTTTCACCCGCAAAAGTGACCGTAGTCTTAGATAAAAGTACACGAACGCGTCAACTGGTTGAGGAAAGCGGTTATTTTGCCTTACAGGTTCCTTGTCTTGCTCAAATTGATATGACCAAAGAACTGGGAACATTAAGCTTATTTAATGAACCCAATAAACTCGAGCAATGTGGAACCAAACTTTTTTATCAGGATGGGCTAGATGTACCACTTGTTGAAGGTTGTATCGCCTGGTTAGTGTGTAAACTTATTCCAGAACCCCACAACCAGCAAGAACATGATCTATTCATTGGCTCAGTGGTAGGTGCATGGGCAGATGATCGTGTATTTCGCGATGGACATTGGTATTTTGATGATGCCGATCCACAACTGAAAAGTTTGCATTACATCGCTGGTGGAACGTTTTACACCATTGGCGATGAAGTAAAAACCGATAAATAAATACTTCAAAGCAGGTTGAGCCACGGAGCAACCTGCTTTTTTTAAACCTAACTGATTAAAGCATGCATCTTCATTTTGTCGATTTCTTGCTGTTTGAGCACGCCACGTTGAATTTTTCCGCTAACGGTTTTGGGCAAAGCTGCCATGAATTCAATCTCTTTAGGATAGGCATGCTTTGATAATCGACCACGAACATACATCTGAAGCTTTTCTTTCAAAGCATCTGAAGCAAGGTGCTGTGGTTTAAGCACCACAAACGCTTTCACAATTTCAGTGCGTGCAGCATCAGGCTTACCAATCACTGCAGACTCAAGCACTTCTTCACATTCGAGCAAGGTACTTTCGACATCAAATGGACCAACACGATAACCCGACGTTGTAATGACATCGTCTGCACGCCCTACAAAATCGATTCCTCCCAACTCATTGAGTTGAACAGTATCTCCAGTTAAATAATAATTACCTTTAAATGATTTTCGATTTGTACCTGCATAACCTTTAAACCACATGAGTGGCGATTGTGTCCAGTCAATCGCCAATATGCCAACACCAGCCTTTTCAAGTTCTTGCAATTGTTCATTTAAAACAGCAAAACGATGCCCAGGTATTGCAAAACCAGCCGATCCGATCTTGACTTCATGTTGAAGTGCATGATGATTACCAATCACCATACCCAATTCAGTTTGCCCATATTGGTCATAGATATCGACCTGAAGATATTCTTTAAACCAGTGAATCACTTCAGGCGTCAGCGGCTCTCCTGCACTACTTACCACTCTTAAATGTTGAGCAATTTGTGCATCAAATTTTTCTTTAAAACCAAAGAACATCCGAAATGCTGTAGGAGAGCCTGTTAAATTGTTAACCTGATATTTCTGAAGTAATGTTACTGCACGATCGACACTAAACGGCTGTTCATCCAAGAGGATGCGATGTCCCATACTCAACGGGCCCGTAATTCCATAATACAATCCGTAAGCCCAGCCTGGATCTGCTAAATTCCAAAATGCATCTTCCGCTCTTAAATCTACAGCATGTTGCAAATAACCTTTAAATGCCAAAATGGCTTTAAGTGGTACAGGAACCGATTTGGCTAGCCCTGTGGTTCCCGAAGTGAACATGAGTAAAAAGTCATCTTCAAATGTTCGATATTCAACCGGACAGACCGACTCAAAGCGATTCAGGGTTGTCCAGAAATCTGGCAGATTTTGATTTGACTCATCACTTGAATCGACCACTAATATCGAGTCCAAATTAAGCTGATTCAATTTATGCAGATGTTCGGCATGTGTAACGATTAGCTGAGTATTTGCAGTTTCGATACGATGCTGTATGGCTTTAGATTCAAACGCAGTAAATAAGGGCTGATAAATCGCACCAATTCGCCATGTGGCCAAAATTGTGATTAAAAGCTCGGGCGTTCGAGGCAATAACCCTGCAATACTGTCACCAACACGAATATTTTGACTTTTAAAAAAATTGGCCAATTGTGCTGAACGTAGATCGAGCTGCTCAAAGGTATAGTGTTCAACTTGGCCATGTTTTCCTTCCCAAATCAGCGCTGTTTTGTGTTGTCCAATATATCGGCCACAACATTCATCAAAGGCATTGATGTATTGTGCCGAGCCATGAAGCTGTTGCTCTATCAGTTGATCTAGATCAAATTCTGCATATGCCTGTGCTAATGTTTTCATTTTTATCGTCTCGCTCTTCCATTTTGCTGACAGATATCAATCTGTTTTCCATACGGTTTTTTTGTTTTTGTTGTCGTGGTTAAGACGTGTATGACCCCATCTTCCTCTTCACTCACCCACTAAATCGTTTCCTACCTAGTTTAGGCTCTACTTTGGAGCCATTCGAATCGCGCCATCGAGTCGAATCACTTCACCATTGATATAGCTATTTTCTATAATATGACCAGCCAGTGCTGCAAATTCCTCTGGCCGCCCGAGTCTTGAGGGATACGGTACCATCTGGCCCAGCGCATCCTGTACCTGCTGAGGCATTGCTTTTAGCATGGGTGTTTCCATAATGCCGGGAGCAATCGTGACTACACGTATTGCATGTCGTGCCAGTTCACGTGCAATCGGCAAGGTCATGGCAACAATTGCACCTTTTGATGCCGCATAAGCAGCTTGTCCAATTTGACCATCAAATGCAGCAACAGACGCTGTATTAATAATTACGCCACGATCTTCATCATGCAGCGGATCGGTCTGTTTCAGCATGGCATCTGCCGCAAAGCGCAACATATTGAATGAACCTGTGACATTAATATTCATCACTTTTTGAAATAATGCGAGATCATGCAGGCCGTCTTTTCCCACCACTTTGGCTGAAGGGCCAATCCCTGCGCAATTGATCAGGCCATATAGCGCGGCATGCTGGTGAAGATACTCCTCAAAAAAACGTTGTACTTCATTTTCACTCGTTACATCGAGCTGAAAAAACTGAGCACCTTTACCCAGACGGGCTGCTGTGGCCTGTCCGGCCTCGAGATTCATATCAATCAAACTCACATGGGCTTGCTGAGCAATTAAATACTCTGCCGTTGCAGCACCCAAACCAGAAGCCGCACCCGTCACAATAAAATGCTTATCCTTAATTTTCATTGCTATTTTTACCTACTGAATGCTTATTGCGAATTCACACTTACAGGTTAAAATCGAACGAACCGAAGTACAATTTCAAAACACCTCAATTCTACTGAGGTATTTGGCCAGTGAATTAGAACGTTCAATGTGGCTTTTTCAGATATGGGATATTCAAAACGTGACGATGCAACACACCAAAGGTACTATTTCAATCGCACTCGTCAATGAAGCCCTGAGTGTCGCCCTCGCACGTGGCATTTTTATCGATCAAATTGCCCTGCGTGCAGGTATTTCACCTGAATTGCTGGCATATCCTAAGGCGCGTATTTCAGTATCGGCTTATGCGCAGCTCTGGATTGAAATTGCCAAATGTCTGAATGATGAATTTTTTGGCATGGACTCACATCCAATGCGTTATGGAAGTTACAAACTTCTTTGCTACCTCATCATCTCGACAGACACAACAGAAATGGCGCTTCATACTATTTTGGATTATTTTAATTTACTTCTTGATGATACTCGCGCACGACTCGAGATAGACCAGCACAAGGCTTATATTTATCTCGATGACCAGACACACATCAAACGGATGTTTACCTATGCCACCTATATCATGTTGGTTCATGGCTTGCTGTGTTGGATTTCAGATCAGCGTATTCCGATTCATCAGATCCGTGTGAAATGCGCTCAACCTGAATATCCTCAAGATTATTATGTGCGATTCTGTGAAAATATCGTATTTGATGATACGGTCAACTGCATTGAAATTGATCTGAGTTATTTAACGCTAAAAGTAAAAAAAGATAAAAAAGCTGCACATGCCTTTTTAGAACAGGTACCGCATAATTTGCTGGTCAAATATAAAAATGAAAATGCGCTGAGTGTTATTATTCGCAGGCAATTGATACATCTACACCCGTCGAGCTGGCCTGAACTCAAAATACTGGCACAGCAGCTATGCTTATCAGAAGCCACCATTCAACGGCGATTAAAAAATGAAAATACCAGCTATCAGCAGCTGAAAAATGATATCCGCTGCGATATTGCGATTGATCGATTGACCCATACACAACAAAGCATTCAAGAAATTAGTGATGCACTCAACTTCCATGAAGCCAGTGCATTTCATCGTGCATTCAAAAAATGGACTGGTGTGAGCCCAGGAGCCTATCGGCAGCAGACTCAACCCTTCATCTGACCCAAACTGATACGGTCATTTCCACCATAATCTTTTACTGTTTGCACCTGCGCAAACCCTGCTGCATTAAAAATCTGCCGCACCGCATTACCTTGATCATAGCCATGTTCGAGCACCAACCATCCATCAACATTGAGCCACTCAGGTGCCTGCTTGATAATATGCTCAAGATCAGACAAACCCTGATGATCTGCAACCAAGGCACGACGTGGTTCTGTAGCCAAGTGCTGCATGTGCATATCATCGGCATCGATATAGGGCGGATTAGATACAATCAAATCAAATCGCTGTGCGGGAATTGCCTCATACCATGCACCGCACACAAACTCCACCCGATCTAGCTGATGCTTCTGGGCATTTTTTGCGGCAATATCTAGTGTAGGTTGATAAATATCTGTCGCCAATACGCGCCAGTCTGGACGCTCTTTTGCCAGAGACAGCGCAATCGCGCCAGTTCCTGTACCTAAATCAACCACGTTACTGTGCTTGGGCAAGGTCAATTCGAGTACCGTTTCAATCAAGATTTCGGTGTCTGGTCGTGGTACTAGCGTATCTTTAGTCACGATCAGATCCAGACTCCAAAATGGCTGCGAACCCGTGATGTAGGCCAATGGCTCACCTTGTGCCAAGCGGACTAAGCCTTCAAGGTAAGCTTGCTCTTGCTCTGAACTCAATACTTGTAACGAACGCATTCTAAGCTCTAGCGCATTAAGATGAACAATATGTTCCAGCAGCCAGATTGCCTCTTGCCGTTCATAGCTGTCAGGCTCACCACGCAAATTTAGTGCTTGCGCAATATTCATCAACCACCATTCTCTTGTGCCAACATGGCCAATTGATCAGCCTGATATTCACGATGCAAACTATCGAGTAATTCAGTCAAATCACCTTCCATAATGGCATCCAATTTATAAAGCGTTAAATTGATACGATGATCCGTCATTCGACCTTGCGGATAGTTATAGGTACGAATACGTTCTGAACGGTCGCCCGATCCCACCAAATCACGTCGCATTTCCGAGGTCGCACTTTCTTGCGCAGCACGTTTTGCATTTTCTAAACGAGATGCCAATAGTGCTAACGCCTTGGCCTTGTTTTTATGCTGTGAACGTTCTTCTTGACACTCAACCACAACACCCGTTGGAATATGCGTAATACGCACTGCCGAATCGGTTTTGTTGACGTGCTGACCACCGGCACCCGACGCACGGTAGGTATCGATACGTAAATCGGCCGCATTAATTTCGACGGTAGTATCTACATCGACTTCAGGCAAAATCGCAACTGTACAGGCAGAGGTATGCACACGGCCTTGAGATTCAGTTGCCGGAACACGTTGTACGCGATGCGCACCACTTTCAAATTTTAAACGGCCATATACGCTATCGCCATCGACACGGCAAATCACTTCCTTATAGCCGCCATGTTCGCCTTCATTTTCAGATAACACTTCAATACGCCAGCCTTGAGTCTCGGCATATTTGCTGTACATACGGAATAAGTCGCCAGAGAAAATCGCAGCTTCATCACCACCCGTGCCTGCACGAATTTCGAGATAAGCCGCATTGGCATCGTTTGGATCTTTAGGGATCATCAAAATATTTAACTGGCCCTCGAGCGTTTCAATCAAAGCACGGTTTTCTTTGATCTCCTCTTGTGCCATATCCTTAAAATCAGGATCTTCCAGCATTTCTTCTGCTGTTTTGATGTCTTCTTCAGCCTGACGATACTGTCCCCAAACTTGCACAATCTCATTTAAGTCACTGTGCTCACGCGATAATTTTCGAAAGCGTTTATTGTCTGAAATAACTTCGGCGTCGGCCAACAATGCATTCAGCTCTTCATGACGATCACACAATTGATCTAAACGTAAACGTAGCGATTCTTTCATAAGAAGAACAATCTCAATAAATCTGGTTGGTTAGCTTTAATCTGACTAAGACTTGACAAACCATCTAAGAATAAAAAATTGCGCATAGTTTACAGACTCTCCTATGCAAAAGACATAGCGATTGCGCAGTAAGGAAAAAACCTAGTTGTTTTTTTAATGATTCACAAAGCTGATAAAGGAATGTCGAGGGATTTAAATAAGCCAAAAACGAAAAACAACCCCTCAAAACTTTAATTTCTTATTAATGAAAAATTAATCAAACTATGAACAAAATGATTAAATTTATATAAATCAATTTCTTGAAACAAAAAATGCTTCTTTATTGCGTATATTTCCATCAAATAAAATAAATAAGTTCTTCATATTTTGGGGTAATGACACAAAACATCACAATCTGCACACCAAATCGCAATAGTCTGGATGATCGTCTTCACACTTTTTGACTCATCTCTTGTTACATTTACTTCAACGAAATATAGAAGGTCCTGTATCCACACACGGGGCATGGAGTTAAAAATGAAAATTAAAACTTGGTTAATGAGTGCCGTGATCGCGAGTTCATCAATGATGGCCATTTCAGCACATGCAGACAATACCACACGTGTCGCTGCAACATCTGCTTTGGGTAGTGTCGTGGGTACTGCATTGGGTAAACAAATGGGCGGTCAGTCTGGTGCCATGATTGGTTCTGCATTGGGTGGCGCTGGTGGTGCTGCTGTCGCAAGTAACCGTCGTGACCGTACCTCTTCTGCTATTGGTGGTGGTTTAGGTGGTGTTGGTGGTTATACCGTAGGTCGTAATGTCGGTGGTACAAATGGCGGTTACATTGGTGCAGCTTTAGGTGCAGCAGGTGGTTCAGCTTTAGGTAACAAGATTTCTAAAGATCGTGCCGAAGAGCGTTATTACGACAATGGTAATCATCGCGGCTGGAAAAAACATCACCGTCACCACCGTCGCTACTAATTTATCTTTACTGATACCGAAGGCAGCATTTCACATGCTGCCTTTTTTTGTTTGTAAAAATTTACAAAGTCAATTTTATTTATCGTTTTTTATCGATATAAAATATCGTATAATATCGAAAAACATCGATATATGAGAGTAGATATGTCTATCACGTCGCTTAAAGATACACAGTTTTCCATTCTCGAATTAGCTTCTGTGCGTGACGATAAAAGCATTCAGTTTACTTTGCAGCATGCCCTGCAACTTGCACAACATGCAGAACAGCTGGGTTATCGTCGTTTTTGGCTTGCCGAACATCACAATATGGATGGTATTGCTAGCTCAGCAACGGCCGTCATGATTGGCTATATCGCAGCAAACACACAATCTCTTCGACTCGGTTCGGGCGGTATTATGCTCCCCAATCATGCTCCTTTGGTTGTTGCAGAGCAGTTTGGAACCTTGGCAACACTTTATCCAGACAGAATTGAACTCGGACTTGGCCGCGCTCCCGGTACCGACCAAATGACCATGCGTGCGCTGCGCCGCGGGCATAAGGAAACTGAAGAGCAATTTCCACAAGATGTTGCAGAGATTCTTCGCTACTTTGATACGCCAAAACCAGACCAATCCATTATTGCTACACCCGGGCACAGTACCCATGTTCCCGTCTGGCTGCTCGGATCGAGTTTATTTAGTGCTCAATTGGCTGCAAAATTAGGCTTACCGTATTCATTTGCATCCCACTTTGCACCGCGTATGCTCGGGCAGGCGATCCAACTGTATCGTGATAATTTTCAGCCTTCAAAATATTTAGACCAACCGTATGTATCGATGGGTGTGCCAACTGTTGTGGCAGAAACGGATGAAGAAGCAAACTATCTTGCCACCAGTGCTTATCAACGTATATTAGGACTGATGCGAGGTCAAAGTCTGCGCCTTAAACCACCTGTAGATTCAATGGATTTACTTTGGGGGCCGGCAGAAAAACTCTCTGTAGAAAACTTTTTTGGTATGGCTCAAATTGGTTCGGTCGAACGAGTTAAAGCTGGTCTTGAACAACTTGTCGATCAATACGCCGTGGATGAGTTTATTTTTACCTGCGATATTTACGATACGCAAAAACGCTTGGATAATTTCAGTTATCTAATGGACATCAAAAACGCGTAGCCTAATGTGCATGGCTTAACGCGCCAAATAAGCAGCTTAAATTATATTATGATAAAAGTGCTTTGGCTTCAGCAGGAGCCAAAGCATGGCTAAACAAAAAGCCCTGCCCGATTTCACAGCCTTGTTGTTTGAGTAATTCTAGCTGGTGAACATTTTCAATGCCTTCGGCAACCACATCGATCCCCAAATTTGAGCTCATACTGATGATCGATTGAACAATCGCAAAAATGAGTTTTTCTTGCTCCATACGATGCACGAAATCACAGTCTATTTTAAGGCAATCCACAGGTAAATTTGCCAAACGCGTCAGAGATGAATGCCCTGTACCAAAATCGTCTAATGCGATTCGTATTCCCTCGTGTTTGAGCTTGTTCAATGCACGCGAAATATAGGCTTTGCCATGTTCATCTAAAAGATGCTCAGTAATTTCAATTTCGACCAAAGAATGCGGAATATTGAAACGATCTAACCGATCAAGCAAAAGTTCAGCATAATTATCTTTTAAAAATTCCACGGGTGCGGCATTAATCGAGACAGGCACCATATCTAAACCTTGATCAATCCATTCGGCCATATCCCGAAAAACACGTAGCTGCATGATTTCACTCAAGCGGCTAGCAAGGTTATAGTCTTCAAAAGCATTTTTAATGCGTCTGGGGAGTTGAAGCTGATCATGCTGATCATACCAGCGCAGCAATGCTTCAAAACCGGTGAGTTGACCATTTTTTAAATTAAATTTTGGCTGATAAAAAGGACAAATTAGATTGTGCCTTAAGATATAACGGGCACAATTGAATTGTTGTGCAATCACATTTTGCTCAATTTGCATTTCACGTTTAAAAATACAGTATCCACCACGCCCTGAAAGTTTTAAGCGACACAATGCGATATTGGCAGCTTGTACAACGTTCATGGTATCTGTCACATCACGAGGATAAATGGCGCATCCTGCACTAATATTGCTTTCTATAATCTGATCTAAATATTCAATTGGTCTCGAAATTTCTTGATGAATCAGTGCATAGGCTTCAATGAGGTAAGCATCAGAATGAATATGAGGAATAAGTAATGCAAACTCATCACTACCCAATCGTGTGAAGAAAACTTCTTGCGGTAAAACGCGTTGAACTCGCTCTGCAAGCGTTTTTAAGATTTGATCGCCAACCAAATGTCCATGATTACTATTAATTTGATTAAAATAATCGAAATCAAACAAAATTAATCCAAACGACTCATCAAGTTTGATCTGACACTCTCTCATCATCAGATTAAGTTTCTTATTAAATCCCGATTGATCTGGCAAACCGGTTAAGGCATCTATTTCAGTGCTGTGTTCTGCGACGTCTTCAATATGAACATTGTGCTGGTGTGAGATATTTTCTGACAAGGGATGAACCGCAAGGTGATGAGCGGTCTTGTGTAAGCGAATACGATCAACTTTCGAATCAAGTTCATAACAGCCAAGATGACGTGGAGTCATAAGATTCATACGCATCTCTCCTACTTACGAATGAAAAAAGTCAATGTAACTGCCACCCTTGATAGATTATAAAACTAAAATGTGACGCAATTTACATTTGGTTTGTACACTTATTGTCATAATTTTTCAAGTTTTAATTTTAGTACTCAATGAGTAAAGTCAAACAAAACAACGATAAAGAGAAATACATTTTTTGTATTTCTCTTTTTAAATCAAAATAAATTAGCCAATTCGGCGTTTTAAACCCGTCGTTTGAAGAATGCGAGTTGAAATTTCCTCAATCGACATTTCAGAAACATCTAAATACGGAATGCCTTCCGAAATGAAAATTCCCTCCACCGCACGCAGCTCCATCTGACACTGACTATAGCTGGCATAGCGACTATTGGCTTTACGTTCTGTTCGGATGGCGACCAAACGTTCCGCATCAATCATTAAACCAAATAGCTTGTTCTTGTGCTCTTTCAATACTTTAGGTAAACGGTTATCGTCGAGATCTTCTTCTGTCAATGGATAGTTGGCAACTCGAATACCAAATTGCAAAGATAAGTAGATCGATGTAGGCGTTTTACCTGATCGCGATACCCCGATTAAAATAATATCTGCTTTATCATAATGTCGTGTCAATGCGCCATCATCATTGTCTAGTGCAAAATGCACTGCATCGATACGTGCCTTATAATATTCCGAGTCAGTGACTGCATGCGTCTGACCCACTAAAGTGGTAGGTGACGTTCCAAGTTCTTGCTCAAGCTTACTGATCAGCCCTTCAAAAACATCTAGATTGACGGCTTTGGCCGTATTAATAATTTCACGTACATTGGGATCGACTAAAGTATCAAATACCAATGGTAGGGTTCCATCACGCGACTGGCACTGATTAATCGACTCTACAATGTTCATAGCCGCTTCTTCTGTTGCAATATACGGCATGATATGAATATCAAAGTCTACGTTAGGAAATTGTGCAAGCAATGAATGTCCGAGAGTTTCTGCTGTAATGGCAGTTCCGTCCGAAATAAAGAACACACTGCGCTTAATTTGTTTTCCTTCAGACATCAAAATTCTCCTCACAGATTTGTCTTAGTGCTATATAATCTTTATAGTAAACTGATCTTATATAACTGTCGCTTAGTAAAATCAAAACCTAAGGACATTTAATCATGTCTTCATGCCAAGATAGTACTAAATACTGGAAATGTGGAGTAGAAACATTGGAAGCGCGCGTAATCGGTCTAGAAAAATTAGGGAAGCACGACGTCGAACTTGTAGGTGGGAAAAACTCATCTCTGGGTGAAATGATCAGCCACTTATCCAATGCTGGCGTATCAGTACCAGGTGGCTTCGCGACAACGGCTGGCGCTTATCGTGAATTCCTCGATCAAAGTGGACTCAACGCTAAAATTCAAGCAGAACTTGCCCAGTTAAATGTAGAAGACGTGAATGCCCTAGCGCAGTCAGGTGCTAAAATTCGTCAGTGGATTATTGAAACTCCTCTGACGCCAGAATTTGAAAAAGAAGTCCGCGAAGCATTTAGTGCTTTGTCAAACGGCAACCCGGAAATCGCGGTTGCCGTTCGTTCTTCAGCTACAGCTGAAGACTTGCCTGACGCTTCTTTTGCAGGCCAACAAGAAACCTTCCTGAATATCCGTGGCATTGACAATGTTCTGATTGCCATCAAAGAAGTTTTTGCTTCATTGTACAATGACCGTGCAATTGCCTATCGTGTTCACCAAGGTTTTGATCACGATGTTGTGGCATTATCTGCTGGTATTCAGCGCATGGTTCGCTCAGAAACTGGCGCTGCAGGCGTAATGTTTACCCTAGACACAGAATCTGGATTCAGAGATGTCGTATTCATCACAGCCTCATATGGCTTAGGTGAAATGGTTGTACAAGGTGCTGTCAACCCAGACGAATTTTATCTTTCTAAACCATTAATACGTAACGGCAAACATGCTGTATTACGCCGTAATCTTGGTTCTAAACACCAAAAGATGATTTATGGTGACGAAGGCGCTGCAGGCAAGTCTGTAGTTGTGGTTGACGTCGAGAAACAAGAACGTCAGCAATTTGCACTGAATGATCACGAACTACAAGAATTAGCCAAACAAGCACTTATTATTGAATCTCACTATGGCGCACCAATGGATATTGAATGGGCCAAAGATGGAGATGACGGTCAGATTTATATCGTTCAAGCGCGTCCTGAAACGGTTAAAAGCCGTCAAAATGTAGGCACAATGGAGCGTTACTTACTCAAACAACGCGGAACAGTTGTATGCGAAGGTCGCTCGATTGGTCAGCGTATTGGCGCAGGTAAAGTTCGCATTGTGACGTCGATCAAAGAAATGGATAAAGTCCAAGACGGTGATGTTCTGGTTTCAGACATGACAGATCCAGACTGGGAACCAGTGATGAAACGCGCAGCGGCGATTATCACCAACCGTGGTGGTCGTACATGTCACGCAGCAATTATTGCACGCGAGTTGGGTGTACCTGCAATCGTGGGTTGTGGTAATGCGACCGAAGTCTTGAACGATGGTCAGGAAGTGACTGTTTCATGTGCTGAAGGCGACACAGGCTTTATCTATGAAGGCGCACTGGACTTTGAAGTACAGCGCAACTCAATTGAGTCAATGCCAAAACTACCGTTTAAAATCATGATGAACGTGGGGAACCCAGACCGCGCATTTGACTTTGCTCAAATTCCAAACGAAGGTATTGGTCTTGCACGTCTTGAATTCATCATCAACCGTATGATTGGTGTTCACCCGAAAGCGTTACTGAATATCGACAGCTTGCCACGTGAAACACGTGCTGCTGTGCTGGCGCGTACTGCGGGTTACACCTCACCAATCGATTTTTATGTCGAAAAACTGGTTGAAGGTATTTCTACTTTGGCAGCTGCATTTGCTGAAAAGCCAGTCATTGTGCGTATGTCAGATTTTAAATCGAACGAATATGCCAACCTTATTGGCGGAAAGCTTTACGAGCCAGAAGAAGAAAACCCAATGCTGGGCTTCCGTGGTGCAAGCCGTTATGTATCGGACAACTTCCGCGACTGCTTCGAGCTTGAATGCCGTGCATTGAAAAAAGCACGTGATGAAATGGGTCTTACCAACATCCAGATTATGATTCCGTTTGTTCGTACTGTTGCAGAAGCAAAACGAGTGATCGAACTCTTGGCAATGAATGGTCTTAAGCGTGGTGAAAATGGTCTTAAAGTGATCATGATGTGCGAATTGCCAACCAATGCCCTACTTGCCGAGCAATTCTTGGAGCACTTTGATGGTTTCTCGATTGGTTCAAACGATTTAACTCAATTAACGCTCGGACTCGATCGTGACTCTGGTATTGTTTCTCATCTGTTTGATGAGCGCGATCCAGCAGTTAAGGCATTGTTATCAATGGCTATTCATGCGTGTCGTAAGGCAGGCAAATATGTGGGTATTTGTGGACAAGGCCCATCTGACCATCCAGATCTAGCTAAATGGCTTATGGAGCAAGGTATTGAGTCTGTTTCATTAAACCCAGATTCTGTTCTTGATACATGGTTCTTCTTAGCAGAAGAAAAAATCAAGCAAGCCTAATTATTCGTAAAAAAGGCCCATTCGTGGGTCTTTTTTCATCATTGGATGTTGAGATTAAAGACTTATGCAAATTTATTTGGCGCGCAATAATCAACAAGCTGGCCCATACACCTTAGAACAACTGAATCAGATGTTGGCGAGTCAACAGGTGCTCTTGACCGATTTGGCTTGGCATGAAGGTATGACCGAATGGAAAGCCTTAGGTGAGTTAACGCAAGGTAAACTTTTTTATCAGCCACAAATGCCACAAACTCAAGCGTATGAATTACCGTCAGCAGAAATTCATCACAATGATGTGATCAAACACGTTCAAGTGAATAACAAAGCGATCATCACGCCAGCCAAAGTAGGAAAGCGTATTTCTGCGAAGTTGGTTGATCTCTTACTTTTTACGTTGCCACAGATTTTAGTGACACTGGCTTTTTTACCTCGTGACCTGATCCAGCAAGCACAAAGTTTTGATGTGAACGAACAGATCAAAATCGCAGAAGCCATGTCCAACAATATGCCATCTTGGGTTCCGATGGTCTTACTCGCCTACACCCTCGGGTTGCTGTTTGTTCAAAACTTTTTGATCTCAAAAAGCGGTCAATCGATCGGCAAGAAACTTTTCAAATTACAAATTGTCGACGCCACAACCAACAAGTTAGTGGGCCAATTCCGTGGATTTTTTATTCGCTCTTTCTTGTTCATTATTCTTTCACAATTCGTGAGCCTATTTCCGTTAATCGCCATCGTGTTTATTGCCGATCTCGTTTTGTTTTTCTCAAAAGGAAACAACAGCTTACATGACCGTCTTGCAAAAACAAAAGTGATTGATATTTCTAAATAATTATCGCTTAAAATTTACACTGCGCAGTTCATTTCTTGAGCTTGATGTGCCTGCTGTCAAACCGCTAGAATAAGCTAAACCGAGTGAAAAACTCAGGTTTATCAACAGGCATATAAAGCGACTTTTGTATAGCTTAGTTTGTCGTTATCAGGCATAATGCCCTACAACGTAGCAGTGTCTCATGATCGAGAAATATGTTCTATTTTACATAGAAATTATTCTTCTCAATCATGCGACACTTTTATCGCTATCCCGTTTTTTCAAACGGGAATGGGACTCTTCACCGAGGTTGTAAAATGAGACAAACGATTTTAGCTGTATTGTCTTTATCTACGATTGCCGCACTTTTAACAGGGTGTGGTGGTGATATGGTACTTCTAAATTCAAAAGGTCCAGTGGGTCAGGGTCAAGGCGACCTCATGATGACTGCGATCTACCTAATGTTATTGGTGGTTATCCCATCAATTATCATGGCACTGTGGTTTAGTTGGAAATATCGCGCGTCGAATAAAGATGCAGACTATAAACCTACATGGGCACATTCAACTGCAATCGAGATTGTAGTATGGGGTGTTCCAGTCATTATTATTGGTATTCTAGCTTGGTTAACTTGGTGGGGTTCCCACAAGTATGACCCATACCGCCCTCTGGATTCAGATAAAGCACCTTTGACTATTCAGGTTATTGCTGAACAGTTTAAGTGGATTTTTATCTATCCTGAACAAAATATTGCAACGGTTAATGAAGTACGTTTCCCAGAAAAAACTCCATTAAGCTTCAAAATCACCTCTAACTTTACGATGAACTCGTTCTTCATTCCACAGTTAGGCGGACAGATTTATGCAATGGCGGGCATGCAAACTCATTTGCATTTGCAAGCTGATGAAACTGGTGTATTCCGCGGTATATCATCAAACTACTCAGGTTACGGTTTCTCACAAATGCGTTTTAAAGCGCACAGTGTAACTGACGCTGAATTTGCTCAATGGGTTGAAGCAGTAAAAGCTGGTAAGGGTAATACAATTAATCCTGCCGCTGTTCAAAAAGGTCTTCTTGATCAACCAGAACTTGCTGCGCTTAAAGACGGTGACCGCTCTAAACACCAGATCGAAGCTTTAGTCAATCGTGCCAAAGCTGCTGGTGATGAAGAAGCTCTTGCGAAAGCTGAAGCGATGAAGCCGTTCCCGAACAAACCACACCCTGTGACATATTACTCTTCGGTTGAACCTAAATTGTTTGAAACAGTTATCAATCGTTACATGAGTAACTATCATGGTGCTGATCACTCTGCTGGACATGCAACGGCAGACACTCATGCTGCAGCTCCACACGCTGCTCAAGGGGAATAAGACATGGATATGATTTTTGGCAAACTGGGTTGGGATTCTATTCCAACAGAGCCGATTGTACTCGTTACCATGGTCATTATGGCAATTGGTGCAATTGCTGTTTTTGGCGGGATCACTTACTTTAAAAAGTGGGGATACCTCTGGAATGTATGGTTTAAAACTGTAGACCATAAAAAGATTGGTATCATGTATATCATCGTATCCGTGATCATGCTTTTGCGTGGTTTCGCAGATGCGATCATGATGCGTCTTCAACTTTTCCTCGCCCGTGGCGGTGGTGAAGGTTACTTGCATCCAGACCACTACGATCAGATCTTTACCGCACACGGTGTGATCATGATTTTCTTCGTGGCGATGGGTCTTGTAGTGGGTATGATGAACATTTCTGTTCCACTACAGATTGGTGCACGTGACGTAGCATTCCCTTTGCTTAACTCTTTAAGCTTCTGGTTATTTGCTGGTGCGGCTGGCCTGATGATGGCTTCGCTTGTACTTGGTGAGTTTGCTGCAACAGGTTGGATGGCTTACCCGCCTCTATCTGGTATTCAGTATTCACCAGGCGTGGGTGTTGATTACTATATCTGGGCGCTTCAGGTTTCTGGTTTAGGTACACTTTTATCTGGTGTTAACTTCTTTGTTACCATCATTAAAATGCGTGCACCAGGCATGAAACTTATGGACATGCCAATCTTTACCTGGACATCTTTGTGTACTGCGGTACTGATTATTGCTGCATTCCCTGTGCTAACAGCAACTCTAGCTATGCTAACGCTTGACCGTTACTTTGGCTTCCATTTCTTCACAAACGAGCTTGGCGGTAGCCCAATGCTGTATGTGAACTTGATCTGGACATGGGGTCACCCTGAAGTATATATCTTGGTACTTCCAGCATTTGGTTTGTATTCAGAAATTGTTGCAACGTTCTCCCGCAAGACACTTTTTGGTTACAAATCAATGGTGTATGCAACAATTGCAATTACTGTGCTTGCGTTCGTCGTTTGGTTACACCACTTCTTTACTATGGGTGCTGGTGCCAACGTTAACGCATTCTTCGGTATCATGACCATGGTCATTGCAATTCCGACTGGTGTGAAAATCTTCTCATGGTTATTTACCATGTATAAAGGTCGTATCACTTTCGAAACGCCAATGCTTTGGACAATCGGCTTCTTGGTTACCTTTGGTATTGGTGGTCTGACCGGTGTTCTTATGGCTGTACCGCCAGCAGACTTCTTGGTTCATAACTCCCTGTTCCTTATTGCTCACTTCCATAACGTTATTATTGGTGGTGTGGTATTTGGTATGTTTGCAGGTATCATTTTCTACTGGCCAAAAATGTTTGGCTGGAAGCTTAATGAAGCTTGGGGCAAAGCAGCGTTCTGGTTCTGGTTCTTTGGTTTCTATTTTGCATTCATGCCGCTTTATATCCTTGGTTTCATGGGTATGACTCGTCGTTTGAATACATATGACAACCCTGAATGGGACCCGTACTTGGCTATTGCACTCTTTGGTGCCGTGCTTGTTGCAATCGGTATTGCATGTTTCTTGATGCAAATTATTGTAGGTTTCCTACAACGTCATCAAAACATGGACCATACAGGCGATCCATGGGATAGTCGTGTGCTCGAGTGGTCTACCTCTTCTCCTGCTCCGTTTTATAACTTTGCTAAAATTCCTGAAATCCGTGGTATTGACACGTTCTGGACTGACAAAGAAAACGGTGTAGCGTATGCACGCCCGACTAAATATGAAGACATTCATATGCCAACAGACCGTGCAGCTGGCTTTGTTATGGCGATGTTTATCAGCGCTATGGGCTTTGCACTTATCTGGCACATCTGGTGGCTAGTAGCAGTAACGTTTATTGCTTCAGTTGTAAGCCTGATTCGCAGTTCATTCACAAAAGAAGTGGATTACTACGTACCTGCTGCTGAAGTTGAGCGTATCGAAAACGAACGTTACGCGTTACTTGAAAAACACTTGAAGAAGGACTAAGTAAATGGCTGAAGTACTTCATCACGAAAACCATGGACACGACGATCATCATGAACATGATGATACGGACTTAACGGTCTTTGGTTTTTGGACATACTTGATGAGTGACTTGATTTTATTCGGTACACTCTTCATCGCGTTCGCTGTATTGAGCAGCCATGTTCCACCAGGCACACCAACAGCACACGATTTGTTCAGTGAATCATTAGGCTTTGTTTTAACTGAAACATTTGCCCTCTTGATCTCATCTGTAACGTTTGGTTTTGCGGTTCTTGCATCATACAAAAAGAACGTCAACCAAGTGATTGTATGGCTTTTTGTCACCTTCATTTTTGGTGCATCGTTCATTGGTATGGAACTTTATGAATTTCATCATTTAGTTCACGCTGGACATGGTCCAAGCACAAGTGCGTTCTTATCTGCGTTCTTTACCTTAGTAGGTACGCACGGTATTCACGTAACTTCTGGCTTGGTATGGATGCTTGTTTTGATGTATCAAATCAAGACTCAAGGCCTCACTTTACCAAACACCCGTCGTCTTGCTTGTCTAAGCTTGTTCTGGCACTTCCTTGATATCGTATGGATCTGTGTATTCAGTATCGTTTACCTAATGGGAGTTCTCTAATGAGTCATGATCATAATGCTTCTGGCGCTTCACATGGTAACTTCAAGCAATACACGATTGGATTCATCCTATCAGTCGTGTTAACCATTATTCCGTTTGGAATGGTTATGGCTGGAGGGTTTGGTCGTGGCCTACTCATGACTGTAATCGGTATTACTGCCGTTGCTCAGGTATTGGTTCAACTTGTGTTCTTTTTACACATGAATACCTCATCTGAACAACGCTGGAATCTTATTGCATTTATCTATACCATTTTAACGATTGCTATCTTGCTAGTCGGTTCGGTATGGATCATGAATTACCTTCATTTCAACATGATGATCTAAACTGATTGTCATGCTGAAAAAGTATTTATTCCTGACAAAACCAGGAATTCTGTTTGGTAATTTCATTACCACCTTGGGCGGCTTCTTTTTAGCCGCCCAAGGCCATGTAGATTTCCTTTTACTTATCCTTACTCTTCTAGGAACCACTTTTGTTGTCGCCTCTGGTTGTGTGGTCAATAATGTGATTGATCAAGATATCGACCAGAAAATGGAGCGTACACAAAATCGTGCCTTAGTGAAAAAAACCATTTCTCCTACTACTGCACTCATTTTTGCCTTGGCTTTAGGTTTAATTGGGTTTGGTATTTTATGGTTTTGGGTAAATCCGTATTCATTTGCATTTGCTTTTATTGGTTTTGTTGTTTATGTGGTGCTTTATAGTCTTTGGACGAAGCGCACATCTATTCATCAGACTATCATTGGCAGTGTCTCTGGAGCATGTCCGCCGGTTATTGGTTACACGGCAGTGAGTCAGCAATTTGATGTTGCGGCATTGCTTGTATTTTTGGCTTATGCGCTGTGGCAAATGCCTCATTCTTGGGCCATTGCGATTTATCGATTTGATGACTACAAAAATGCTGGGATTCCTATTCTTCCTGTTGCACGTAGCGTCTTTCGAACCAAAGTGGAATGTTTAATTTACATTGTACTTTTTGCGGCGGTTCTAAATGGACTGTACTGTTTTGGCTATACCAATATTTTCTTCCTGATCACCTTCAATGCACTCAGTGCATACTGGTTATATTTGTCGATTATTGGTTTCAAGGCAGAAAATGATCAACTCTGGGCAAAGCGTTTGTTTCTCTTTTCTGTAATTTTGATTACGTTATTGAGCTTAAGCTTTAGTTTTAGTTATCAGTCCCCTGCTCCAAATCTTCCTCTCTTTTAATAAGAGAGGATTATTTTATATATCATCAGAAATAAATCACGTCGTTTTTGCTAATTCATTTGTTTTCAATACCGTTATTCTTTATAATCTAGCCTCGCTATTTTGCGACATGGCTTTTTAAGCTATGACTCCTTGCTTCTGACCACAATATGGTTAGGGGCTGTTTAAACCGTAAGGAGCTGACAATGCGTCACTACGAAATCGTACTCTTGGTACATCCAGACCAAAGCGATCAAGTTGTGGGTATGGTTGAACGCTATATCTCACAAATTAAAGAAGCTGAAGGTCAAATTCACCGTCTAGAAGATTGGGGCCGTCGTCAATTGGCTTACCCAATTAACAAGATTCATAAAGCACACTACATTCTAATGAATGTTGAATGTGGTCAAACGACTCTTGATGAGCTTGAAGAATTGTTCCGTTATAACGATGCAATTATTCGTAACATCATTATCCGTCGTGAAAACGCAATCACTGAAGAATCTTTACTTGCTAAAAGTGCTGAAGAAAAACGTGCGCGTAAAGCTCAACGTGAAGAAGCACAACAAGCTCAAGAATCTGCTGAAGCTTAAGGAGAACATCAATGGCACGTTTTTACCGTCGTCGCAAGTTCTGCCGCTTTACAGCTGAGAATGTTGCGTACATCGACTACAAAGATATCGACACTTTAAAACAGTACATCACTGAAAACGGCAAGATCGTTCCTAGCCGTATCACTGGTACTAAAGCTCGTTATCAACGTCAACTCGCGCTTGCGATCAAACAAGCTCGTTACTTGGCTTTGATTCCGTACACTGACAACCATAAGTGAGGTGAGCTGTGGACGTTATCTTATTACAACGCATTAAAAACCTAGGTAAACTTGGTGACAAAGTATCAGTTAAAGCTGGTTATGGCCGTAACTTCTTGATCCCTCAGGGTAAAGCTGTTGCTGCAACCGAAGCAAACACTGCTGCTTTTGAAGCTCGTCGTGCCGAACTTGAAAAACAAGAAGCTGAAGTTTTGTCTTCTGCTCAAGCACGTGCTGATCAATTGAACGAAGTTAACATCGTAATCACTGCGAAAGCTGGTGACGAAGGTAAACTATTCGGTTCAATCGGTACTCGTGATATTGCAGACGCATTAACAAATGCTGGTCTTGCAGTTGACCGTGCTGAAGTACGCCTACCAAACGGTGCGCTTCGTCACACTGGTGAATTCAACATCGCAATCCAATTGCACCATGATGTTGTTGCAGAAGTTCTCGTTACAATCGTATCTGAGTAATTTTTGCTTCACAAAAAAAGCATGCTTTTTAGCATGCTTTTTTTATTATTAAAATGATGAATTTATACACGATGATTTATAGATGGTCATAACGATGAAAAAGAAAAATCGAATTGTTGCTCTTATTCTTGCCATGTTCTTTGGAATTCTAGGCCTAGATCGCTTCTATCTTGGAAAAAAACTGAGTGGTTTTTTAAAATTAATTACGCTAGGTGGGCTGGGGTTTTGGTGGTTTATCGACTTCACTCTACTGCTGATCGATGCATTTCTTTATTCTCTTGGGAAAGATACTGGATTTGTCAAAGATGCAGCTCATAATAATCTTCGTTATGGGCTTTCGCTTTATCGATTAAAACATGGCAAGTTTGAAAAAGACTGGTTTGCCAAGCCTTAAATTTTATTTTACTCAAAATAAGCATGAAGAGATTGAATATCTCATCTCTTCATGAATGATCGAATAGAGATCACCTTCAATCATCTTTTCCCTTAATACCACTGTACAATCTACCTCAGTGTTTTGTGTGCTTATCATCAAAGTGTTGATTGAATAGACTATAGTACTGCTTACACAATTTTCAATGAATTTATTTGTCCTGTTCCGCTGCATTTGCATTAAGATAGGCACTTGGTTTTTGGTTCATCTTTTTATTAGGTCTTGCTATGTCACAGGCGAATGCCAATTTTACAAAAAATTCTCCAAACACAGAGAGTAAAGTGAGTGACTCAGGTCAGTTAAAAGAATTTCGTACCCCACCGCATAATTTAGCTATTGAACAAGCTGTTTTGGCAGCCTTAATGACCGTTGCCGAATCTTTTGAACAAGTGGGTGACTTACTCAAAGAAAATGATTTTTATGCGACACGCCATAAATATATCTATCGTGCTATTGAAAAATTAGCCCTTGAGAACTCTCCGTACGATGCTGTATTGGTCAATGACTGGTTACTCAAACAAAATCTACTCGATGCCATTGGCGGTGAAGAATATTTAATGCAACTAATGGCAGATTCGCCATCGAGTTTTTACAATCTTGAAACCTATGCCAATAAAATTAAAGAATTTTCAACACTTCGAAGCATGATCAAGGTCAGCAGTGACATTTTACAAAATGCCTATGACACCAAAGGTCGCCCGGTCAGCGAAATTTTGGATTTAGCTGAAACCAATATTTTTTCGCTGGCCGAACAGCACAATAACAACAAAAAAGATGCAGGCCCAAAATCGATTAGCTCGGTAACCGCAGATGTCATCACCAAACTCGATGAACTATCGAAACTTGATGGCAATATTACCGGGCTATCTACTGGTTTTCTTGAGCTTGATAATAAAACTTACGGAATGCAGTCTGGCGATATGATTATCGTGGCCGCACGTCCATCAATGGGTAAAACTACTTTTGCCATGAATTTGGTCGAAAGTGTACTTTTCAACTGTAATTTACCTGCGTTGGTATTTTCGATGGAAATGCCCGCAGATTCGATTGCCATGCGTCTGATTTCATCTTATGGCAAAGTGCATCAAGGGCATTTACGTTCGGGCAAGCTCGACGGCGATGAATGGTCGAAAGTCACAGGTACAATTTTACAACTTCAAGAAAAGCATTTGTACATCGATGACTCCTCTGCACTTCCACCCACAGAAGTTCGTGCACGGGCTCGACGTATTGCCAAACAACATGGTGGCAAACTCGGCTGTATCATGATCGATTATTTACAGCTCATGAAAGTTCCGGGCATGGGTGACAACCGTGTAGGTGAGATTGGTGAAATTTCACGAAGTTTAAAAGCACTTGCCAAAGAGATGGAATGTCCTGTGATTGCACTATCTCAGCTCAACCGTAGTTTAGAAAATAGACCCAATAAACGTCCGGTCATGTCTGATTTGCGTGAATCGGGTGCGATTGAGCAGGATGCCGACTTAATCATGTTTATTTATCGTGATGAAGTCTATAACAAAGAATCTAAAGAAGCAGGCACCGCCGAAATTATCATTGGTAAGCAACGTAACGGCCCAATTGGTACTGTGCGATTGGCTTTTGAGGGACAGTACACACGTTTTAGTAATCTCTCGCCAGAGTATTACAGCCAATACGATGACGAAGAGTAAGTTAGATTTGCAAGGGAGTAATCAGGGTGCGTCAAGCGACAGTCTACATCGACCAAACAGCACTTCAGCATAATTTTAATCGTGTTAAAGCGCTGGCACCAAATGCCAAGGTGGTGAGTATGGTCAAGGCCAATGCTTATGGGCATGGTGTCAAAGACTGTTTAGATGCCTTAAATGCCACAGATTCATTTGGGGTGGCGTGCTTGAGTGAAGCCTTAGAAATCCGACAAGCTGGCTATCAACACCCTGTGACACTCATAGAGGGCGTATTTTCAGAACAAGAAATGCCTGTTGTACTTCAGCACCGATTCGAATGCGTGGTTCATCATGCTGAGCAGTTAAACTGGCTGCTTGCTCACAAAACACAATATATTGCGCAAGGACTTAAGGTCTGGGTCAAACTCAATAGCGGCATGAACCGCTTGGGTTTTAAACCAGAAGTGATTATAGATGTAATTAAATTACTACAATCTGAAGGTTTTCACTGTGTTTTAACTATGCATTTTGCCAATGCAGATGAGCCTGATCATCCTATGAATCGGCAGCAGATCGACACCCTGCTGAGCATTCAATCTCAATGCGCACCTATTGAGCTCTCGTGCTGTAATTCAGCCGCGATCTATAACTGGCCAGAGTTGCATTTTGATTATGTCCGCCCAGGTATTATGCTTTATGGTGCAAGCCCATTTGCAGATCGAAGTGTAGAAGAATTAGGCCTGAAACCGGTTATGCGTTTAACTGCCAGTGTGATGGCAATTAATCATCTTAATACGGGTGATCGTGTTGGTTACGGTTCACTATTTACTGCACCCCATGCAATGGACATTGCCATCGTTTCGATTGGCTATGGTGATGGCTACCCGCGTGCCTTTATTGAACAAAATTATGTTTCAATAAATGGCCAATTAAAGCCACTGATTGGTCGCGTGAGTATGGATATGCTGGCTATTGATATCACAGATGAACAGATTGAACTTGGAGCAGAAGTCGAATTGTGGGGCGAAAAACGCTTGGTCGATGATGTAGCTAAAGCCAATGGAACGATCGGCTATGAACTGCTGTGTCGTCTTACGCAACGTCCACAGCGTCAAAAAATTTAAATTGAGCTGACTGCATTTATCTGGAATAAATTTAAGTCTTTATTCCAGATAGTCTTCTTCAGGTTTAGGAATTTCATGTAGACCACGGCGCAAAGTCTCAGACCATTGTCGGCTGATCTTTTGAAAATACTCATCTTGTTGAGTGATTCGTTTCCCTCTTGGCATTTTCAATGTATCCGCACGATAAACCAGCAAATCGAGTGGCATACCCACAGATACATTTGATCTGAGCGTCGAGTCAAACGAAATTAAGCTACAGCGTACAGCTTCATCGAGTGGCATATCGTAGGTAAGCGCACGGTCTAGAATCGGCTTACCATATTTACTTTCGCCAATTTGAAAAAATGGCGTATCTTTAGTGGCACAGATAAAATTCCCTTGAGGATAAATATGATATAACTGCATTTCAGTATTACCAATTTGTCCGCCTACCAACAAGTTACAATAATAATTACTTTGTTCTTGGGTATCATCGGTCACATCTGCAATGATTTTACGTAAAGTACGCCCAACATGCTGCGCCACCTCAAACATGGTATTGAGCGTATAAATATTTGGCTCTTCTTGCAACGTTAACTGATTACGCAAATGTCCAATCACCGCCTGAGTCGTTGCTAAATTTCCGGCAGTTTGAATCGCAATAATACGATCCCCTTCTTTACCAAAAGTATAAAGTTTGCGAAAAACCGAGATTTGATCCACACCTGCATTTGTTCGTGTATCACTTATAAACACTAAACCATCTTTTAAACGTAATGCACAACAATAGGTCATATATTCCACTTCCATCTAACACGCCAACACTTGCACCGTTGATATCATCTTTTCAATACCCCCCTTTTCACGAATCCCCCGTACAGGAGCGGCATCAAAATAATCACGTCCTATTGCAACATAAATTAACGTGTTTGGCTCAAAAATCTGATTACTGACATCGAAACAATGCCATTTTTCGTCAAAATACACTTCCGCCCATGCATGGCTGGCCAAGTGCGGCGAATTATTATCATACAAATAACCAGAAATATAGCGCGCAGGTAATCCAAGCGCCCTACACATTGCCACCATAATGTGGGCATGATCCTGACACACACCATTTTTTAACTCAAACGCATGCTCCGCAGTGGTTTGCACTGTTGTCGATTCAGGCAAATACGAGACGTGACTTAAGATACGTTCACTCAAAACACGCAAACTATTGAGCGTTTTATTACTCATAATAGACATCGCAAAGTCCAGCATCTCAACCGAGCATTGTGTCGCAGGTGTATGTTGCAAAAACAATTCCACAGGTAGGTGCAGTGCATGGTTTACACCACTTTGAGGAGACAACTCAATTATACCCTGCGCCATAATGGTGAGATTCAGATAATTAAAACGTTGCGACGAAGTCATCCAAATATTATCAAAGATATCGCGCTGAACATCATGTACACCTGGGACACTGATGTCCCAGTTATGTACAGTTTGATGCGCTGAACTTTGGGGAACCATCTTGATATACTGGATACTGTTACACGCCATTTCACTGTAATGGTAATGAGTTTGATGGTTCACCATTAACTTCATGCAGTTCCCTCAAACATTAACTGCAATTGATCGCCAAAGTGATAAAGTGACATGGTGTCTGGAGACTGCTTCAATGAAATCCAAGCATCATCAAGTGCAGTCCATCCCAATTCATTTAATAGCCCTACAATCACATCGATTTCATTTAATACCGCTGATGGGTCTTGTTTAAACCGTATCAGACTGTCTAGCAGTTCAAGCTTTTGACCCAAACTAAAAAACAAAAAGACATCTTCAGATTCAGACTCCAGCAGCTCATTACATTCCGAAACAACATCGCATATATAACCCGGCTGACTACTGGCATTTTTCACTAGTTGAATCATTTCAGCGTATGTATTTGCACTCAATACGGCGCGCAGTTCATGAATATTATCGCGTGCCACTGCAAACTGGCTCATTAATGAAAATTGCTGTTCAGGATCAAGTGCCAAGGTGTTGAGTGATGCAGCATCATAAGCTGGCAAACAAAACGCATGACTAAAATCAATTGCCTTTTGATCGTCCGTAAAAGGGAGTTTATTGCAAAAGTACTGGATGCGCGTTAAATAGCGCCCTAACCAAAAAATATTATTCGCGTTTGAACTAAGTAAAATCATAAAGTTCCTTCCTGATTTAGTTAGGAATGCAGTGCATCAACAACCCACGTATCTTTAATTCCGCCACCCTGTGAAGAATTAACCACAAGAGAGCCTTCTTTCATGGCAACTCGGGTTAAACCACCAGGAACAATTTCAGTGCGATCAGGTGAAGTCAGTACAAATGGTCGTAAATCGATATGACGTTCAGCAATACCATCCTGAGTTAATGTCGGAGCAACCGATAGATCGAGTGTAGGTTGAGCAATATATAAATGCGGATGCGCAAGGATTTTTTTTCTAAATTCGGAAATTTCAGCAGATTCAGCTTTTGGCCCAATCAACATTCCGTATCCTCCCGAGCCCTGAGCCTCTTTAACCACCAGACGCTCAAGATTACCAAGTACATAGTCTAGATGTTCATCCAGGCGGCACTGGTAAGTCGGGACATTCTTTAAGATTGGAGTTTCATTCAGATAAAAGTTAATCATGTCATCGACATACGGATAAATCGATTTGTCATCGGCCACACCCGTTCCCGGTGCATTGGCAATCACCACACGATTTTTTAAATATGCAGACATCAAACCTGGTACACCTAAGCTACTGTCAGGTCTAAATGTAAGCGGATCTAAAAATGCATCATCGATACGACGATAAATCACATCGACACGTTGACGACCACGTATCGTCTTGACATAAACCGTATCGTTTTCAACATACAAATCGCGACTAGTGACTAAAGGAACGTCCATTTCTCGGGCGAGAAAGGCATGTTCATAGTAAGCACTATTGAATCGACCCGGTGTCAATATCACAATTAAAGGATTATCCACATGTGCATTTTCGGCCAGAATCGCCTTGAGCACTGTTGGATATTGTTCGATTTCATGTAGCTTGTTTGCAACACAAAGTTCTGGCATCAGTTTTTTACTGATTTTTCTGCTTTCCAGCATATATGAAACACCAGAAGGTGTACGTAGATTATCTTCTAAAACAAAAAACTCACCTTTTCCATCTCGAATAATATCGATACCGCTAATTTGTGAATAAACCTGCCCTTTTAAACTGTGGTTCAGCATATGTGGCTGAAAAGCTTCGTGGGTCATAATTTGTGTATGCGGTACAATACCTTCTTTGAGTATATTTTGATGGTGATAAATATCGTCTAAAAATAAATTAAGTGCCTTAACCCGCTGTTCACAACCTGTAGAAATTTTTTCCCATTGTTTTGTTTCAATAATTCGTGGAATAAGATCAAATGGGATAGTTCGCTCTGTTCCTTCCTGATCGCCATAAACCGTAAACGTAATTCCCTCATACAAAAAATGCTGCTTCGCATGAGTGTTTAACTGTTTTAACTCCTCCAATGAATGAGTCGATAGCCATTGTTCAATTTTTTTTGATGCTTCTCCATTAGACGTTACATCATCCAGCATCTCGTTAAAAAACTTAGATTTAAGTTGATCAAAAAGATTTGTGCTTACGCTAAGCTGGTTCAGAAACGAAGGCTGGGTTGATAAAACGTTGGTCAATTTTTCTTTCATATAATGCTCACTTATCGTATGCAAGTCTTTCTCTTCTTCTAACATACAGACCTCGCCTTTCTCGTTTACTTATTTTATGACTAGCAAATATGATGCCATTTCGCTGTCTCTTTGTGTTTCTTGTCTTACATAATGAACCGAGTTGTGATGTATTTCATCTATTAACCTGTATCAAAATATAGGCAATATTGTTCTTACATTCTTGCCAAACCAAAATAGTTTTTTTAAGGTGTAGGTAATTAAAGTATTTTGTTTGATTTAGTCGCTTATGTCTTCACAAGAAAAAGAAACATCGAATAGCCTCTTTCGCCAGTGGCACATCTTATCACGACTCTCGACCGGAAAATGGATGGGCACACGTGAATTGCAAGAAATTTTAGAGCGTGAAGGCATTGAAATCAGTTTGCGTACCATACAGCGAGATTTAAACCAGATTGCACAACGATTTCCAATCGAAAGCAATAAAACCGTTCCTCAGGGATGGCGCTGGCGAGCAGATGCACCGCTACAAAGTTTACCGCACATGACCAGCTCTCAGGCCGTTACGTTTATGATGGTGGAACAGCATCTCAAACATTTACTTCCACCCAGTTTGATCGACGAAATGAACCCATGGTTTGATCTGGCTCGTCGAAGCCTGTCTACTCAAAATAACGTCAGACAGTGGATCAATCGCGTTCGGATTGTACCTGCTAGCCAACCTCTGATTCCACCCACTGTCGACAAGCAGGCTCAGCAGGCAATTTACGAAGGTTTATTGCAAGACAAGCAAATCGAATGTATTTACACACCACGCAATATTCAGGCAGATGAAAAAACCTATATTTTAAATCCACTTGCATTGGTTCAAAAAGGTGCAATTATTTATTTGATCTGTACTCGTCATGGTAAAAGTGAAGTGCAAACCTTTGCCTTGCACCGTTTTAAATCAGCAACTGTACTGAATTCGCGCGCTTTGCACCCCGTCGATTTCGATATCGATGACTACATTGAGTCGGGTGCCCTTGGTTTCCGTTTTGATTACAGTAAACCGACCGAGATGATTCAGCTCAAACTCACCGTTAATGAAAGTACGGCGCAGAGCTTTTACGAAAGCCAGCTTACCAAAGAACAGCATATTCAGATGATCGATGAAAATCTGTATGAAGTGAGCGCTGAAGTGCCGTTTACATCACAATTGGTATGGTGGCTCAGAAGTTTTGGTAAAAAACTCATTCATATTGAACCAGCCGAACTTCATCAAGCCGTCAATGAAATAGAAGAATAAAAAAAAAAGAGAGCAACTATGCTCTCTTGAAAATCGTTTTTATTGCTGTTCTTAGTTTTGCGCTGTCAGTTTTTATTGTACAGAACTTGCCACATGAAGCCCCGCTCTTCAGTGTGACACCCGTAATACGTGTTAAGCCATACATGAAAAACAGCATGCAAGGTCATAACCGTTGTAACGAATGGATTTCATGGTCATAAACATTACCTCTTGCTTTAGAATGTAAAGACACTATAGAAAAAATTTGATCAGATGAAAAATAAGAAAAAACGCACAGAATATGCATTTAAATGTTTAACAGTATTTCTGCTTTCGTCTTTACGTTCATAAAAAAAGCCCAATCAAAATTGGGCTTTTTGTTCAGCATAAGGCTTAAACTATGCTGTTTTCTTTAATTGCGCATTTTTTCGGATAGTAATCATAATGAGCTGAACGGCTGCAGGAGTTACACCCGGAATGCGATGCGCTTGAGCTAGCGTATCAGGACGAACGGTTTTGAGCTTCTGCGTAATTTCTCTTGATAAACCAGATACAGCGTCATAATCAAAATCTGTTGGAATTTTTGTTTCTTCAAGACGCTTGAGCTGTGCGACATCTTCGTGCTGACGATTGATATAGCCTTCATACTTGACTGCAATCTCAATTTGCTCACCCACATGTACAGCAACATCTGAACCTGTAAGCTCAGCAATTTGGGTAAAGTTAATGTTTGGGCGTTTAAGCAAATCGATTGCACTGCACTCTTTACTTAAGTCGGCACCAGTCATTTCGACAAACTTTTTACCCATTGGGTTGTTTGGTGCAGCCCAAAGGTGCGCCAAGCGTGCCGTTTCAGTTTCAACTGCTTCCATTTTTTCACAGTAAGCTGCCCAGCGGATATCATCGACCAATCCAAGTTCACGTCCGATCGGGGTCAAACGCTGATCTGCATTATCTTCACGTAGCATTAAGCGATACTCGGCACGTGAGGTAAACATACGGTAGGGTTCTTTCGTACCCAAGGTAATTAAGTCATCGACCAGCACACCCATATATGCTTCATCACGTTTAGGCGTCCATTGTTCCTGATCCCATGCACGACGTGCTGCATTTAGACCCGCCAATAGACCCTGCGCACCAGCTTCTTCATAACCGGTTGTGCCATTGATCTGACCTGCAAAGTACAAGTTCTGGATCGCTTTAGTTTCTAGAGTAAATTTTAATGCTTGCGGATTAAAATAATCGTATTCAATGGCATAGCCTGGACGCAAAATATGGGCATTTTCCATCCCGCGAATTGAACGAACCAATTCAAACTGAACATCAAACGGCAATGATGTTGAAATCCCGTTCGGATAAAGTTCGTGCGTATCTAGCCCTTCAGGCTCCAAAAATACCTGATGTGAATCTTTATCGGCAAAACGATGAATCTTGTCTTCAATAGATGGGCAATAACGTGGACCAACCCCTTCAATCACGCCCGTATACATTGGTGAACGATCCAGTCCACCACGGATAATGTCATGAGTTTTCTCGTTGGTGTGTGTGATATAGCAGCTTACCTGCTCTGGATGCATGGATACATCACCCATAAACGACATCACAGGAGATGGAAAATCACCTGGCTGAGCCGTCATGACAGAAAAATCAACCGAGCGTGCATCAATACGTGGTGGCGTACCTGTTTTAAGACGTCCCACCGGAAGTTTTAACTCACGTAAACGATCAGCCAAAGCAATAGAAGGCGGATCACCGGCACGACCACCGCTCGACTTTTCTAAGCCAATATGAATCACACCGCCCAAAAACGTACCTGTGGTCAAAACCACTGTTTTGGTGTCAAAACGAATGCCCATCTGGGTGACAACACCTTTGACGGTATCACCTTCTACAATCAGATCATCGGCTGCTTGCTGAAAAATATCTAGATTTGGCTGGTTTTCAAGTGAATCACGAATAGCCGCTTTATAGCGTACACGGTCTGCCTGTGCACGCGTAGCACGAACGGCTGCACCCTTTCTTGAATTGAGAATTCGAAATTGAATCCCCCCTTTATCTGCTGCCAGCGCCATAGCACCGCCCAAGGCATCAATTTCGCGAACCAAATGCGATTTACCAATACCACCAATGGCCGGATTACAGCTCATCTGCCCTAAAGTCTCAATGTTGTGAGTCAAGAGCAAAGTCTGTCGTCCCATACGTGCAGCAGCCAATGCCGCCTCGGTACCTGCGTGCCCGCCACCGATCACGATAACATCATAAACTTTAGGATAATGCATGGCAAAAAATCACCAGAAAAAAAAGACGGAACATTATAGCAAAGTTCACCCTAGGATCATGCATGTTATTACAAAATTATTGATACAAAATTCATAGTCGCACACAGGTTTTGACAATTTGTTTCAGTATTAAAATAGAAAGCAATAGACTTTTTTAAAATCAATTTTAGAATAAAAAATGTACCACCACTTATGAATCACTTTCAAAATCAAATTTATATAATAGGTATGCAAAATGAAAAACATCATGTTAAAAACTTTTTCTGTGGCAATTGTCAGCTTAGCAGCAATGAGTATGGCAAATGCTGAAATGACCAAAGCAGAAACCAATGCTCAGATAAAAGCGTGTATGAAGAAAAAGCAAGGTGACTGGGCCTCTTATGGCTACAAAGGTGTCACATTCAATGGTACCTGTCAGCCAAACGCCGATGGCAAACTGCAGTTCAAAGCACCTGCGCCATAACCCAAACGATTCAAATTATTTCGCCCATTAAAAACACAGGTTTTAATAACCTGTGTTTTTCTATGTATCAATGATCTATGAAATAACATAAAAGTCACGACAGAATTAAAACAACAGCTCATTCAGGATTTAAAAAATGGATTTAGGTATTATTACGGTATTCCTCCCCATTGCGCTTGCCATTATCATGGCTGGGCTTGGTCTGGAACTTCGCCCTCAGGATTTCACACGCGTTGCTAAGCACCCTAAGGCAGTTTTACTGGCATTAGTATGTCAATTGGTCATTCTGGTTGGAATTGCTTTTTTCATCTGCAAACTGTTAAGTCTTTCACCCCTTCTTGCCGTTGGCTTGATGTTGCTCGCCGCATCACCGGGTGGGCCCACAGCAAATTTATTCAGTTATTTATATCAAGGTGATATTGCACTCAATATTACGCTTACTGCAATCAACTCGGTCATCGCCGCGTTTACCTTACCTTTTATTGTCAATCTTGCAATTCAACACTTTATTAATGACGGTCAGCAGCTCGGATTACAGTTTAGTAAAGTGATTCAAGTGTTTTTAATCATCTTGGTTCCAGTCTGCTTGGGCATGATTATACGGCATACTTTGCCTCGTCTGGCAGACCGCTTGCATAAGCCCGTACGCACCTTTGCTGTGGTCTTTTTGGTGTTTATTATTTTGGCAGCGCTTACCAGAGAGCGACATAATATTATGGAGTACATTACTCAAGTCGGACTGGCAACTGCACTTTTTTGTTTTGCAAGCCTGTTCATTGGTTACTTTGTACCACGCTACTTCGGTATTAATAGTACGCAAGCTCGCGCCTGTGCGTTTGAGATTGGGATTCATAACAGTACATTGGCCATGACCATTGCGCTCACGATTTTATCGAGTACCACCATCGCCATGCCAGCCGCTATTTACTCAATCTTCATGTACATTTTTGCTGCCCTCTTCGGCAGTATGTTGAAGCGTTATTCACCCATAACGACTAAAAATAAGATGGCTATAAAAACCGAGTAAAGCGCCATAAATACGGATAAATCGTATGGCTTAAGAAATTAATGTTCTGGCTTTGCATTTATCCGTTACAATACCGCTTTAGAAGAAAATTTAGGTCTCATTCCCGTGAAGTGGTTACAAATACACATTACTGTCGATCAAGAACACGTTGATTTCACTGAAACATTGCTTTTGTCACTCGGAGCAGTCAGTGTCACTTTAGATGATGCAGAAGATCAGGCATTACTTGAACCGCTTCCAGGCGAAACACCGCTTTGGAATAAAGTGATTGTGACTGGAATTTATCAGGAAGATGAGCAAGATCCAATCGATGTTGCCAAACTTGAAGCGTTTTTAAGTGCGCAATTGCCTAATGCACCAATGCGTCATGAACAACTTGAAGATCAAGTCTGGGAACGCGCATGGATGGATT
Organism: Acinetobacter sp. ACZLY 512; assembly: GCF_023614015.1. NCBI lineage: Bacteria > Pseudomonadati > Pseudomonadota > Gammaproteobacteria > Moraxellales > Moraxellaceae > Acinetobacter > Acinetobacter sp. ACZLY 512. Next base: position 194,014 of record NZ_JAKIVI010000001.1, read on the forward strand.
ACTATGATCCGATCCAAATTAGCGAGAAGTTCTGGATTGTACCTGAGTGGCTAGAAGCACCCGATGCAGATGCAGTCAATATTAAGCTTGATCCGGGCCTAGCTTTTGGAACCGGTAATCATGCCAGTACATTCTTATGTCTGCAATGGTTGGGGCAAACCGATCTAAAAGACAAGACGGTGATTGATTTTGGTTGTGGTTCAGGCATTTTAGCCGTTGCAGCGCTTTTATTGGGTGCTAAAAAGGTATATGCCACCGATATCGATCCGCAAGCGGTACTTGCAACCAAGCAAAATGCCGAACTCAATGGCGTACTTGATCGTCTGTATGTAGGTTTGCCTGAAGAGTTCGATGCAGAATTTAAATCAAAAGAATCTCAAGCTGATGTATTAGTGGCAAACATTTTGGCTAGTCCACTCATGATGCTGGCACCAGAATTTGCAACGCTACTAAAACCCGAAGGCGAATTTGCACTTGCAGGCGTGATCGAAGAACAGGTTGAAGATGTCTCTGCCGTTTACACGCAGTATTTTGATATCTTGCAAATCGAGAAACGCGAAGAAAACTGGTGTCGTATTTCTGGAAAACGCCACGCGTAAGCTTTAGACGAGGCTGGTCTATACATGAGCGCCAAACAAACCCGCTGCCCTCAGTGCAAAACGATTTACCACGTAACGCAAAAACAGCTTACGCTGGCTCAGGGTATGGTTTGTTGCGCAAAGTGTAATTTCACTTTTAATGCCATCACACATTTGTATGTACCAGTAACGCTAGTTGATAAATTTGATGAGCTGCATCATGTTACATCCGCCATACAGCATGACAATGAAAAACCCAATGTGCTTGAGATTTTTCAGCAGAAAATTGAAAACTCCAATATTGACTTATTAACCTATCTCAACAATTTAAAATATTTTCAAAGTATAGACAGCTTAAATTCTCCATTGCTGTATTTATCGAGTGACCGTGACAACTTGCGTCAGCAGCAAATAAAACAACGGAAAAGTAAACACTGGAAATACTATCTTATCTGGTGTGTGATTAACTTAATTTTATTTGGCTTATTATTGTTGCAGATTGTATGGTTTAATCCAGAGCTTGCGGCGCATTATGAAATCTTGCGTCAACTACGCGCATTATATTAATTGCTGGTTTCTTTAAAGACTCAGTCCGCTTGCCGACAGCATGTCGGGTGATGACTCATTTACCTGCCTCTGCGCATCATATTTCATCAATTCACCTGTTCAATCGTGATGCTTATACAATGACTTAATAAATTCGAAGACGATAATGACACTTTTTATATCGAGTTTATTCAATATAAAAAATCATATCAGCTTGAGTACGATTAAATAAATCTATCCAAACCCGATATTTTAATTAGAATTTACGATTGGCAAATTTTAAAATCGTTTTATTCGCTCTAAGTTAGGTTTTATAAGGCCTAGATATTCAAAAAAAATACAAAAAATTTAAAAAAAATGCAGTTAATTTGCTCACTTTTGTTTAGACAATGGTATGATACGCGCCACGAAAGCTTAGCCCTACATCGTCCTCGCGATTTACTCACAATAATCATTATTGTCATGCGTGCTTTATCAGAAGATAGTGCGTAGCGTGGCTTTTTTGTTTTTTAAATCGCAGCGGTAACAAATATTAAATTATTGTTACGCTTATTTTTCATACAAATGTGAGGAGTTGTGGCAAGCTAATTGTTTCCAAGTTTTAGAACCACTGTTTTAGGATCTAAAACGGGGTTCAGTAATTTTTAGACCACTTTTATATACTGCTTTACCCAAGCGGTATTTGATTTTCGGATTAACTCGCATGAATAGCAAATCTCCTATTTTTACTGCACAATCTGATGTTGCTCTACGCATCCATGTGGATCGCGCAGTTCGCCATTACTTTGCACAACTGCAAGGTGAGCAACCATCACAAGTTTACGACATGGTGCTGGCAGAAATGGAGAAACCTCTTTTATCTGTTGTTCTAGAATATACGCGTGGTAACCAAACCCGCGCTGCTGAAATTTTAGGGCTCAACCGTGGGACTTTACGTAAAAAGTTAAAAGCTCACGGTTTGATGAGTGAATAATTGATAAAATGCTCACGTTCTCGTGGGCATTTTTTATGCCTATTTGTTTTAATCTGTTTGACTTAAACCGTTGACTTTATCATGACTATTAAACGCGCTTTGATTTCTGTTTCTGACAAAACAGGAATTGTTGAATTTGCTCAGAATCTTGCGAAACTTGGGGTAGAGCTTTTATCTACTGGTGGAACTTACAAGCTACTCAAAGACAATAACATTGCTGTAGTTGAAGTTTCAGAACACACTGGCTTTCCAGAAATGATGGATGGCCGTGTAAAAACACTTCACCCTAAAATTCATGGTGGTATTTTGGCTCGTCGTGGTCTGGACGAAGCCGTAATGCAAGAACACAACATCGATCCGATTGATCTTGTTGTGGTCAACCTCTACCCGTTTGCTGCAACCGTGGCGAAGCCAAACTGTTCTCTTGCAGATGCCATTGAGAATATTGATATTGGCGGCCCAACAATGGTTCGCGCTGCAGCAAAAAATCACGCGTCTGTTGGTATCGTGGTCAATGCCAGCGACTACGCGACAGTGATTGCAGAACTTGAGCAAAGCGGCGCATTATCATACGAGACACGTTTTGATCTTGCAGTTAAAGCATTTGAACATACCGCTCAATACGACGGTATGATCGCGTCTTACCTTGGCGCACGTGTGGGTAAAGAAGAAGGTCAGGCAGATTCATTTGCACGTACCTTTAATACACAGCTTCAAAAAGCGCAAGACTTACGTTACGGTGAAAACCCGCATCAGTCAGCTGCATTTTATATCGACCCGCAAGCCACTGAAGCCTCTGTTTCTACGTCGAAGCAACTTCAGGGTAAAGAGCTTTCTTACAACAACATCGCCGATACAGACGCTGCACTTGAATGTGTTAAGTCATTTGCAAAGCCTGCCTGTGTGATTGTTAAACATGCTAACCCATGTGGCGTAGCCGTATCTTTAGATGGCATTAAAGCTGCTTACGATTTGGCATATGCAACCGATACAGAATCTGCATTTGGTGGCATCATTGCTTTTAACCGCGAACTTGATATTGAAACAGCAAAAGCGATTGTAGAGCGTCAATTTGTTGAAGTAATTATTGCACCTAGTATTGCTGATGGCGTACTTGAGGTTACCGGTGCGAAGAAAAATGTTCGCGTATTGGTATGTGGCGAACTTCCAGCAATTGATGAACGTGCAGCACAACTCGACTACAAGCGTGTAAATGGCGGCCTACTGGTACAAGATCAAGATCTTGGCATGATCAAGGCAGCCGACCTTAAAGTAGTAACTGAGCGCGCACCAACAGAACAAGAAATCGATGATCTGATTTTTGCTTGGAAAGTTGCCAAGTATGTGAAATCAAATGCGATCGTGTATGCAAAAGGCCGTCAAACCATTGGTATTGGTGCAGGTCAGATGAGCCGTGTCAACTCTGCACGTATTGCGGCAATTAAAGCAGAACATGCAGGCCTTGTGGTTGAAGGCGCTGTGATGGCATCGGATGCATTCTTCCCATTCCGTGACGGCATCGATAATGCAGCAAAAGCTGGAATTAAGTGTATTATTCAACCTGGCGGTTCAATGCGTGATGAAGAAGTTATTGCTGCTGCAAACGAACATGGTATTGCCATGGTCTTTACAGGTATGCGCCACTTCCGCCACTAATTAAAACTCATTTAAAGCATAAGAAACTTTCCGGTTCTTTATCTTGACTTACCCTCTCCATGTGAGAGGGTCTTGTACTCAAGCAGCAAGGTAAAGTGAAGGATTTGGTTCTCGACTCATGGAGTATGAACCCAATGAATATTCTCGTTCTCGGTAGCGGTGGTCGTGAGCATGCGTTGGCATGGAAGATCGCTCAAGATCCGCAAGTCACTCAAGTGTTTGTTGCACCCGGTAATGCAGGCACTGCAACCGAAGACAAATGCAAAAATGTTGAACTGGATATTTTAAATAACCCAGCCATCATTGCGTTTGCAAAGGACAATCAGGTTGAGTTGATTATTGTTGGTCCAGAAGCACCATTGGTCAATGGCGTGGTCAATGCATGCCGTGAAGCTGGTTTAAAAATTTGGGGCCCAACACAATATGCCGCACAGCTTGAAGGCTCTAAGGCGTTTGCCAAAGACTTTCTGAAAAAGCATCAGATTCCAACAGCATTTTATGATGTGTTTACTGAAGTAGATGCTGCAAAAGCATATGTAACGCAGCACGGCGCGCCGATTGTAATTAAAGCTGACGGTCTTGCAGCTGGCAAAGGCGTTATCGTCGCAATGACCAATGAGGAAGCCTTTGCAGCCATTGATGACATGCTGGCAGGCAATAAATTTGGTGATGCGGGTTCACGTGTCGTGATTGAAGAGTTTCTCGCAGGCGAAGAAGCCAGTTTCATTTGTATGATCGACGGTCAAAATATTTTACCAATGGCCACTTCTCAAGATCATAAGCGTATTTTTGAAGGTGATCAGGGTCCAAATACTGGTGGTATGGGTGCGTATTCCCCTGCGCCTGTGGTTACTCCAGACGTGTTTGATCGTGTCATGAAAGACATTATGCGACCAACGGTTGATGGTATGGCCAAAGACGGTCATGTTTATACTGGTTTCTTATATGCTGGCCTCATGATTGATGAGCAAGGTCAACCACGTGTGATTGAGTTCAACTGCCGCTTTGGCGACCCTGAAACTCAGCCAATCATGATGCGCCTTAAATCATCATTGGTGGATCTTGTGCAAGCAGGTCTTGAGGGTCAGTTGCCAAGTGAAGCCGAGTGGGACGAGCGTAAATCGATTGGTATCGTGCTTGCAGCAGAAGGTTACCCTGAAACTGTACGTAAAGGCGATGTGATTTCAGGTCTTGGCCAGTCGCCAGAAGATACTAAAATCTTCCATGCTGGCACAGACACGACAGCCGATGGTCATATCATCACTGCGGGTGGACGCGTATTATGCGTAACTGCGCTTGGCGATACCGTACTTGAAGCACAAATCAATGCGCTTGAGGTATGCGGTCAGGTGACTTTTGCAGGCATGCAATATCGTAGCGATATTGGATACCGCGCGATTGCACGCGAACAAGCCTAATTTTAAAGCTTAAAAAAACGCGCATTTTTGCGCGTTTTTTTATTGTTATGATGCCTCTCAGGCTAATAACTCTTTTCAGAAAAACTCATATATATTTTTGTTTATATTGTTTTGCGTTCTGATCAAAAAACACTATACTCGCCTACTTTTAAGATTAACTGACTTTATTGCGTTTAACGTTGGATTGGGATGACTGTCATCTACACATCATCATGTACACACAGTATGATATCCGGACGATATTAAAACGCTGTAACTGGGAAAAACCTGATGAAAAAAGTATTGAGTGTTGTTCTTACCTCAAGCATATTGCTTGCGGCTGGTTGTAGCAAAAAAGAGCCTGAGCAAGGTAATGCAGCTGCTGCAGATCAGACTAAAAAGATCGTGCTGGCGTCTACAGGTTCTGATACCGACGTTTGGAAATTTATTGCGACACTACCTGAAACCAAACAAGCAGGTATTAATCTTGAAGTGAAAAACTTCACTGACTACGTGGCAATGAACAAAGCGACGGCAAACAAAGAAATCGATGTCAATGCATTCCAGTCGTATAACTACATGGTCGCTTACAACACCGAAAGCAAAGATAAAGTTGCACCCGTTTCGACAACTTATATCGAACCAATGGGACTTTATTCTGACAAATACAAAAAAATTGATCAGTTCCCAGCAAAAGCAACCATTGCAATTCCAAACGATGCTGCAAATGAAGCACGTGCACTTTCATTGTTGCAAACTGCTGGTTTAATCAAATTAAAAGCAGACTTTAACCCAATTCAGGGCACAACCAACGACGTCATTGAAAATCCGAAACAGATTCAGCTTAAAACCATTCCAATGGCAACAGCTGTTCGTGTAAAAAGCGATGTTGACGGAATTGTGCTAGGCAACACTTTAGCTATGGAAGGCGGCTTGAACGTTCTTAAAGATGCCGTATTTTATGAGCCAGCAGATCAGTCGACTAAACTGTATGTCAACCTTTTGGTGACTGCTGAAGGACGTCAAAACGATCCTGTATTGCAAAAATTAGGTACGCTTTACCATACAGAAGCAGTGAAAAAATTCATTGATGAGAAGTTTGGTGGTACGAAGGTGGATGTTAATAAGCCGATTAGCTACCTTACTGAATCAAAATAGTAATATAATGGTGTAATTGAAACAGGCAAGGTTGACTTGCCTGTTTTTTCTTTTATGTATAGTTTCTGACGACATGATCCAATTTAAAAACATTTCTAAACACTACGAGCTGAAAGGCCAAACGATTCGCGCACTGGACCAGATTAATCTGGATATTCCGGCGGGCAGTATCTTTGGCATTATTGGCTATAGTGGTGCAGGTAAAAGTACCTTAATTCGTTTGATTAATTTGCTCGAACGCCCAACACAGGGACAGGTCATTATCAATCAAAAAGATTTTACCGCCCTGAATGCAGCATCATTACGTCAGGAACGTGCAAATATAGGTATGATCTTTCAGCATTTTAATTTATTGCAAACCAAAACTGTGGCTGCAAACATTGAAATGCCAATGAAGCTCTTGGGTTATAGCAAAGCCGAGCGCGAAAAACGTTTGATGGAGCTACTTGAGTTCATCGATCTGGCACATAAAAAAGATGCCTTTCCAGATGAGCTATCGGGTGGTCAAAAACAACGTGTCGGTATTGCACGTGCGCTGGCCAATCACCCTAAAATTTTACTTTGTGACGAAGCCACCTCCGCGCTCGATCCACAGACCACCAAATCCGTACTGGCATTGCTCAAAAAGATCAATCAGGAGCAAGGCATCACAATTGTGATGGTCACTCACGAAATGGACGTGATTGAATCTATTTGTGACCATGTGGCTGTAATGGAATCTGGTCATGTGATTGAAACCGGGCCGACCGTGGAAATTTTCAGCCGTCCACAGCACCCAACGACAAAAACCTTTATCCAGACCGTGTTGCAACAACATTTACCGGTCAATATTTTAAATAAGCTCGAACATCAGCATCATCACAGTATTTATCGACTACAGTTTTTAGGCAAATCAGCCCAAGAACCTGTGATTCAATCGATGATCAAGCAGTTTGATATCAGTCTGAATATCTTGTTTGCCAATATGACCGAAATTGATGGCACGGTGATTGGGCAAATGTTTGTTCAATTACTTGGTGACGACACCCTTATCCAGCAAGCGATCGAGTTTTTAGAGCGTCATGGTGTCAGTGTCAATCAAAGTGGAGAACAAGTATGAGAGACGTAATTGTGCAATGGCTGACCGAATTGACACAACCGTTTTGGAACAGTTCACTTTCGATTGATCAGTTTGTCACAGCGCTTCAAGAAACCTTTCACATGGTGTGCTTCTCGCTGCTGTTTGGTGGCATCTGGGGATTTATCCAAGGAATTGTGCTGTTGGTGACACGACCAAACGGTATTTTACCTAACCGATTTATTTATCACTTGCTTAACCCAATTGTAAACGCCCTGCGCTCACTGCCATTTATCATTTTGTTGATTGCCGTGATTCCTTTGACTAAATTCTTAGTGGGAAGTTCAATTGGAACATGGGCCGCAATTGTTCCCTTGACTATTTATATTGGTCCTTATATGGGCCGATTGATTGAAACCTCCTTGCTTGAAGTCAACGAAGGTATTATTGAGTCTGCGCAAGCCATGGGCGCCTCTCCGTTTCAAATCATTTTCAAGTTTATTTTACCAGAAGCACGTAGCTCACTCATTTTAAACTTAACCACAGCCACTATTAGTCTAATTGGTGCAACGGCAATGGCCGGTGCAGTAGGTGCCGGCGGAATTGGTGACTTGGCGATTTCATACGGTTACCAACGCTTCGATACCAGTGTGGTGATTCTCACGGTCATCATCTTATTATTGCTGGTGCAGTTTATTCAAATGCTGGGCGACTGGCTCTCTAAACTTCGCTAGATTGCTGCCCTCTCCGGAGGGTTTTTTTATATCTGAAGCTGTATTTTTTCGTATCTACTGGTGCTGCACTACGCAGATCGTGATTAAATAAAAACAGTACATACCATTTGATCAGGTTATCCGTCATGCGTTATCAAATTGATTATATTGATGTAAAAAACAGCCTTAAAAATTATATCTGGATTATTCGAGACACCCATACTTCAGAAATTGTGGTCATCGACCCAACGGAAGCAAAACCTGTTCAGGACTATTGCCAATTACATCAGCTCAAGCTTGCGCAAATCTGGCTAACACATTGGCATAAAGATCATATTGGCGGTGTGCCAGACTTGATCGAAGGTACCCAAATTCCTGTATTTGGCCCGCGTGAAGAGCTCAGTAAAATTCATTTGATTTCAAATGCACTACAACATGATGATCAATTCAAGTTTCATGACCTACATGTAGAAGTTGTTGCAACGCCTGGTCATACCTTAGGGCATATTGTCTATTTTGTTGAAGCATTACGTAGTGTATTTTGCGGTGATACCTTGTTTGCGATGGGCTGTGGACGTGTATTTGAAGGCACCTTTGAACAGATGTATCATTCACTTAACCGACTAGCTGCACTGCCAACAGATACCCAAGTGTATTGTACCCATGAATACACCTTGTCTAATGCCGAATTTGCCCTGACCATCGAACCCGACAATCTTGCACTACAAGAGCGTTATGAACAGGTAAAGCAGTTGCGAGAACAAAATATCATCACCTTACCATCCAGTATTGAAATTGAACTGGCGACCAATCCATTTTTACGTACCGAAAGCGTTGAAGAGTTTGCTCGAATTCGTACGCTTAAAGATAATTTTTGACACACTACGACTAAAGTTACATATTTATTTACAACTCATCATAAACACAATATGTAACTTTTAAAAAACGGATTATTTTAAATATTATCTTTAAATTCAATAGATTAAGATAAAAACTAAGACTTAAAACCAATTTATTGAGTCAATTTAAATGATCTACTGCTGATTAAATAAACAATATTAATCAGTTGAAAAATATTTAAACAGTTTAGCCCTTTAAAAACTTAATCAAAACCCTTATTAATTTAGATATCAGCGTTACATGAGAAGGAATTTTGAAGTGAAGAAAGTTGTTAAAGCAAAAAATTTAATTGCATTTCGTATTTGGTTAGAAAAGTTAGGTTATTCGGTTAAAAACCTAGCCGATGGCAAAGGTTTTACATTTAGCTTTAAAAAGGAATATGGGCTAGTGACTTGTGATTTATCGGGTAACTCTTTGGCAGTTCAGCTCGGTGAAGAGTTCGAGGATCATCTAAAAGCGTAAATGACAGATGTGTTGATTCTATAAATTTTTTCTAATCATTTTATAGTTTTGAAGAATTCTAAGCTCCATGTGCCGTAACGCGCACATGGGGCTTTCTTGTTTTATATGTGTTTTATCTATAATTGTGCTGAATATATGCTGAGAATATACTAAGGGATCTCTTGTATTATTTATTAGCATGGTGTATAAAAAATACTCAATACAATAAATTACAATATAAAGGTGGGGGCACATGAGAACATTAGAATTTGCTTTAGTTTCATCTACCGTATTTACGTTGATTATTATGGTTTATTTGTTTGGGCAACTGGCTTACAAATAATCCGCTATAAAGCTGAAAACGAACGATTAAAAAACCGATCATTTATGATCGGTTTTTTAATTTGATTCAATATGCTGTCAATGCATTGGCGGTCTATTTTTATTGAGTCATCAATCCCATAAAAATCGCGATAAAAATCATTAGCCCGACCCAGCGATTGTGTCGAAATGCCCAGAAGCACCATTGTGGATCTTTGGTTCTGGTTTTGGTCCATTGATAAATAAAATCGGCAGCGACAATCAGCAATCCAATGATGCCCCACGGAAAAAGTAGGTCTTTCATGAATAAAGCCAGACCAATCAAAACCAAACTACTGATCTGTAATAAAGAAATAATGACGATATCGTATCGACCAAATAGAATCGCGGTCGATTTGACACCAATTTTCAGATCATATTCGCGATCGGTAATCGCATATTGTGTATCGTAGGCAACCGTCCATGCCAAATTACCAAAATACAATAACCAACAAACCAGATCTGGTGTTTGGCCTGCAGCAGTGTAAGCCATCGGAATAGACCACGAAAAGGCTGCTCCTAAAAACACTTGCGGTAAGTGTGTATAGCGCTTCATAAAAGGATAAATGAACGCGAGAAACAATGCGCCAAACGACCAGTAAAACGTATTTAATGGCAAAAACAGCAATAGGCAGGCACTTGCAGCGACCAAAACTAAAAACACCCAAATGGCTTCTATCGGCTGAATCACACCCGTTGCCAGCGGACGCGTTTTGGTTCTGGCCACGTGTCCATCTACTTTACGGTCGGCAAAATCATTAATTGCACAGCCTGCTGCGCGCATAAACAATACACCTAAAGACATTAAAAGCAGGATTTTTAAATTGGGTACCCCTGCACTTGCAATCCATAGTGCCCACATGGTAGGCCAAAATACCAGCTCAGTCCCAATAGGCTTATCAAAACGGCACAGATAATAATATGCTGTAAGTCGTTCTCGCCAGGTGATCGATTGTACGGATGCCATATCTATCCTTAAATGCGATGATGTTGTAAGTACGCTTCAAACGAAGGCAGAAAAGTTTCTTGGACAATAAATTTGCAACCGTGCCACGTATAACAGCTTTGCCGAGTCCACCCCTCATTTAAACGTATGATCCGCCGCTCACACTCAGGCGTGGTTCGCTGAAATAAAAATCGGCCGATCGGTTGTTTACCAATATGTTTAAAAATACGGGCTTTTTTTTGCAAGCTTAAAATGGGGAATATACTTTTGGCCTGAACCCATGGCTGTGCTTCACATCCATAGAGTAAGCTTTCACGCACCCAAGCAATATGTGCCGCTGGCATTTTCATCCATTGACTGTCTATACGAGACATCTGCCGATAACGCTCCGATATAGGTTTCACTGAAAAGGCACCATGTGCAAGATCGGTCAATTGCTGGGTCAGTGAGCCTGATGCACATAACCATTTTTTTAATTCTGGCGTTAAATCATCATTGTATCTCTGATTTAATTGGTTTTTCTGCATGTGCAATCCACTACATTCACAAACTATAGTGTAACCGAAATCGGGCAAAGTTAAACGCTTTGAGCAAGGGTGCGATTCGGCTTTGTTGTTCTATGTTTATTAATTCTTTTTCATTGTCGCTATTTTGAGTTATCATAGATGCCGTTTAGTGATTAGACCGATTATGGTTAGGCATGATGAACGATAAATTAAAATTTATTCTGCTCTACGGTGGTATTTTCTGGGGCAGTGGCTTTACTTTTCTGACGCTGATTCATCGTTATATTTTTATTGATTCAACTTTACCTGAAGCAAGCCTGATCGGACTATATATCAGCTTGTGCTTTGTGGCAGGTTTGATCTGGGGTATCTGCGTATATCGCGGCATTGAAAAAAGCATTTCTTAATACGTATAAACGAATTCATTTGGATTGTTGATAACTCAACAAATCGCCAATAAAAAAGCCTGCGACTTGCAGGCTTTTTATATGAGACGTATTACAAGCTGTAGTACATATCAAATTCAACTGGGTGAGTGGTCGTGTTAAGACGACGTACATCTTCAGTTTTAAGTTCGATATATGCATCAAGCATTTCTTTAGTAAACACGCCGCCTTTTAACAAGAACTCATGGTCAGCTTGAAGCGCTTCAAGTGCCATATCTAGGCTGTGTGCAACTGTAGGAATTTTTGCTTCTTCTTCAGGAGGAAGATCGTACAAGTTCTTATCAGCAGCTTCGCCCGGATGGATCTTGTTTTGAATACCGTCGATACCCGCCATCAACAATGCAGCGAAACCGAGGTACGGGTTCATCATTGGATCTGGGAAACGTGCTTCGATACGCTTGCCTTTCGGACTAGAAACGTAAGGAATACGGATAGAAGCAGAACGGTTACGCGCTGAGTAAGCAAGCATAATCGGTGCTTCATAGTGTGGAACCAAACGCTTATAAGAGTTTGTAGATGGGTTTGTGATTGCATTCAAAGCACGCGCATGCTTGATGATACCACCGATGAAGTACAACGCCATTTCTGAAAGGCCTGCATATTCATCACCAGCAAACAAGTTCTTGCCATCTTTAGAGATTGACATGTGAACGTGCATACCAGAACCGTTATCGCCAACCATTGGTTTAGGCATAAAGGTTGCAGTTTTAGCGTATTGGTGCGCAACGTTGTGAACAGCATATTTAAACTGTTGTACTTCGTCTGCTTTACGAACCATAGTGTTGAAGCTTACACCAATTTCTAACTGGCAAGATGCAACTTCGTGGTGGTGTACTTCTACACGACCAGGCCCCATGATTTCTTCGATTTTGTTACACATCTCAGCACGCATATCATGCGAAGAATCTACTGGAGGAACTGGGAAGTAACCGCCTTTTACACGTGGACGGTGGCCAGAGTTACCAGACTCGTAATCTTTACCAGTTGACCATGCAGCTTCTTCAGCAATCAATGTATGGCGCGCGCCAGACATGTCGATTTCCCATTTTACTTCGTCAAAAACGAAGAATTCAGGTTCTGGACCAAAGAATGCAGTATCACCGATACCAGTTGATTTTAAATATTCTTCTGCACGACGAGCAATCGAACGTGGATCACGCTCGTAACCTTGACCAGTAGATGGCTCAATAACGTCACAAGTTACAACAACAGTTGGTTCGGCAAAGAACGGATCGATAAAACCAGTTTCTGCATCTGGACGTAAGATCATGTCTGATGCTTCAATGCCTTTCCAACCTGCAATTGAAGAACCGTCGAACATTTTACCGTCTTCAAATGTATCTTCATCAATTGAATCAGCTGGGTAAGTAACGTGCTGCTCTTTCCCTTTTGTATCCGTAAAGCGAAAATCGACCCATTTTGCGCCACTTTCTTGTATGAGTTTAAGGACCTTGTTCGCCATGCTCATTTTGCTCCAATGAAGTATTATTGCACTTGTGAAGTGCGTGTTAGTCGTTGGCAGTTATTAAGCAAATCTCGTACCAACTTTAAAAAACACATCTAATTGTTTGAATTTTAATTCAAATTAGATACGCGTCCAGCTACCTGTTTGAACCATTATACTGTTTGCGTTTTGAATTGCACCATATTCAAACATTTTTGAGGCATGCTTTTCACAAAATCCACAAATAGCATCAAAATAGTGCAATTTTAAATAATTGGCTTAATCCAGTGCATAATTTGCGCGATGCAGTGGTGATGTCGATGCACTTTTTATACACTACGCCAGATTTATTCAATAATTTTGACATCATGACCCGCAGCAAAGCCAATCTTATCGGTATTACCTCTATCATGATCTGGGCATGTATGGTCAGTGGCGTGAAAATGATCACTGAACAGTTGGGTGCTATTTTGGGTGTTGCACTAATTTATAGCATCAGTGCGTTGTGCGTGGCGTTTATAGATAGGAAATACCTATGGCAAACATTGCCTCGACGTTACCTGCTGATCTGTGGCAGTTGCTTCGTACTTTATGAAGTTTTATTTTTGTGCTCAATCGGTTTATCCAAAACACGTGAGGAAGCGCTTATTCTGGCCATGATCAATTATTTATGGCCATGTTTCACCTTGTTTTTGTCCTATCTACTCGGACAGCTCAACTTTAAAGCGCCAGCCTTTGCCGGTTTGATCCTTTCTATTTTAGGGCTGCTCTTGATTGTCAATCCGAGCATTGTTTCGGCTGAGGGCTTCATTCAAACACTTTCAAATAATCCACTGGCTTATACACTGGCCTTTTGTGGTGCAATTTTATGGTCCTTGTATTGTGTTTTCACGCCACGTTATGCCCAAGGTAAAAATGGAATCGCCTTATTTTTTTGCCTGACCAGTGTGGCCTTATGGCTGTTATTTTGCCTGAGTGATCAGCCTTGGCAAACGCCAAATGTAGGCATGAGCCTCATGATTATTGTGATTGGCGCTTTGGTTGGAATTGCTTATAAAAACTGGAATCAGAGCTTACAGTTTGGAAATATCCAATTGTTGTTATTGGCTTCTTATTTTACGCCTATTTTGTCGAGTTTAATGAGCAGTCTTATCTTGCATACCTTACCTAGCTGGAGCTTCTGGCTCGGAACGCTCGGTGTTAGCTTCGGTGCAATGTTAAGTTGGAAGTTTAGTACCTCAAAAAAAACGCTGTAATCAATATCGACGGTTGGTTCTGACGTAGTAGATTCAGCCGCCGTTTGCTCTGGTGTGGTGGTGTCTGCTGGCTGATGCTCAACAGTTTGATTCGCTTCAGGTGTCTTAACGTCTTCGACCGTTGGTTCTGACGTTGTAGCTGCACCAGGTGTTTTGAATCTACGTGCCATAAAAAAACCCTACTCAAGTGAATAGAGTTAGTGTTCGTTGGTCAGTGTTCAGGTTTGCTGTGTGATTATTTGGCTGCACTCTCAATAAATTTTATATCTTTCATTTCTACAATCTTGAAATAATTAGTGCCCTTATGCCTGCTAACCAAAATTGCTTTATCTGAATATTTATCCAACAAATACCAATTCTTATTCTCTAAAGATGCATCCAACTCAACAAGCGGCTTTTTCTGAATCGCAATTTCTCCTGCATCTAATAAACCTGCAAAAGCAGGTGCTGCTAACATTAAACCTAAAAGCCCTACAAATTTACCTGAATAATTGCCAAAAAATGCTAAAGCAAACAGATTTAAACTAGATGCTGCATATAAGTAATATTTAAAGGCATAATCAGTAACAAAAAATATTCCAACAAAACTACCAAACAAGACCAGATTTGAGTTAATTAGACCCATTTTTAAGGATTCTTTACCGACAATTACTTTTTCTAAATATATTAACGCAAGAAGATAATACATATAGATTTCAAGGCTAGATATCATTAAATCTATTGGAGAAAATAAGGAAATCATCCAATAAGCATTTATATTTTCTGATGAATAAAAACCTATTTTTTGACTGAAACCAATTAAAATCAGACATGGTGTAATTAGTGCTAATAGATCTATCAATGATGTTTTTTTTATATGATCAAGAATCACTTCTCCTCCTTATGCTTTGCATTACATTAATAATTATCTGGTTATCATATTCATGATAACTATCAATAGCAAAATCAAAATGAATAGCTTATACATCATGATCAATAATCAAAGCATAACTTTGGTGTACGTCTTTTATTATTTTATTTTTTCAATCTCCCAATCCAGCTGCTCTATCACATCATCGAGCATGTCTAAAAAGTCCTGCTGACAGATCCTGTACTTATACGAAAGTTCTTCACCAACACGCGGGTATCGATCTACCCCCGTCTTGATCTGCCAAAGCATTGTGAATGCATCGCCGTTGTCGTAGTTTGGGATTCCCCCCCCCTTGCCCACTCGCTTACACATACTTTTATCCAACTAGTGCGAAAAGCTCGGCTTACGTCGAACTGACAGATGATCTTAACGGCGTTTTGATGCCAATTAGATAAGCTGGAGATTAATATAAGCAAAATAATCATTGAACAATATATGCTTGATAGAATTCTTGATGAACTTCAGCAGATCAAACGTCAAGTTTCCATAACTGATGAGCGCCGAGTTTCGATTAAAGAGTTCGCTCAACGCATGAAAATGACTGAAGTAACTTTTTACGACAGAATTAAGAAAGGAGAAATAGACCCTCCGCTCAAAGATGGTCGTTATAGTTACTACTTAAATTCGTATGTGAACAAGGTTGTCACAAAGACAATAAATTCTGATAAAGTAGCCGCTAACACATAGCGACTTTTTTCTATTCACAATTCAACACTTTACGATATGTGAGTAACATTGTGAGTAACATAAAATCGCTTGTTTAATATTTATCTATGAATCAATAGGTTGCTTACAAAATGCTTCTCATGATCGACAATTACGACTCCTTTACGTATAACATCGTCCAATATTTTGGCGAGTTAAATCAAGACGTTAAAGTGGTTCGCAATGACCAAGTCACTCTTGAGGACATTGAACGATGGCAGCCGAAGTATTTGGTGGTGGGTCCTGGCCCTTGTTCTCCAACTGAAGCAGGAATTTCAATTCCTGCCATTCATCACTTTGCCGGCAAAATTCCATTGCTCGGTGTGTGTTTGGGGCATCAAGCAATTGGACAAGCCTTTGGTGGACAGGTGATTCGCGCGAAAACCGTGATGCATGGTCGTTTGTCGGATATGTATCATTCTGATAAGGGAATCTTTAGCAACCTGCCTTCACCATTTTCTGCGACACGCTATCACTCTTTGGTGATCGAACAGGAGACCTTGCCTGAGTGTCTGGAAGTGACCTGCTGGACCAATCAGAACGATGGTTCAATCGAAGAAATCATGGGTGTAAAGCATAAGACACTGCCTGTAGAAGGTGTGCAGTTTCACCCAGAATCGATTTTGAGCCAGCACGGACACCAAATCTTCAAGAATTTTTTAGAGATTTATGCATAAATGAATATTCAACAAGCATTAAACCACATTACCAAAAACATTCATTTGACTCAGCCGCAAATGGAAGATGTGATGCGCAGCATCATGCAAGGTGAAGCGACAGACGCACAAATTGGTGCGCTGATGATGGGCCTTCGTATGAAAGGTGAAAGCATTGATGAAATTACTGCCGCTGCACGCGTCATGCGTGAACTGGCCATTAAAATTGATGTCAGTGATATCCCACATTTGGTCGATATCGTGGGAACAGGTGGAGATGGTCAAAATCTGTTTAATGTCTCGACTGCTTCAAGCTTCGTCATTGCAGCAGCAGGCGCAACCATTGCCAAACATGGTAACCGTGGTGTATCAAGCAAATCTGGCTCTTCAGATTTGCTTGAACAGGCTGGAATTAATCTTGATTTAGATATGCAGCAAACAGAGCGATGTATCCGTGAAATGGGTGTGGGTTTTCTATTTGCTCCCAATCATCATAAAGCCATGAAATACGCAGTTGCGCCTCGACGTGAATTGGGCATACGAAGTATTTTTAACCTTCTTGGCCCGCTTACGAATCCGGCTGGGGTAAAGCGCTTTGTGCTTGGGGTATTTTCAGATGAATTGTGCCGTCCGATTGCCGAGGTGATGAGACAACTCGGTGCCGAGCATGTGATGGTGGTGCATTCTAAAGATGGCCTAGATGAAATCAGCCTGGCCTCGGCAACTCATGTGGCTGAACTTAAAAATAATGAAATCACCGAATGGGTTTTAAACCCCGAAGATGTGGGAATTCCCTCACAAACGCTATCGGGTTTGATTGTGGCCGATTCGAGTGAAAGCCTCAAGCTGATTAAAGACGCACTTGGGCGTAACAAATCTGACCTCGGCGAAAAAGCAGCCAATATGATTGCATTAAACGCAGGTGCTGGCATCTATGTTTCTGGCTTAAGTACCAGTTACAAGCAAGGTGTGGCCTTGGCACATGATATTATTTATGGGGGTCAGGCCCTCGAAAAAATGAGTATTTTGTCTGAGTTTACCAAAGCACTCAAACACTATTCGAACACGTGAGGTTATCCAAAATGATTCAAATTCAAAATACCATCTTGGGTAAAATTGTCGATCGCAAACATGAAGAACTTGCGGCGCGTTTACAGCAACGTAGCCTTCAAGATATCGAAGCGCTGGCACAAGCGGCCTCACCTGTGCGTGGCTTTGCACGTGCATTAAATGCTAAGCGCCCTGGCGTGATTGCTGAAATTAAAAAAGCATCACCCTCCAAAGGTGTGATTCGAGCCGACTTTAACCCTGCTGAAATTGCAGCGCAATATGAGCAGGCGGGTGCAGCGTGCTTGTCGGTATTGACCGATGTCGATTTCTTTCAAGGTCATGATGACAATATCGCGATTGCGCGCAACAATTGTCAGCTACCTGCACTGCGTAAAGACTTTTTGGTCGATCCATATAATGTGATTGAAGCACGTGCCCTCCATGCCGACTGTATTTTGCTGATTGTGGCATGCTTGTCTGATCAGCAACTCGAAGAGATGTCAAAAACGGCATTTGAGTACAATCTGGATGTATTGGTTGAAGTACATGACGAAGAAGAACTTGAGCGTGCGCTCAGACTTTCCGAAAAATGTATTCTTGGTGTCAATAATCGTAATTTGAAAACCTTCGATGTAGACTTAAACACCAGTTTACGCTTGAAGCGTTTACTTGATCCGTCACGTTTATTGGTAACCGAAAGTGGGATCGCCACTCCAACCGATATTGCAATGATGCAAGAACATGATATTCATGCGTTCTTGGTGGGTGAAAGTTTTATGAAACAACCTCGACCTGATCAGGCCTTTACTGCATTGTTTGGCCACCCTGCTACGATTTAAAACGAGTCCTATGAGTAATAAAGATTCTGCGCTGTCTAAAGAACAGCAAAAATTATTAAAGCAGTTTAAAAAGCAGATCAGTCAGCCGCATTCACACGCCATTGAAAATCGTAGTGAGCATGCAACAAACAATGCCGATCAGCCAGTGGATCTTAAGGCTGAAGAGCTAGATTTGTTTAAAAAAGCGCTGCAAGGTGTCAAGCCGATTGATCATGGCAATGTTGCAGATATCAAACCCAAGCGCAGCAAAAAAGTAGATGCTCAGATTTTAGCAAAACGGGCGGCGGCTGAAGGTGCGATCGAAAGTGAACTCGCTGAGCTTTCGGATACGCAGGCGGCATTAAATCCTGTCGCAAGCCAAGCCAGTTTGAGTTATCGCATTGCGACGCTACAGCATAAAGTCTTTGAAGACCTAAAAGCTGGAAAAATGCGCTGGTTTGAAGCCGTCGATCTGCACGGCTGTACTGTTGAACAAGCGCGTGCTGCGGTCTTGCAAATTATTGAGATGGCTAAGGCCGAAAACCAAAACGTGATTAAGATCGTGCATGGTAAAGGGCCAGAAGCCATTTTGAAGACTTACGTGAATGGTTGGCTGCGCCAGCACCGTGATGTTCTGGCTTTTGTGAGTGCCCCAGAAAATCAGGGGGGTACAGGCGCTGTTTTGGTCTTGCTCAAACGTGCTGAGAAAAATCCAAAATATGAAACCAAGAAATGATGCGACAGCATCATTTCTTTTGATCGAAGATTTGAAGTAGCTCTGCCACCACCGAAACGGCGATGATGGCAGGTTGCTTCGAACTAATGCCTGTAATACCAATTGGACAGACCAAACGCTCTAATTGGGCCTGCTCATAGCCCCTCGCCTGCATACGTTTTTCAAAAATGGCACGTTTACTTTTAGAGCCAATCATTCCGACATAAGCAAAGCGTGATTGTGAAGATTTAAGCGCCTCCATGCACAACTGCAAATCTTGCTGATGATCATGAGTCAAAATCAGAATTGCACCTTGCGGATCAAACCGCGCAATTTCCGCCTCTGGTACATCAGTACAAACACAATTGACCTGTTTGAGTAAATCTGGCGGAAAAATATTGTCACGGCTATCGACCCATGTCACTTGCACCCCGATTGGTTGTAAACACCGTACGATCGCCTCCCCGACATGTCCTGCACCAAATAACAAAACCTTCATGGCATAGGGTTGAACATACTGCTGCCAGCGCCAACCGGTTTCACCTGTTTCAAAAATAGCGGTAGATGGCATCTGTGTTGGAGTCACTTGCCAGTTCGAATGCCCATTTTCATGTACTTGCCGCTCGATAGGTTGCCCTGATTGCCACGCAGCATAAGCAGATGCCAGCATTGAAGCATGCTCTCGTGGCTGGAGTTTTTCAAACAGCAACCACATCACACCGCCACAACACTGCCCCAGCCGTGCACTTAAATTGAAACGTTCGACAAAAAGCGTTCGCTTATCGGTACCTTTCAGCATGGCCTGCGCAATATCGAAAGCTTGAAACTCAAGATGCCCACCACCGATGGTATCGGACTGGTAAACCTGATCGTCGCGCAAGCCGAGCAGCATCGTTGCACCCACTTCACGCGGAGTGGATCCGTCAGCACGAACCACGGTCACCAAAACCACGGGCGATGATTCAGCACAACCATGTAGTGAAACGTGTGCCAAATCATGCCACCACTGTAAATGTTGTTGCATGGCTTATTTCAAACGCGGTTGAGGACGTTCTGCAAGCGCTTGACCGCGACCAATTGCAATTGCGCGTAAGATTTCTTCGGCTGTGGCCGGCGCATTAAGTACCAGTGGCGCATCCTTTGGAATGGCCGACTGCACAGCTTGCCGAATGGCAGAAAACACTGAAAGCCCGAGCATAAACGGCGGCTCACCGACCGCTTTTGAACGGTAAATGGTATCGGCCTCGTTGCTGTTATCAAACAGTTTCACATGAAATACCGGCGGTATATCCAGACTGGTCGGGATTTTATAGGTTGACGGTGCATGCGTGAACAAACGGCCTGCATGCGGCCCTTGAGGTTGCCAGCACAGCTCTTCTGTGGTCAGCCAGCCCATACCTTGTATAAAGCCACCTTCAATTTGACCAATATCGATTGCAGGATTAATCGAACGGCCGACATCATGCAAAATATCTGCACGAAGTACTTTCATTTCGCCAGTTAAAGTATCAATCGCAACTTCGCTCGCCGCTGCCCCGTAGGCATAATAAAAGAATGGCCGGCCTAAATGATTGACCTGATCATAGTGGATTTCAGGCGTTTTATAAAATCCACTGTCCCAGAGTTGTACGCGGGCCATATAAGCACGATGCACCAGTTCATCAAATGGCCAAGACAAACCGCTTTGCGTGCTCACGGTATTATTTTCAAAATGTACAGTCGATGCTTCTGTCTGGCTGATTTCGGCAGCTAACTGGCTTAAGCGCTCACGAATCTTGATACAGGCATTTTGCACAGCTTTACCGTTTAGGTCTGCACCACTCGATGCAGCAGTGGCTGAGGTATTTGGTACACGCGACGTATCGGTGGCAATTAAACGCACTTTTTCAATCGATAGTCCAAGCTCATGTGCAGCGACCTGACGTACTTTGGTATATAAGCCTTGCCCCATCTCAGTACCGCCATGGGTAATGGCCACTGTTCCATCCATGTACACATAAACCAAGGCACCCGCCTGATTGTAATGCACCGCATTAAATGAAATACCAAACATCAGCGGAGTCAATGCCAGACCGCGTTTGATGATGCTGTTGTCACGATTGAACTGCTCAATTTCGGCTTTTCGCTCGAAATAACGACTTGAAACCAGTAGCTCTTCGACAATTTTTGGTGCGACATTGTCTCGCACTTCGGCACCGTAATGCATACGGTCACGGCCTTGCCCCGGTTTTTCCGCAAAAAAATTCTTTTGCCGAATATGTACCGGATCGCAGTTTAAATAGCGGGCAATATCATCAAGGATATTTTCAATCACAAACATGCCCTGCGGGCCACCAAAGCCACGATACGCCGTATTTGAAACGGTATTGGTTTTGCAGCGTAGGTTACGAATTTGCACCGCATTTAAATAATAGGCATTTCCAAGATGACAAATGGCTCGCTCGTTGACTGGGCCAGATAAATCGGCAGAAAAGCCACAATTGGATGCCAATTGAACTTTAAGACCATGCAACAAACCGTCCTGATCGAAGGCCACCGACCACTCATAGGCAAAACCATGACGTTTGCCGGTTGACGTCATGTCGTCGTCACGGTCTAAACGTAGCTTACACGGACGGCCCGAGTGCTGCGCTGCCAAGGAGGCAATGCAGGCCCACTGCGCCGACTGCGATTCTTTACCACCAAAACCACCACCCATACGGCGTGCTTCAACACTGACCTGATGCATATGTAGGCCCAGTGCATGGCAAATCAACAGTTGCATTTCGGTCGGATGCTGTGTGGAGCAATAAACTTTTAAGCTCTGATCTTCCAAAGGCACTGCATAAGAGATCTGCCCCTCGAGATAAAAATGCTCTTGCCCACCCAAATCGATTGAACCACTTAATTGATGAGGTGCATGCTCAAACGCGGCATCGACCTCACCATGCGAAAACTCGACGGGTGGCAACACCCAAGATTGCTGCTCGATTGCATCTTGAATACTTAAAATAGGGGTTTCTGCGGCGTACTCAATTTTGGCTAAACGTACTGCTTGGCGAGCATGCTGATAGGTATCGGCAGCCACCACAAACAAGGCTTGACCATAAAACTCCACTTCTCCATCGGCAAAAATAGGATCATCTTTGACAATTGGCCCCCAGTTGTTTTCGATCTGGATGTCTGCTGCGGTATACACTGCGTATACGCCCTGTGCAGCGCGTACAGCCTCTAGGTCAAATGCTGTGATCTTGCCTTTGGCACATTTTGAAAAGCCGACGGCCAAGTGCAAGGTATTTGCAAGTTCGGGCATATCATCGATATACACCGCCTCACCCGTCACGTGCAAATGAGCACTTTCATGCGCAATAGACTGTCCTGCTTTGGCAGAACGCTGACGAGGATTCAGGTCAATTGAATGATTCATCTTTTATGCCTCCACCATCGTAATCAGATTATCGATACGCGTGATCGATTGTGGATGAATATGTTCAACAAAAAAACGTTCTAAACAGTTCTTTGCCACTTGCAAACGATACGCAGCGCTGGCACGCCCGTCATTCAATGGCTGGTAGTCTTGCTCCATGGCTACTTGTGCCTCACGCAGTAAAGCCATATCAAAAGGCTGACCAAGTAAAACCGCTTCGGTATGAACAGCACGTTTTGGAATCGCCGCCATTCCACCAAAAGCGATTTTGATGGATTGCACCACATGATACTCATCGAGCTCGCAACTGAGTGCAGCACATACAGCAGAAATATCCTGCTCAAAACGCTTGGAAATTTTATATGTGGCCACTTTAAGCGTTGAATCTTTAGCACGTAAAGGCACTAAGATGGCTTCTACAAATTCGCCTTGTTTAATGTCAGTTTTTTGATAATCCAGATAAAAGTCTTCTAATGCTATTTCACGTGTTTGCTGGCCACAGCGTAAGCGCAGACGCGTATTTAAAGTCATTAGCACAGGCATGGAATCGCCAATTGGTGAGCCATTGGCAATATTTCCACCTAGGGTACCCGCATTTTTAATAGGCATCGAAGCAAAGCGGCGCTGTAATTCGGCCAGTTCTGGATAAATAGTAGAAATATGAGTTAGGGCATCGGTTAAGGTGACATTTGCACCAATACAGAGCTGACCCTCTTGAAGATTGATATGTTTTAGTGCTTCAACCTGCCCAATATAGAGCATATCGCCCAATTGACGACCTTGTTTGGTCACCCATAGCCCCACATCGGTACTGCCTGCCACTAAACGAGCCTGCGGATATTGCACGCGCAGATCTGCAAATGCATCTAAGCTTTTCGGTGCAAAAAACTGCGCGGACGCATGACGAAACTCAAGTGCCGGTAACTGCTGTAGCTGTTTAAGCACCTCGATAATGTTTTGGCGTGCTAAACGGATGGTTGGGTAATCATAGGCTTTTTGTGCAGCATCCAAAATTGGGCGATAGCCTGTGCAACGGCACAAATTGCCAGATAAATAGTCATGAACAGTCTCTTTAGATGGCGCATTCGGCTCATTTTCATACATGGCCCAAAGCGACATAATAAAGCCCGGCGTACAAAAGCCACACTGTGAGCCATGTAATTCGACCATGGCCTGCTGAACCGGATGTAAGGACTGATCTTCAGACATCGACAACTGTTTTAAATCTTCTACGGTAAATAAGGCTTTGCCGTCTAGTGTAGGTAAAAACTGAATACAGGCATTGACGCTACGTAACTGCAACTGCTGATTGACCAACTCACCAATGACCACCGTACATGCACCACAATCGCCCTCGGCACAGCCTTCTTTGGTGCCGGTTTGACGACCCTGTTGAGCCAATCCATGTTCACGTAAAAACTGCAAAACCGTCATGACAGGTGAAACACCTTGGACCTGCTGCGTTTGTCCGCGAAAAAAGAAAGTAATTGGACGTTCCGACATGTTTTATCCTTGAATTTTACATCATGACCTTAAGCATGCTGATAAACAGCAAGTTAAGTGCCATTAAAACGCTATCTTGTTGATCTGAATGGCTTTGAATAATCATTATTTGATTTAGAATATAAACTGAATATCCAAATAAATGACGCCTCAAAACGGCCCGATCTCGATAGAAAAAAAGAAACTGTTATGATCAGGTGTATCACAAAGCAGCCGATAAAACGAGTCGAAAGCGAGGTAAAGCGCTCTAAATTGCACATTTTTTTCATGAAAACGCAGCATCTTTTATGCATCAGCACCAGAAGCGTATAAATATAGCGCGACAAGATATGAACATCTGAGCATGTTCTGATACAATGCCGAGCTTGTTTAGTAAAGTTAAGTCAAAACGTCTTATGTCAATGCAGCAATCCTATGCCAATATCCTGACCGCAGTGGGCGAAGACTTAAATCGTCCTGGGCTTAAAGATACGCCAATCCGCGCTGCCAAGGCATTTTCGTTTTTAACCTCGGGCTATGGCAAAAGTTTGGAAGAAGTGACCAACAACGCCGTATTTCCTTCAGATAACCATGAAATGGTTTTGGTTAAAAATATTGAATTCTATTCTTTATGTGAACACCATTTACTGCCATTCTATGGACGTGTGCACATTGCATATCTTCCTGAAGGCCAAGTGCTCGGACTTTCTAAATTTGCGCGCATTACAGAAATGTTTGCTCGACGTCTACAAATTCAGGAGAATTTAACCCAGCAAATCGCACAGGCTGTTGAAGAAGTGACCAAAGCACGTGGTGTGGCGGTGATGATTGATTCAGCGCATATGTGCATGATGATGCGAGGTGTAGGCAAGCAAGAATCGACAACACGGACCGTTTCTTTTATTGGCGATTTTAAAACTGACAAGGAAGCAAGACGCGAATTTTTAAGCGCAGTACCTGAAAGCTATTAATGAGCTGACGTTTGATGTGCGTTGAGTGTCTATCTGAGTCAGTGGTATCTTGGGTTAATACATTAACGAAGAGGTAAAAACGTAGTGAAGGTAGATAATTAATGGAATTTTTTGATTTCTTGATTGGATTTGAAAATTATTTACCTATCCTGATCCAAGAATATGGATTGTGGATTTATGCCATCTTATTTTTGATTATTTTTGCAGAAACTGCTTTTATTTTTATGTTCTTTTTGCCCGGTGACAGTCTGTTGCTAGCGGTAGGTGCCTTGTGTGCCACCACAGCGATTATGAATCTGGGCTTTATTATTTTCTTGTTATTTCTTGCGGCAACCTTGGGCTATATCGTCAATTATCATATTGGACGCCGAATGGGCGTACGTGTTTTTGAAGTCAAATCCCGCTTTATCAAACATGAATATCTGTTAAAGACCCACGATTACTTTCGTCGCCATGGCGCCATCACCATTTTGATCGCGCGCTTTATTCCGTTTGCACGTTCATTTGCACCCTTTGCGGCGGGTTCTAGCGGTATGAACTATACCGTGTTTTCAATTTATAACGTGATTGGTGCATTTATCTGGATTGCGATTTTGGTGACGGCAGGTTATTTGCTGGGCCATACCGTGATGATGATTGGTGATATTGACTAATCAGTGGTTGCTGCACTTGTACTTTATAGTGCAGCAACATGCTTAACGATTTGCGTTTGTTTGATGCTGAGTATGCAACTGCCACGAACCGTTGGCACTGCGCTGACCCAAGATCTTGAGCACAAGCACCAGACTTAATAAGAGTAATAAGTACCATGATCCGAGCTTGCCCCAGCCCACCATATGCCACGCATCGACCTGACTGGGGTAAAGCCATATCTTATAAAATGTACTGATGTTTTCTGCTATCCAAATGAGAAAGGCCAGCAAAATCAAGACAGGTAACATCGGCAAATTAAACCGTTTTTGATCGAGCTGAAAGCTTAAACGCGTTTTCCAAAACATGACCACACTGACCGCAAAAAGAACGTAGCGGATATCGGGCACAAAAAATTTGGTCATGAAATTCAAATAAGACAACACCGCCAAACCGATCATCAGGCCAAATGTAGGCAACCTTGTGAAAGATACCGAGTACAAGCGTAGCGAACGTGCAAAAAAACTCCCTACCGCAGAGTACATAAAGCCCGCAAACAGCGGAACCGTCCAGAGCCGGAATACTGCGGGCTGTGGATACTGCCATGAAGCAATTGCAGGATGCGTCAGAAATATCTCCATGACCATCGCCATGAGATGAAATAACGCAATCACACGTACTTCTGCCCACGACTCTAACTTGAGGTAAATCAGGCACATCTGAATAATGACCGCATAAAACAGCAAATAGTCATAACGAAAAAAACCGTAGTACTCCCGACTGCCCATGGGCGCAGTGAGCGCAAATGCAATCAAGAGCAATAAACCAAACAAGGCAGCCGAAGCTGCCTTAAATCCAAATAAACACGTGAGTTTGAGTGGGTACACGAGTGGCTTATCCTAAATATTTCGCGCTGTACTCATGTACGGTATCGACAAAGATTTTGGGTTGATCTGGATTGACCCATTGCGTAATACCATGACCAAGATTGGCCACATAGCCAGTTTTTTCACCGTTGGCATAGGCATCATCGAGCATGGCTTTCACCGATTTTTGAATACTCTCGGCGTCACCATACAGTACAGCCGGATCGAGATTACCTTGTAAAGCCACCCGCCCTGCCACGGTTTGACGCGCCACATTTAATGGCGTGGTCCAGTCGAGACCTAAAGCATCTGCGCCAGATGCCACCATCGGCTCAAGCCACTGACCGCCGCCTTTAGTGAATATAATCACCGGAACACGACGACCATCATTTTCACGCTTTAGACCAGCCACGATTTTACGCATGTAATTGAGCGAAAACTCATGGTATTCACGATGTGCCAGAGCGCCGCCCCAACTGTCAAAAATCTGAACTGCCTGTGCACCTGCATCGATTTGAGCATTTAAGTAATCAATTACTGCCACGGCTAGTCGGTCGAGTAAGGCATGCAACACTTCTGGCTGCGCATACATCATGTGTTTGGTGTAACGAAAATCCTTACTTGATCCGCCTTCGACCATATAGGTTGCCAATGTCCAAGGGCTACCAGAAAAACCAATCAACGGCAATTGCCCGCCCAGTGCCGAACGGATAGTTGATACCGCATTCATGACATAGTCTAAATCGGATGCAGCATTGAAATTTGGCAATGCCAGTACATCTTGTTCACTGCGGATGGTTTTTTTAAATTTTGGCCCTTCACCCACTTCGAAATAAAGCCCAAGCCCCAACGCATCGGGAATGGTAAGAATATCGGAGAATAAAATTGCGGCATCGAGATCGTAGCGACGTAAAGGTTGCAAAGTCACTTCACAAGCAAATTCGGTATTTTTGCAAAGCGATAAAAAGTCACCCGCTTGAGCGCGTGTTTGACGATATTCTGGTAAATAACGACCTGCCTGACGCATCATCCAGACTGGCGTGGTATCGACGGGCTCCTGCAATAAAGCACGTAGAAAACGATCATTTTTTAAAGCCGTCATTTACTTTCTCAATCTAAATACTTATCTTGATCGCATAATAACAAAAAGAAATGGCCATGAATAAGAGCAAAATCCGAGAAATTATACAAACACTCGGGAAAGCAGGATTTACACAAAACAAATACTGCATCGCCAATTAATTTCTGTAATACTTGCAATGTTTTATACCCTGAAATATGAATAATTCTTAAGGTTGAAGTGCATGTTTGTTCGCTCTTTACTCGCATTGAGTCTAAGCTGCATCATTAGCGGTACAGTTTTCGCGGCTTCAACGGTTGAGCAACCGTTGCATCCTAAAGTCGTTCGTAGTACAGATTTAGTTCAAGATCCGATTGATCCACTTGCTGTAGATGCATCGACCAAATCTAGCAACACAGTCAATTATAAGCCTGTGACTGCTGCGCGTAATGCATCTGCGGCATCGAGCCCGGCTGCTGCTTCTGCACCAGTTGCGGCATCTGCTCCAGATAGCGCATCCATTACAGCGCAAGAAGAAAAAGATCTGAACCAAGCGTCGGCAACGCTACAGCGTCTTGAAAGCACAGAAGATAAGCAAGCCGACACAGGTGCAGCTCCTTCAAGCGCACCAGCGGCAAAAACAGCAGCAAGCAGCAAGACTGCTCAGGCACCCGCAAAAGTGACCTGGACGCTAGACAGCCTCAATAATGCCGACTGGTATGAAAATATTGGCCGTGGTCAGTTCCCAGTCTATGCACGCGCGCAAGTCATGCTAAACAATACTCATGCTTCTCCGGGTGCTATTGATGGTACCAGCGGCATGAATACATTAAAGGCATTGTCTTCGTTTCAACAAATGAACGGTTTAAAAGCCACAGGCGAACTCACCAAAGAAACGTGGGATGCGTTACTGGCCAAACAAAACAAACCGGCTTATGTTGAATACACCCTGACTGAAGATGACTTGAAAGGTCCGTATGCGGCGTCTATTCCGCATGATTACGCACAACAAGCCAAAATGAAAGGTTTGTACTATGTACGTGTGACAGAAATGCTGGGTGAAAAATTCCATATGGATGAAGACTTTTTGAAAAAGTTAAATCCAAAGGCAACCTTTAAAAAGGCCGGCGAGAAAATCATTGTGGCGAATGTGCGCAACGATTTACCAGAAGACATTCACTTGATTATTGCGCACAAAGGCGCACGTCAGTTGTATCTCTTTAATAGCCGCAACCAGATGATTGCCTCTTTCCCTGCAACGATTGGTAGTAGCGATACACCGTCACCAGCAGGTACTTACAAAGTGGTGGGTGTGGCACGTAATCCGTGGTATAGCTACTCGCCAAGTAACTTTGTTCAGGGCAATAACTTAAAGCCACTTTCTTTACCACCAGGCCCGAATGGCCCTGTAGGCAACATCTGGATTGGCTTGAGCAAGAAATCATTTGGTATTCATGGTACACCTAATCCATCTGCTATTTCTAAAACTGCATCTCACGGATGTATCCGTTTAACCAACTGGGATGCCAACGACTTGGGTAACAAGGTGCGTAGTGGTGTAACTGTTCGTTTCTTAGAATAATTTTGCTTCTTAAAAAAGCCTGCACGTGCAGGCTTTTTTTATTTTCGAGATAAAAATAAATTGTCCTATAATTAATGTATGTTTATACGTTGGCATAGTGCCGTACTAAATTTAGGACAATTTGTTCTGATTCTATGGTTTTTGGCGATATTCAATCTTGTTAATCTACTCACATGAAAGAACGACAATATTTGGGAGATACCGCATGAATGCTTATCTACATCGCAGTGAAAACCGTGGCCATGTTCAAGCTGGTTGGCTAAATACCTATCACAGCTTTTCATTTGGTAGCTGGTACAACCCGAAATATATGGGAGTTGGGCCACTTCGTGTGATTAATGACGATACCATTGCCGCAAATAATGGATTTGGTACTCACCCACATGACAACATGGAAATTCTGACTTATGTGACGCATGGCCGTTTAACGCATCGCGACAGTATGGGCAATGAAGAGTACATCCATGCGGGTGAATGGCAATTGATGAGTGCAGGTACGGGTGTTCAGCACAGTGAAATCAATAACACGGATGAACCGGTACATTTGTTTCAAATCTGGATTCAACCAAATGTTCGCAATGCCGAGCCGAGTTATCAGCAAATCAAGCTTGACCCGCATGCTACACCGAATCAGTGGCATTTGATTGTAGGCCCAGATGATACTGCACCGATGTTTATTCGTCAGAATGCTGAGGTTAAAGCTGCGGTGCTTGAGGCTGGACAATCACTTGAAATTGCGACCACCAAAAAACATAATTTTGTGCATGTGGTATCGGGTCAAATTATGATTGAAGACCAAATTGTAAAAGCGGGTGATGCGCTGCTGTTTAATGAAAAAACAGCGATTAATGCGCTTGAAGACAGTGAAATGATTTGGTTTGATTTACCCGCTTAATTGAAGTTGGAACTAAAAAACGCTGTTTCGTAAGAAGCAGCGTTTTTTCTTAATGTGCAAAAACGCCAAAACCATAATCATAGGACCAAGTTGTCACATCATCTCTACTATAAGGTGTTAAGGATATACGGCAGCCTTGTTCATTGGTGATTTGATGCTTGAAACAATAATCTTCCATTTGTTGCGGCGTAAGTGATAACCATGCTTGAGGTTTTGGAGGAATTTCTTCAAACTTCACTTGGTTCCATACCAAACCATATTTTGGATACTTTAAAGTTTTTGTGGCTTTTTCATCAAAACCATACACTTGCTTTTTTAAAATTAAGCAATCAGACCACTCAAACACATAAGTTTCTTGATAATTACGATCACGTAAAGGCGTCATCTTATAAATGTTTTCTGTCATGATACTTGCATCGACATCTGACCGAGAAAATAACTGTTCTCCTTGATCATTAAAATAGTTTTTACAAAAGTTCTTGATTTGCTCATCATCTAACTTAGCAAATAGACAACTCACTTGATCAAAACGTAATCGAGCATTAATAATTAATTGAGATTGATGATCCCACGGTAAAAGTTCGCTTAAAGTTTGAGATGAATACGTTGAAGTTGCAGATACACCATATCCTTCATAACCAGGATATATAAAGACTGGATGACGTTGTTTGCTTTTCTGCTTTCGTTTTTCGATATCACGTTGCTCGCAATAACGATAATTCCACTCAGGAATCATAATATTGGGCTGATTTACTTTCTCTAATCGATGACGATTCACTCGACCAGCCGTTTGTACAATTGATTGTACGCTTGATGCATCAATAATAGCCCAATCAAAATCATGATCTCGCCCGACTTCTTCCACTGGTGTTGCAATCACAATAAATGGAATATTTAAAGAACTAGATTTTTGAATGAGATCAATAATTTCATCATCTTGCTCGATCTGCTCATTACCAGTTTTTCTTTTTTTTCCATCTTTATGACGAGTCAAAAGCTGATCTAGACGTTGCTCTTTATAAAATCTTGAGATAAGCCAGTCATTTGCATGGTAACAAGCGATTTTTGCCTCAGATAAATGATCTGATAAAAATTGGGCAAGACGAATTGCATGTTTGATATTCGCTACTCGTATAAGCCCCAAAGAAATTTTCTTTTCGGTCTTTTTAAAATGCCATGCATGCGCTTGATGAAGTTGCTTTACTCCTTCCAATACCGACTGTTTCCAAGATAACACTGTAGTTTCAGGCAATGAAAACAGCTGAGCCAATCGATAAGTAGGTTTATAAAGTAATTGAATTTGCAAGCTATCCAAATGATTTTGGTAGCGAGTCTCAAATTCTGAGTTTTGATTTGACTGCTCTAACCAAACTTGTGGTTTAAGCTCGTTATCAATAATTGCAATGATTGATTTCTTCTCATTTCCATAGAGAGCCGCACGCATTTGCATCCCTGACTCAAACGCCCGATGAATTGTTTTAGCAACTGTCAGTGATAAGGTTGCCGATGAACAAATTACGTTCCGACCGTAGAATGCAGCGAGCTGAACTAAGCGCAATACTGCAATCAGTGCTTTAGGCTCATAGCCATCTACCTCATCTAAAATCAAATCACTAGTCATTATCCTAAGTAATGCCTTAACATGATGTCCTTGTTGATGCGGCTCACCTGCTGCAATCAGATAATCAATGGTTGAAACCAGTAATGGCGAAGCCAGAATGGTTGTTTCTTTTTGATCTAAAACTTTGCGTCCATTTTTTTCAATTGTAAATAATGGATGTAGCCAATCTGGTAAATTACAGTCTTCACCCCATGCGTCGAAAATAGGTTCAGGACGATTTTCATCTTCATCAACGAACTCAATTTTTTCTTTACTTTGATCAAATAAAGTCTGTGTGATCGTGTCGCCAATAATCACAGCAATTTCATCATCAGACAGATTCATTGATGTTTTAAGCGCGTGTCCAGTCTGTAAAGTGAGAGAGCGCAAATTAAGCGCAATTGCTAGTCTTGTATCATCTGGCCGTAAAGTGCAAGCAGCACGCAAATTCATACGCGTTTTACCGCTTCCAGTTCCTGCTATGTTGAGTATGAGTGCTGGTGTTTCAGGGTGCTTCTGTATATTTTTTTGCAATGCATTTGCTGCAATGTTCTGCCATTGAAAATGCGAATGAGTGGTGGGCTGACAAATATATTCAACTGTTTGCTCACAAAGCCCTGATAAACTCAAATCAGTCATCATTTGAACTGCAATACGTGAAGCCCGATCTCCAACTTGGTGTAAATGCCATTCTAGTGGCTGATCTTGTAATTTGGCTCTCCTATCATGGTCTATAGTTTTAAGTTTTGTATTTGCAAATAATGTAATATTTTCAGGCTTTTGTACAGAATACTGCTGTGCAGAGACAATATGATCAGCATGAATCAATGCTGCTCGTGAATGCAGTGCTAAAGCTTTCCAATATAAAAGCTGGTCTATTTTTTGTTTTGGTACTAATGCAGTTAAACGCTGCATACGTTTTTGATGACTTTTAAAAATAGAGTCTGGCAACTCACCTGCACAGCTCATTTGTTCTAAACTTGGAACTAACGTACGAACATGATTTTCATAATTGGGTAATGCAAGTGGATCATTTTTTAAAGCCTC
This sequence comes from Acinetobacter sp. ACZLY 512, assembly GCF_023614015.1. Taxonomy (NCBI): domain Bacteria; kingdom Pseudomonadati; phylum Pseudomonadota; class Gammaproteobacteria; order Moraxellales; family Moraxellaceae; genus Acinetobacter; species Acinetobacter sp. ACZLY 512. The sequence continues at coordinate 226,784 of NZ_JAKIVI010000001.1, forward strand.
TTCGACTCCTAATAAACCATGATGCGTAACAACCAAATAATCCACTGCTTCTAATTCGTTTTGAATTCCCTGCTCTATTTCTTGTCGATCACCTAAAGTAAATTTATCTAAACCTTTATCTAAATTTTTCCAAGCAAGCTGCCAGTCCCATCCATTTTTTCTGAGTTGTTGTAATAGTTTTAAAGACAACCATTCATGTCGAATATCATCTCTAATTTTTTGTCCTGCCATTTCTGGGCTTAATTTCTTCTGAAAATGTTGGGATGCCTTACCAATATCATGCATGTCTCCTGCTGCACCCGCCAACAAGCTACTTGCTTTGACCCATTCATCTAGCATCAGTAGTTTTTGCTGTTTTTTAGTTGATGCAACTGGATATGCACCGTCATGGGCAAATTTATGTTTTGCTCCAACAACCCATGCAAGCTTCATTCTGCGTACACCAAAATTAATGTAAGCGGCTACAGCAGTTTGTCGGGTGGCTACCTTTTTTAATGCGCTACGAATTTCTTTTAAGCCGTCCATTGTCATTGGTGCTTGCCAAGACAAATGTCCTGTACGAATAGCATAGCTATCCAAAATCGCTCGAGTTTTCTTTAAAGCTCTTTTTTCACAAGCCGAGATGAAAATGACATGCATAGTTTATGGTTTAATTTTAAATATAGTAAAAATATAATCTTTTGTTTTAAAAAGAGAAAGTTTTGATCAGCTTAATACTGTTTTCTAACGACAAAATATGTCGCCTTAAGCATTGGATGGAGTTTTATAAATTATCTACATAATGAGCAACTTTCAAAGTTACTTTTAAAGAAAAAAATAAGGCTTTCTGAAACTTTTAGTTAGTAGCGAATATTAAAACTTAAGATTAGAATAGCCCTATATTCTAAACCATCTATGCGATGGCAAAATCACATATCAATCAATGCTAAGCATTAATTTCTCAACTATCTATTCGATAGTAAACTATGTAAGAGCTGTATCATAACAAATCTTAATCAGGAATACTTAATATTCATTTAAAAAATTACTACCCTTAATACTTAGGTATGATTGATAGTAAAATTTTATTTAAATAAAAATAATGTTTGACAAGGATTTTGGACAAATATATTTTAATTTATGAAAAGGCATAAAAAAAAGCAGGTATTCCGTGACCAAACTTCATACCTGCTTTTGTCCATTTTCAAAGCTATTACTACTTAAATAAGGACTATCCAAATGATAGCACAACATTTCAAAATTTTGTCTCATCCTGCTATACAGCGTAGCGTAGAGCTACCTTCAATCCTTATGATCTGGGGAGGGTAAGAACTATGTCTAAATTCATTATCAATCAAAATGTGCAAGCAAATGGCGATTATGAAGTTCATAACCTAACAACAGGTTGCTCCTTCATGCCATATCCTCAAAACAGAGTAGATTTGGGTGAACATTTGAATTGCTTTAGCGCAGTTTTGGCAGCAAGAAGAAGATGGCCTAACGCTCGAATCAACGGATGTTATTACTGCTGTAATGCATGTCATACCAGCTAGAACTCTATTTAAAGCCGATATTTATGAATAATGCCGGCTTTACTTAAATTAATTACCAGTCACTTTAATGTTCAAAACACTTGGCGACAATTTATGACGCCAAGTGTTTCTTCAACACTTTCATTTTCCAAATAATGTGTTAAAAATTGGCTAGATAACAAAAACGGGGAAGATAATGCCTGAACCACAAACTGATATTTTTATAAACGCTTTAGAAGAATCGGTACACTTTAGTTTAAAGACGATTAATTCCAATATTGAAAAAGGTGGAATTCGTTTAAGTAAGCAACAAGCACTTGATTTACCTTATCTCAGTGCTCGAACTTTATTAAATGAAGACTTCCTTATTCCCACTGACTATCAGGCAAATGCAGGTAAAACGGCTTCTATTTTTAAAGTCGTAAAAGCAGCTATGATTAATCATGATACTAGTGAAGAAGATTTCGACTTCCAACAGCAAGTTGAACAACTCAAGCCATCCATTTCATCTGTTTTTAATGAGCCCTATCAAGCTGGTACAGAAAACATTGATATACGTATGCGTCAGCTTTTAATTCCAAAAAATGGGGAATATGTCTCAGTAAGCCCACTTACTGCTGCAGGTGTTAATTATCTCGTGAATCAAGAAGTTGATGCTGTAAATGAATTACGCAAGGAAAAAGACAGTGAATTTAACCGCATTCAAACTGCTATTTTTGGTATAGGCGGAGCCAATCCACAAAATGTCGGAAGCCTCGTTCGTTCCATGCAACGCCCTATAACAGTGGACGCTCCTCAAGCAAGTGAAAAAGTACGCCAAGCATTAGCTATTTTCTATAACGGATTTACGATACGACTATCCCGCAAGATAAAACTGCTTAATGGAACTAAACGGGCAAAAGAAGTGATTAAAGAATGGTCAGAAATTTTAAATCGCCAACTTGTTATTACTGCAACGAATACCATTCAAAATTGGCATGACCTCGAGATTTTCGCTCCTTCTACTAATCGGGATGTTCGAGATCAGGAAGTTATTTTCCTGAATATCCTTGCTAAAGATGTATTAAGACAGGCATCTTTTCAAAAAAATATTTTAGAAGAAGCTGAAGCAATTCTACCAACTATAGAAGAGATTGAGCGCCCTTCATTTTGGGTTCATCCGAGCCTTTCGTTTGTTTTACAAGGTTTGATTGATCCAGAACTAAGAGATGATCACTGGAGAATAAAGTTCTCAGATTATCTGGCTAGAAAAATTACCAATGAAACGTTTGATATAGAAATAAATAATGAAACTGTATCAATTAGCCTAGATAGCAATGCTGAAGGTTATATTGCCCGTCGTTTACGGGAGATTATTCGATGAGTCGTTATGTCGTTATTCCTCGTATGCGAGTACAAAATGCAAATATGCAAAGTAATGGCCTTTTATTGGGCGGTGTACCTTTATTTGCAGCCAACATGTTTGCACACCATTTGGCAAGACAATTAGGCACTCAAGAACAAGGCATTATTTATATTCATCATGACCAACAGCGTTTAGGTGGGCAAGCCTATGGCCGCTTTACGCCTGCTCAACGTCGTGGTGCCGTGTTTATTGGTAAAAAGGACTATTCTTCTAAAAATAAATATGCGTTGTCTTTACAACCAACTGCATCTTGTCATTTAGAGTTTAGCCTTGTGATTAAATTTAGTAGCTCTCGGATTAGTCCAGAAAAACTAACAAACATACTTAAACGTAGCCGTTTTGCTGGTGGACAAATTATCGAGTTTTTAGAAATTACGACACATGCCGAAAATGAATTAGAAACAGCCCTAAAGAAAATCAAAACTGGATTTGCCATTTTAGATCGACAAGATTTGCTTATTGAATATCAGCAACGTAAACAAATTAATCGAGTTCAGGCATTTACCCAACTGTTGGCATTAAAAGCAGATGCGCTTAGAACGTTCTTTAATGATCAAAATTTAAGTTGGATATCGGCAACTAATTTGGGTTATGCCCTACTTGAGCCACTCACAGACCAACGAGCTGGTATTCGCCAAGCACAAGATCAAGAAACGACAGCACATGCCTATGCAGAACCACTTACAGGTATCGTTCAATATTTTTCTTTAGGTGAAATTCTGAGAAAAAATACTGAGGCTGAGGATGACACTTGGCATAACTTGCAAAAATTATTGTGGACCTATCACTGGCCACAAGACGACATTTTTCTTTTAAAACAAAATTGCATTCATGCATAACTCATTTTTAAACATAAGGAATTTTTTACATGACAATTTTTAAGAAATTACCGGGTAGCCTTTCTTTACAACGCGGTACAGTAGTGAGTGACGGGGCGTTTTTTAATTTATTTGAAGATGGCAAACAAGAACCTTTACACGTGATGTATCACGGTATTCGAGGGACTCAAAATGTCGCAGGAAATAAAGAAAAAGGCGCAGCAACAGGTAATTCTCTGGCTCGTGAAGTCACCAATATTCAGTTGACAGAATCTGCAAAACTACAGCCTAAAGCGAAACTCTTAGTGAAATGGGACTTCCGTTTTATTGACCTGAGCTATGTACTATTTGCAAGTGCGTCTAAAGCGGGTGCAGATAAAACCGAAGAATACAACTTCCGTCAAGCTTTCTTAAATTTTGTAAATCGCGCCAAAGAAAGCGATGGACTTAAAGAAGTTGTGCGCCGTTATGTACGTAATATCGTGAATGGTCGTTGGTTATGGCGTAACCGTATTGTCGCTGAAAGTATTACCATTCAAGTGACTGCTCAAGACCACCCCGAAACATTTAACTTTGATGCACTTTCTTACAACCTTAAGAGTTTTGCCGAACTGTCTGAACAAGAACAAAAACTAGCAGACATTTTGTTAAAAGGAATTACAGGCGAATCAACAAGTGCTGCCTTACATATTGAGGCGATTGTTGACTTCGGTATGGGCGGTGTAGAGGTTTTCCCTTCTCAAAATTATTTAGAAGAGAAACCAAAAGGTTTCTCTCGATCTTTATATCAATTAACACCGAAAAAACCAGATCACAAAGCAAATGACAACCAATATCTAGGGCAAGCTGCTTTACGTGATCAAAAAATCGGAAATGCACTAAGAACAATTGATACTTGGTATCCATCGTTCAGAGAAAATGATGAAAAGCCAATTGCTGTAGAACCTAACGGTGCCAACCTAGAAGGTCAGATTTTCTATCGTGTAGGCAAAGATAAAGTTTCTGCATTTGATATTTTAAAAGAAATTGATGAACTAGATGTAAACAGTGAAAAAGGTATGTTCCTGATTGCGTGTTTAATTCGTGGCGGCGTGTACTCCGAGGGTGAATAATCATGGATGCCAATTACTATCTGGATATCCGTGTTCTTGAATCATCAGATGATACGGATGTAAAACTGGGTCATATTCGTAATCAAATTTACAGTGTCATTCATGGCGCATTTCGAAAACTGCCTGCGCATTATGCTCTTGCGTTGGAGATGTCCGATAAATTGATAGCGAAACAGGAATTTTTTGAAAAAAAACATGGCCGTTCAGCTAAACCTAACTTTGATATTTTGCGGATTTTTGCAGAAAAACACGATGAATTAGATGAATTAATAAAAGCAATTAAAGGGCACTGGAAAATTCGTGACTATACTGTTTTAGGTGTGGCAATTCCTGTTCCCACTGCCAAAATTTCGGGCTGGAAAAGTTATCGAAAGTTTCGTATTCCGACTCAGAAAGCTGAACGTACAAAACTTTCTCATCAGAATGAACCTTTGAGAGATAGACGTTTAAAAACCGCCAAAGGAATGCCCTTTTTTCAGGTGATAAGCCAAAGTACAGGTCAAGGTTTTACAGTCATCATTGATGTTCAGGAAAGTGAAAACGCTGGATACGGGCTGCCAGATAGCTACGGTCTTGCCCGTAAGGAAAGCCCTTTTGCTCTTCCCGTTTTTTAAGGAAATATAGTATGAGTCAACTCCGTCAAGAACGCAGCCGCCCAGTGATGCTATCAAAGCGTGCTTGCGTATTTTATCTGGAAAAAGTTCGTGTCGTTTTAAAAGATGATCGAATTGTTTACTTGACGGATAACTCTCAGCCTGTGGAATATTTTTATAATATTCCAGAGAAAAACACTGCCTTTTTACTCCTTGGTAAAGGTAGTTCATTAACAGATGCGGCTGCCAGACGTTTAGCAGAATCTAATGTGATGGTTGGGTTTTGTGGCTCTGGTGGTTCCCCTTTATTTTCATCATTAGATTTAACATTTTTAGCACCTCAAAGCGAATACCGACCCACTGAATATATGCAAATTTGGATGAAGGCATGGTTAGATGACAATGCACGCTTGCTTATGGCTAAAATTTTATTACTTGAACGTATTGTGCTCGTTTCACAATCATGGAAGAAGAATTTAGATTTGATTCAGCACGGTATTTATATTGATGACAACGCTTTAAATACGTTTAAACAAGATATTGATCGATCCGAAAATCAACAAGAATTACTTGCAGCCGAAGGACGTTGGGCCAAAGCACTGTATAAAGAATTGGCCAAAGGATTTAATCTTGACTTTAAACGAGATGAAGGCAAAAACTCACACGATACTCTTACCGATATCGCGAATAACTACTTAGATCACGGAAATTATATTGCCTATGGCTATGCGGCAGTTGCTTTAAATGGTATGGGAATTAGTTTTGCATTACCTATCTTGCATGGCAAAACACGCCGCGGAGGTTTAGTATTTGATCTTGCCGACTTAGTGAAAGATGCATTTGTGATGCCAACTACTTTTATATGCGCATCAAAAGGATTAAATCAAAAAGAATTCCGAATGCAACTTATAGAAATATGCCAAGACCAAGATCTTCTAGATTACATGTTTAGCTTCATTACAGACATTTGTAGTAAAATCAAATAAAATCATACAATTAAGTCAAGTGGTTCATAACGAAGTATTTTTACTCATTAAAAGCTTATATAATTGATATTAAGGGTTTTGTTTTGACTTAACTCTAGTTCGTCATCGCATAGATGATTTAGAAAATTGCCGCATCGTATTGCCCGCCTTGCTCGATGTTCGTCATCGCATAGATGATTTAGAAAATGATGACGAAAACCGGATTTCAGGTCATTGTGTTCGTCATCGCATAGATGATTTAGAAAAAATCCATTTATTGTGAAGTCAAATCACACAGGTTCGTCATCGCATAGATGATTTAGAAAAATACAACTATTACACTCAAGTTTAAGCAATTGTTCGTCATCGCATAGATGATTTAGAAAAGAGACGATTAGCTTTCTTAGACGCCAAGGATGTTCGTCATCGCATAGATGATTTAGAAAAAAGTCACAAGCTTTTAATTCACGCCATTCAAGTTCGTCATCGCATAGATGATTTAGAAATGATTACGCACCTGCTGAGGACAACGTAAACAGTTCGTCATCGCATAGATGATTTAGAAACAACGAAGTGCAACCCAAGCCAAACCGCGTATGTTCGTCATCGCATAGATGATTTAGAAATGCCACAAACTTATGCGCATTCATCATTTTGCGTTCGTCATCGCATAGATGATTTAGAAACCAAGCAGCAGGAATTAAGCAGCCTACATATCGTTCGTCATCGCATAGATGATTTAGAAATTTGGCAAACAGATCTTGGATGTCCTGATAGTGTTCGTCATCGCATAGATGATTTAGAAAGCATTGAACTGCTCTAGAGTCAGATTTTTATAGTTCGTCATCGCATAGATGATTTAGAAATGCCAGCGGCATAGGGTACGTGTAGAGCATCCGTTCGTCATCGCATAGATGATTTAGAAAAGTAAAAATTGACCCCGCTAGTCGGGGTTTTTGTTCGTCATCGCATAGATGATTTAGAAACTGTTGTATCGTCGGATATGTCTCATGTTATTGTTCGTCATCGCATAGATGATTTAGAAAACTCAACTTGATAACCTTGATAGCGCAAAGCCGTTCGTCATCGCATAGATGATTTAGAAAAGCATGATCACGCGTGGACGCGTTTTAGCGGCGTTCGTCATCGCATAGATGATTTAGAAAGCAATCGTTAGCTCTGTATTGCTGTGGGCTTTGTTCGTCATCGCATAGATGATTTAGAAATGACTGGTACGAAGAGCCTGTCAGCCAATTCAGTTCGTCATCGCATAGATGATTTAGAAATTTTTAGTATCAGTGATTTTGATGGTGCCGTAGTTCGTCATCGCATAGATGATTTAGAAATTTCCGGCGATATTGATACGCAAGGAAGAATCGTTCGTCATCGCATAGATGATTTAGAAAAACAAACTCTGCAACTGTATGTAATACAGTACGTTCGTCATCGCATAGATGATTTAGAAAAGTTAGTTACGCCAAGCTCCTGAAGTTTAAGCGTTCGTCATCGCATAGATGATTTAGAAATTTATCACCCTTTGGTGGGTGTAAGTCCTGTTGTTCGTCATCGCATAGATGATTTAGAAATTCAGCAATCATACGGTTAAAAAACTGGTCCCGTTCGTCATCGCATAGATGATTTAGAAATTTTATGACATCTGCACTCTCAGGCTTACCATGTTCGTCATCGCATAGATGATTTAGAAAGTGAACGATTCCCCACACTTGAAGAAGCTTTAGTTCGTCATCGCATAGATGATTTAGAAAATTAATTTTTGGTCCGCTGGGCCAAGTATATAGTTCGTCATCGCATAGATGATTTAGAAACCTATTCCTGGATTCTTTCTAAGGAATTGATCGTTCGTCATCGCATAGATGATTTAGAAAATCTTCAGTTGAAACGGTAATTGATACATCTTGTTCGTCATCGCATAGATGATTTAGAAATGCACTTCTCGCACTTCCTCGCATTGTCACATGTTCGTCATCGCATAGATGATTTAGAAAGTTCTGGCCATGACGATTGAAAATAACTTTTTGTTCGTCATCGCATAGATGATTTAGAAATTCAAATCATCAAGTTCAGTTACTTTATTACCGTTCGTCATCGCATAGATGATTTAGAAAATTTTGGTATCCTTAAAATAAAAATAGGTGCTGTTCGTCATCGCATAGATGATTTAGAAATACATGATCGTGATAAGCGCCTAGAGCTTGTGGTTCGTCATCGCATAGATGATTTAGAAAGCGCGGTAATGGACAAGCTGACACAACAAAATGTTCGTCATCGCATAGATGATTTAGAAAATAATGAATATGATTAGATATTTTAAATACCGGTTCGTCATCGCATAGATGATTTAGAAATTGAACCTTTTCAAAAAATATTTTATCAAGCCGTTCGTCATCGCATAGATGATTTAGAAAAAATAAATCCCCCTAACAAAAATAAAAATAATCGTTCGTCATCGCATAGATGATTTAGAAAATTGATGGGATTATGCTTGAGATTGTCTTGTAGTTCGTCATCGCATAGATGATTTAGAAAATCCCGAAATATTTTGATTAAACTCACTATTCGTTCGTCATCGCATAGATGATTTAGAAATTTCCGAACGATCTGTGTATTCGACTGGGGAAGTTCGTCATCGCATAGATGATTTAGAAAAACCGGTTGATTTTGAGTAACTTCAATTGGATGTTCGTCATCGCATAGATGATTTAGAAACACAAGACATCAAAAACCAGATTCCTGAAGATGTTCGTCATCGCATAGATGATTTAGAAACGTCATAAGGGAGCTATAAAAAATCTGGCAAAGTTCGTCATCGCATAGATGATTTAGAAAAAGGGCGGTGTCAAAAAAGCTTAATGCAAAAAGTTCGTCATCGCATAGATGATTTAGAAAATCTCCATCATCTCGATTGAACAACCTCACATGTTCGTCATCGCATAGATGATTTAGAAACAACCGTACAAACCGAAAGGAACGTTTGTGCGGTTCGTCATCGCATAGATGATTTAGAAACGCCGAGCGCACCAAGATTTCCATAGTTCAGAGTTCGTCATCGCATAGATGATTTAGAAATCTTCATCGAGTTCTGCTTTTCGATCTTCAAAGTTCGTCATCGCATAGATGATTTAGAAATGAATGAGTTAAATAATTATTTAGCAGATTGTGTTCGTCATCGCATAGATGATTTAGAAAAAACCGTGGCTGGTCGATGAGTCGAGATAAATGTTCGTCATCGCATAGATGATTTAGAAAAAAACAAATGAATTCCGAGAACAGCTTGCTAATTTCGTCATCGCATAGATGATTTAGAAACGACATCACTCACCGCCAAAGTGCCACCCGTTGTTCGTCATCGCATAGATGATTTAGAAACAACACTGGTATCAACTTCGGCCCCGCCAATCGTTCGTCATCGCATAGATGATTTAGAAAACGGATCGATATATAAAATCGTTTGAGCTAGAGTTCGTCATCGCATAGATGATTTAGAAAAATACTTGGGGGTCATCATGTCAAATTTAATTGTTCGTCATCGCATAGATGATTTAGAAAAATACTTGGGAGTCATCATGTCAAATTTAATTGTTCGTCATCGCATAGATGATTTAGAAAAATCAAAGTCGATCCTGAGCATCATCACATGCGTTCGTCATCGCATAGATGATTTAGAAATCATCAGGTAAGATCCGTGACACAAAACCTCTGTTCGTCATCGCATAGATGATTTAGAAAACGATCTGGAGGTTGGCATGTCAGAACAATCAGTTCGTCATCGCATAGATGATTTAGAAAAAGCCCGATAGGGTTGCATCTGAAGATAGGCCGTTCGTCATCGCATAGATGATTTAGAAAGACCACTCCGTGTGAAAAGGTAGGCTTAAGTAGTTCGTCATCGCATAGATGATTTAGAAACGCATAAATATTTAATTTATACGTTGACTTATGTTCGTCATCGCATAGATGATTTAGAAAAAAAAAGATGGCCGAAAAAACTACTGGTTGAAGTTCGTCATCGCATAGATGATTTAGAAAACTGAACGATATGCACACTTGCAAAATGACCAGTTCGTCATCGCATAGATGATTTAGAAAAAAAAAGATGGCCGAAAAAACTACTGGTTGAAGTTCGTCATCGCATAGATGATTTAGAAAAGTAGCAATTTCATCAGGTTCTATTGTTGCAAGTTCGTCATCGCATAGATGATTTAGAAAAATGCAATTCGATGCAAAAACCAAAGGATAGCGTTCGTCATCGCATAGATGATTTAGAAATCTACCAACGTGCTGCAACAGTTGGCGGGGTAGTTCGTCATCGCATAGATGATTTAGAAAATTCACTCGCATTAAGACGTTACGACTATATTGTTCGTCATCGCATAGATGATTTAGAAAACAAACAATGGCCAGTATTTTAAAGATAGAGGGTTCGTCATCGCATAGATGATTTAGAAAAATCTGGAATGCGAACTCGAGTGGGTTTTTGAGTTCGTCATCGCATAGATGATTTAGAAAGTAGTAGCTTGCCACGGTAGTAATCACGTACGGTTCGTCATCGCATAGATGATTTAGAAAAAGTTTACATCTGATGCAAGCTTTTACTTTGCGTTCGTCATCGCATAGATGATTTAGAAAACATTACATGATTCGTATTCGTGGACTCTTTCGTCTGTCATCGCATAGATGATTTAGAAAATCTGATTACGTTTTACCTGTTTCACAATATAGTTCGTCATCGCATAGATGATTTAGAAATATCGATACTCTATTACTTGCCAGAAAATATAGTTTGTCATCGCATAGATGATTTAGAAATATCGATACTCTATTACTTGCCAGAAAATATAGTTTGTCATCGCATAGATGATTTAGAAAATATTGCAGACGTTGACGTTCATGCCGTTCGTCATCGCATAGATGATTTAGAAAAGAAACGGTTGCAAATTGCTCATGATTCACCTGTTCGTCATCGCATAGATGATTTAGAAAGGCTAAAAATACCCCTCCTCACATCGTATTTTCTTGCACCAAACTATTCATATAAGCCACGGCCGCCGTACGGTTTTCCACACAGAGTTTTTCAAAAATATGCTCAAGATGCTTATTTACGGTTCTTGGGCTGAGCTCTAATATCTCGGCAATATCTTTATTGGTTTTACCCAGTGCCAGCCAATGCGAAACTTCCGCTTCTCGTTGGGTCAGTTGCGGGCAATATTTTAAAATCTCCTCAACGCCCAAGGCCGGAGCAGACATTTTAATTTGCACCAGATAAGTGGCGTGACCCACGGGTTGATCGTGCCATGGCGTAAGTAAAATAAGTTGCAGTTGATGTGATGCACTAGAATAGGTGCAACTCATTTTCTTTTTATTGTCTTTATCGCATTTAATTTCGGCAAACCACTGTGTTAAACCAGTTTCAAAGCGTTCACGATCTTGCAAATACTGGTTCAGCAAAATATTGGCTTTCTCTGTGGTCCATGCAATTTTCCCGAGCTGATCGAGTGCCAAAATCGCGACTTCAGTGGCATCAATTACCTGCTTTTGCTGACGTAAAAGCTGCGCATGCGCCAGATGAGTTTTTACCCGCGCCAGAACTTCTTCAATATTGAGTGGTTTGGTGACATAGTCGACGCCACCCACCTGAAAGCCACGGACAATATGTTCAGTTTCAGACAATCCGGTCATAAAAATGACGGGAATAAACTGCGTAATTGGGCTGGCTTTGAGCTGTAAGCAACTTTCAAAACCATCCATATGTGGCATATTGCCATCGAGCAAAATCATATCTGGCTGACAGCGGTGCGCAATTTCAATCGCACTTAAACCATCTGTGGTGACCAATACCTGATAACCCGCCTGATCCAAACTTTCGTGCAATAATCCCAGATTTTCAGGCACATCATCCACAATTAAAATCACCGCCTGATCGTGCGGGCGAAATGGAGAAATCGAAGCAATGTCCTGACTCATCGTGCGTCCTGAAGTAATTGGCGTGCGTGTTTTAAGTCAAATTTTTGCACAGATTGATTCAGTTGTCCCCATAGTTCGTTATATTCTGGAAAATCATGTTGATACTGTTGCACGGCGCGCTGAATACCGCGTATATAGCCCTGCGCAATCAGTTGCTCTAGATGATTCAAAGCCTGATCAAACGTCATCGACTGTGTATGAGTAGGTTGAGGCTCATTTACGACCGCTGTGGTCGTCGATTGCTGAGCAGAAATCGGTTTTGATGTTGGCGCTGCTAGGGAGGTTTGTGTGGTTGAAGTTATAGACTGATCAATCCACGTAAGCCCCAATTTATCGCCAATTTTATTTAAAAGTAAATTCAGATCGATCGGTTTAAGCATAAAGTCTTCACTTAATACGGCATCTTGCGGATTACCCTCACGCTCATTCACATTCGCCGATATAATCAAGATCGGGACGTTGGTAATATTATTTTGACGTAGTAAATGTGCCGTTTCCCAGCCGCCCATCATGGGCATATTTAAATCCATTAAAATCAGATCGGGCTGAAACACTGGCACCTGCCTTAAACAATCGATACCTGATTCTGCTTCCTGAATAATAAAACCAAGTGGGCGTAAAAAATTCGCCACCAAACCTCGATCGACGGCTTCATTATCGACCACTAAAATCCGTTTTTGTTCACCGATATAGCCCGTGATCTGATTCGATTGTACATTTGAAATAGGGTGTACCAGCGCCTTAGAAGGCAAGTACAATTTAACTTTAAAGCATGAGCCCTGATTTAGCTCGCTTGTTACCGAGAGCTGGCCACCAAGCAAATCGACCAGTAATTTCACAATCGGTAGTCCAAGCCCGGTTCCGGTAAACCCGCCCTGCACCACATTACTGCCACGCTCGAATGGGTTAAAAATCCGCTCAAGATCTTGCGCTGCAATACCGCATCCGGTGTCTCGAATTTCAAAATAGGCCGTTTGAAAACGATATTCCAGTTTCAAATGGATTTCACCTTTGGTGGTAAATTTAAGCGCATTCCCCAGCAAATTGATTAAAATTTGTTCCAGTCTTTTTTTGTCAGTTCGGACATATTCCGGTAAATGCTCACTCACCTCACAAATAAAATGTAGTCGTTTCTGCTCGATTTGCGGCTGAAACATCTGAATCATTTGTTCGATAAAATGAGGAAAATGTACATCGACCATATTCAGGCTGATCTTACCGGTTTCGATACGTGATAAATCCAGTAAACCATCGATGAGCGAGGTCAGATGCTGGCCACTTCGACTAATCACACCCAGTGCCGTCTGGCCTTGTGGCGAAAGCTGCTCCTGTTTTTGTAATAACTGGCTATAACCTAAAATACTGTTGAGTGGTGTTCTGAGTTCATGGCTAATGCCCACCACATAACGACTTTTGGCTTCATTGGCACGCTCGGCCTGAATACGGGCATCGTAAAGATGCTGTGAGGTTTGCTCATGCGCTGCGATTTCTTCTATGAGCAAACGGGTTTGTTGATGCGTCTCCTGCTCAGCTTTACGGCGGCTTTGATCATTAAGCACCAACCACCACGCCGCAACACTGATCAGTAGAAATAAAATGGTGTAGATTTTTAAAAATAAAGTAAATAATTGCTGGATAGCTTGCTCGTTAACTGCTTCCAAATAGGTTTTTTCTTGTAAATACACCAAGCTTAAACACACCGCTAAAATAAGCCCGAGCGAGAGCATTAACAGTAAATATTGGCTCAGGCGAGTATTTAATCGCTGTGACCATGCTTTGGGTAAATAGCGCTCGATCCATGTTTTAAGCTGTACTGTCCAGCGGGCATGCGGCTTACATAAATCATGACAGCGTGCTTCGAGTGAGCAGCAGAGTGAGCAAATTGAGTGCTGATAGGCTGGACATACTGCCATATCGGCTACTTCATAATCACGCTCACACACCACGCAAGTGGCTACAGGAGTTGAGGCAATCTGTTCAGGTGGGCGAGCAAGGTAGTATTTGCCACGGGTAAGTAATGCAATGAGCGGCACACAGAGCATAGACGTACCGAGTGCAATAAAACTGGCCAAGCCTTTTGCCGTAAGGCCAAACACTCCCAAATAGCATAGCATTGAGACACATGATGCAATCACCAGCGCACCTACGCCTACAGGGTTGATGTCGTACAAGTAAGCACGTCGAAACTCAATCCCTTTGGGACTTAGTCCAAGCGGTTTGCAAATCATTAGATCTGCCACCACGGCGCCAATCCATGCCAGCGCCAGATTGCTATATAGCCCTAAAATTCGCTCGACCGCATGGATAATTCCCATCTCCATGAGTACCACTGCAATCAGCACATTAAAAATCAACCACACAATTCGGCCGGGATGACTATGTGTTAAACGCGCAAAAAAGTTTGACCACGCCAGCGAGCCCGCATAGGCATTGGTGACATTAATCTTGATTTGCGCCAGACAAACCAGTAACAGCGTGAGTAACAAGGCGATTTGCGGCGATGGAATAAACTGCTGATAAGCCATCCAATAGAGGTAGGTCGGGTTATCTAATTCAGCAATCGGAACCAGTAATTGATAAGCCAATAGCATGAGCAACATCCCCATGCAAACTTTAAGAAAACCCGCCAAAATCCATGATGGGCCACCCAAAAATACTGCAAGATGCCACGAACGCTTTGCTTGTTGCTGTTGTGGCAAAAAGCGCAAGTAGTCGGCTTGTTCGCCAATCTGAATCACAAAAACAAAAATCAGCGTGCAGGCAGCGCCAAAATAATACAGGTTAAAATCGCTTGAGGCCGATACTGCACCCGCAAAATGAATGCTGTCACTGAGCAAATGTGGTTGTTTCCAAAGCACCACGACCCACGGCAGCACCAACAAGATCAGCCATAGCGGCTGAGTATAGGCTTGTACTTTATTGATAAACCCTATGCCTTTCACCACCAAAGGCAAAATGACCAGTGCAGAAATTAAGTAGCCAATACTCAGCGGAATATTCAGTGCCAGTTCCAGCGCCATCGCCATAATGGCGGCTTCAAATGCCAGCAAAATAAAGGTAAAGCTGGCGTAAATCAGTGAAGTGATGGTCGAGCCGATATAACCAAAGCCTGCGCCTCGCGTAAGTAAATCGACATCGACATTATATTTCGCTGCATAGTAACTGATCGGCCAACTGGTCATAAAAATAATCAGACACACCACAATCGCCGCCCAAATGGCATTACTAAAACCGTATTGCCACAGCATAGTGGCACCAATGGCTTCCATGGCCAGAAAACTGACCGTCGAGATGGCAGTATTGGTGACTGTCCACGGCGACCATTTGCGTACCGACGCTGGTGCATAGCGCAGCGCAAAATCTTCGATACTCTGGTCGGCCACCCAAAGATTATAGTCACGACGTGTTTTAATCACACGTTGTGGTGCGTGCGGAGTTCTTGAAGAATTTGACATGGCGAGCAATGGCTGGGCAGACTTAGGCTATATGGCCACTTTGCCAAATCTTGACGCAGATTGCTATGCTTATTGCATGCGCACGTATACGCAAAATAACGTATTTCCAATTTTGCCCTAACCCGACAGACTCCTCTACATCAAGCAATCCAATATTGCCGTTATTCGTTCTGTGGGGAGATCCAGCTTATGCGCGCATCCGAGCATTCAACTATTGGTACCGTCGACGACGCCGATTCACGTAAAGCCGTGAATGAAACCCTCGAAGATTACACACTGCGCTATGCACCGCACAGTTTTCGCCGCTGGAGCCCTAAGGTGGTGGCCATTACAGCATTGGGCGGCATTGCCTATCTGGCCGACTTTTCAATTGGTGCCAGTATTGGTATGGCCTATGGCACCACCAACGCCGTTTTTTCAATTTTATTTGCAGCGCTGATTATCTTTTTAACCGGTATTCCACTGGCCTATTACGCTGCGCGCTATAATATTGATCTGGATTTGATCACCCGCGGTGCCGGTTTTGGCTATATTGGTTCAGTGCTGACCAGTATCATTTTTGCCAGCTTTACCTTTATTTTCTTTGCCCTTGAAGGCTCGATCATGGCACAAGGGCTGTTGCTCGGCTTAGGTATTCCGTTATGGCTGGGTTATCTCATCTCTACGGTGATGGTGATTCCACTGGTGATTTATGGCATGAAAGCCCTAAGTACCTTACAGGTCTGGACGACACCGATCTGGCTGATTCTGATGATTGGCCCTGTGGCATATCTGATTCACAAAGAGCCTAATCTGGTGGGTCAATTTGCCAGTTACACCGGTGCAGAAGGCTTCGCACCGATGGACATGGCCGCGATTATGCTGGGTGCCGGTGTATGTTTGTCGTTGATTATGCAAATCGGTGAGCAGATTGATTACTTACGCTTTATGCCTGCCAAAACCAAACAAAACAGCAAACAATGGTGGGCAGCCGTGATTTCGGCGGGTCCGGGCTGGGTGATCTTGGGTGCGATTAAACAAATTATCGGGGCATTTTTGGGTTTTTACTTACTGACCAAAGTACCCGGCATTAACTCGACAGAACCTGTACAACAGTTTAATGCCGCATTTCATGACATGCTGCCGGGCTGGTTGGCACTCTCTCTGGCCGTGATTTTAGTGGTGATCTCACAAATCAAGATTAATGTGACCAATGCTTACTCAGGCTCATTGGCATGGACCAGTGCCTATACGCGCGTGACCAAACATTATCCGGGTCGTATCGTGTTTGTGATGGTTAATCTGGTCATTGCTCTGGCACTGATGGAAGGCAACATGTTTGCAGTGCTGGGCAAAATTCTGGGCTTTTATTCTAACTTTGCCATCGCTTGGGTGGTGGTGGTTGCAACCGATATTTCTATCAATAAATATCTCTTAAAGCTTTCTCCAAAAGAGCCAGAATATCGCCGCGATATGCTGCACAATATTAATCCTGTGGGTTTGGTGGCATTTTTGGCCGCAGCGGGACTTTCAATTGCTGCATTCTTTGGATTATTTGGCAGCTTTTTGGCCGCTTACTCACCCATCATCGCGCTGGTGGTTGCGTTTGTAATGACGCCATTGATGGGCATTTTGACCAAAGGCAAATACTACATCAAGCAAGCGCACGACGGCATTCAAGAGCCTCGTTTCGATGCCGAAGGTACGCCTGTGGCAACCATTTATGAGTGCATCGTGTGTGATCAGCCATATGAACGCCCAGATGTACTGTTCTCTCACAAGCATCACGGCACCATTTGCTCATTGTGTAAAACGCTAGATAAATAAATCTCGTGGTGTAAAAAAGTTTCGGGCGGTTAAAAAATTAAACCGTCCATTTACTATTTCAATTACTATAAATAAGATTTGGTTTGTATGGCGAATGTAAGTTATTAAGTAAAACTGCAGCAATTGATACGATGAGCGCACAAAATTTATGTGTTTTATGTCAAAAAATAGCTTTTGTTAAATAAAAATAATATATGCTTCTGCGTTCAAGATGATTTCTAAAATGGAGATTTTGCTATGTGGACCAAACCAGCTTTTGAAGACATTCGTCTAGGTTTTGAAATCACAATGTATGCTGCTGTCGAGTAATTTGATTGCGCGTCGAAACATCCACAACCTTGTGGATGTTTTTCATTTTAACTTATCAATTTTTAAACATTCATGCTGATAAAAATCTTAGGTTCTGCCGCGGGTGGCGGTTTTCCACAATGGAACTGTAACTGTGAAAACTGTCTTGGTCTTAAACAGGGAACGCTTCAGGCACGTGCGCGTACCCAGTCTTCTATTGCCATTAGCGATAACGGTACAGACTGGATCTTGTGCAATGCATCACCCGATATTGCACAGCAAATTGCCCACAATCCCGAATTGCAGGCGCCAGCATCGGTTCGCCGCGGTACCTCGATCGGTTCGATTATTTTGACCGACAGCCAAATTGATCACACCACCGGTTTGCTCAATCTAAGAGAGGGTTGTCCGCATCAGGTCTGGGCCACGCCTGAAGTACACGAAGATCTCAGCACCGGATTTCCAATTTTTAATATGCTCAAGCATTGGAATGGCGGATTGGTACATCATCCAATTGATATACAGACTCCGTTTCAGGTGGCTGTTTGCCCGTCTATTCGCTTTACACCAGTGCCTATTTTAAGCAATGCACCGCCTTACTCGCCATATCGTCACCGACCGCTACCAGGTCATAATATTGCGCTTTGGATCGAAGATACCCGCACTGGACATTCATTGTTTTATGCGCCTGGTCTTGGACAAATGGATGAGCAGATTTTAAGCTACATGCAGCGCTCAAACTGTTTGCTGGTTGATGGTACGCTATGGAAAGATCAAGAGCTGGCCTTACTCGGTGTTGGTCACAATACAGGTCAGGATATGGGTCATCTGGCTTTGCAAGAAGAACGCGGCTTGATTCATTTGCTGGCGCAATTTCCGCAACAGCGCAAAGTGCTGATCCACATCAACAACACCAATCCAATTTTAAATGAACAGTCTGTCGAACACGCAACACTCAAACAGCTTGAGATCGAAGTGAGTTATGACGGCATGCTGATTGAGGTTTAATATGGCTGAATCACTTTTAAGCCCAACCGAGTTTGAGCAGGCACTGCGTGATAAGGGCTGCTACTATCATATTCATCATCCGTATCACATCATGATGAATCAAGGTGAAGCCACCAAAGAACAGATTCAGGGCTGGGTGGCCAACCGGTTTTATTATCAGGTCAATATCCCGCTTAAAGATGCCGCCATTATGGCCAACTGTCCCGACCCTGCAACGCGTCGAAAATGGGTGCAGCGCATTTTGGATCATGATGGACAGCACGGTGATCATGGCGGTATTGAAGCATGGTTAAGGTTAGGTGAAGCAGTCGGGCTTGACCGCGACACAATTTTGTCTGAAAAAATGGTGTTGCCAAGTGTACGCTTTGCAGTGGATGCCTATGTCAATTTTGCCCGCCGTGCGTGCTGGCAAGAAGCGGCCTGTAGCTCGCTCACCGAGATGTTTGCACCGGCGATTCACCAGTCACGGCTAGATACATGGCCAAATCATTATCCTTGGATTGATGCTGAAGGCTATGCTTATTTCAGAAGCCGTTTGGGTCAGGCCAATCGTGATGTTGAACATGGTCTGGCACTGGCACTTGAGTATTGCACGACGATTGAGCGTCAGCAGCGTATGCTCAATATTTTACAGTTTAAGCTCGATATCTTATGGACACTGCTCGATGGCATGACCATGGCCTATGTACTGCATCGTGCGCCGTATCATACGGTCACTCAGGATATCGCATGGCACCAAAAAGGATTATTAACATGAAGGATATCAGCAACCATACCCCTGTGTTTAATCGAGGCTATCGTTTTCAGTGGGAAGAAGCACAGCAAAGTTATGTGATCTTGTATCCCGAAGGTCTGGTGCGTTTAAATGATACAGCCACCCTGATTTTAAAGCAGATTGATGGTTCACGTCGCGTTACGGAGATTATTCAGCTTTTGCAGGCACAGTTTCCAGATGCCGATGGTCTCGATCAGGATGTGATCGACTTTTTACAGCAGGCTGAATCGCGGCAGTGGATTGATCTGTCATGAATATTCCGGTAGTGCCGCAGATCAAGCCGCCATTGTGGTTGCTGGCCGAGCTGACGTATCGTTGTCCATTACAATGTGCCTATTGTTCTAATCCATTGGACTACGCCGCAGTAAAAAATGAACTGAGTACGGCACAATGGAAACAGGTTTTTGATCAGGCACGCGCCTTGGGCAGTGTACAACTTGGATTTTCTGGTGGAGAGCCTTTACTGCGGCCAGATTTACCCGAGCTGATTCAGCATGCCCATCGGTTGGGCTTTTATACCAACCTGATTACGTCAGGAATCGGGCTGACTGAAGACAAAATTGCAGCGTTTAGCGAGGCAGGTCTGGATCATATCCAGATCAGTTTTCAGGCCAGTGATCCAGTGCTGAGTGAACTGCTGTCTGGGTCACGTAAAGCCTTCGAAAAAAAGCAGCAAATCGCACGTGCGGTAAAAAAGCACCGCTATCCGATGGTGCTCAACTTTGTGATTCATCGCTTTAATATCGAGCAGATCGAGCAGATGATTGAATTGAGCCTTGAACTGGGTGCCGATTATGTTGAACTGGCCACTTGCCAGTTTTACGGTTGGGCCAAACTGAATCAGGCCGCTCTTTTGCCGACTTCCACACAGATTGCTTATGTACAATCCAGAGTAAAGGCCTACCGAGCGCAGATCGATCAACAGGGCTTAAAAACCAAGTTGATGCTGGTTGCTCCCGACTTTCATCAAACGCGTCCTAAAAAGTGTATTGGCGGCTGGGGACAAATTTTTATTACCGTCAGCCCTGACGGAACGGTACTGCCCTGTCAGAGCGCCAAAGATCTGCCTTTAGACTTTCCCAATGTTGCCGATCAGTCCCTCAAAACGATTTGGAACGAAGCCTTCGCCTTTAATGCCTTTCGGGGCACTGACTGGATGCAAGAACCATGTCGTTCATGCCCAGACAAAGAAAAGGATTTGGGTGGATGCCGCTGTCAAGCATACATGATGACACAAAACATGTATGCCACCGATCCGGTGTGCAGTAAATCACCTGAGCATTATCAGATCGAGGCCGCTCGTGCAGATGCCGATGAGCAGCAACCAACCACCCAAGATTTGGTATTACGCAACAGCAGAAACTCTAAACTGTTTTTTAAAACAGTTAATCTATCGGATACACCATGATGAAGGTATTTGATGGGCATAACGATGTACTGGCCCGTATGTGGCTCAGTAATGCGCCAGATCCTGTTGCTGCATTTTTAGAGACTGGATTACCCGGACATCTCGATCTTAAACGCTGTCAGGCCAGCCCTTTTGCAGGTGGGCTGTTTGCACTGTTTGTACCACCTTTCGATTACGTACAAAAGCATCATCCTGATAAGCTCAAACATACGCAGCAAACGGCTTTTGATGCAACAGAGATCAGTGACATTATAGAGACTCAGCTGAGCTACATTGAACAGCTTGCCTCGCGCTCTTCAGGGCAAATTCAGATTTGTGGTGATGTGCCTGCTATTCGTAATGCCTTAGAGCAGAATCAATTGGCAGTCGTGATTCATATGGAAGGCGCTGATGTTTTAGATGCCAACTTCGAACGGCTGAATTACTTCTATGCGCGTGGCTTAAGAAGCCTTGGGCCACTCTGGAACACGCCCAATCAGTTTGGGCATGGTTTGCAGGCCAACTTTCCACATTCGCCCGATACAGGCGCAGGCTTGACCGAACTGGGCCAAGCACTGATTCAGTACTGCTCAGAACGCCGAATCCTGATTGACGTATCGCACATGAACGAACAGGCCTTTTGGGATACCGCCAAGCTGAGTCAGTTACCCCTGATTGCCACGCATTCCAATGCACATCAGCTCTGTCCGCAAGCACGTAATCTGACCGACCATCAGCTTAATGCAATCAAAACAAGCCGCGGCTGTGTGGGCGTAAATTTTGATACGGCTTTTTTACGATCTGACGGACAGCGTAACAAGGCAACACCGTTAGATATCATTCTGGATCATATTGAGTATTTGATGCAACATCTGGGCGAAAACCATGTGGCTTTAGGTTCAGATTTCGATGGCGGATTTATTTCGGATCAGCTTCAAGATGTTAGGGGCTTGGCTGCCTTACAACAGGCCTTCGAGACGCGTGGTTACTCAAAGGAACTACAACATAAATTATGTTTAGATAACTGGCTTAATGCTCTCGATCGCGTCTGGCATGGTGGCAATTCTCAATTAAAATCAACGCAATAAAAAAAGACGGTACAAGTACCGTCTTTTTTTATTGCAAGTGATTATTGTGCAGTGTAACCACCATCAATGAGCACCGCCTGACCCGTCAC
The DNA here is from genome assembly GCF_023614015.1 of Acinetobacter sp. ACZLY 512. NCBI lineage: Bacteria > Pseudomonadati > Pseudomonadota > Gammaproteobacteria > Moraxellales > Moraxellaceae > Acinetobacter > Acinetobacter sp. ACZLY 512. Next base: position 249,066 of record NZ_JAKIVI010000001.1, read on the forward strand.
GCCTGCGGCTTTATCGCTACACAGGAAAATCGCGTAATTGGCAATTTCTTCAACAGACAATAAGCGCTTTTGCGGCACCATTGCCAAAATCACATCTTCAAGTGCAGTGGATTCACTTACATTTCGGTTTTTGGCCAGATCGGCAATTTGCCCTCGCACCAGTGGCGTGTCGACATAGCCCGGGCATAAAGCATTTACCGTAATACCCTCTTTGGCAGCTTCCAGCGCAGCGACTTTCGTCAGTCCGATCACGCCGTGTTTGGCACTGTTATAGCCCGCTTTACCTGCAAAACCAATCACACCATTAATAGACGCCATATTGATAATGCGCCCCGATTGCTGCGCTTTCATGATCGGGAAAACATGCTTGATTCCGATAAAAGCACCCGTCAGCATGACACCAACCAGCTTTTGAAATACATCGGTTGGGAAGTCTTCAATGGCCGCAACATGCTGAAAGCCAGCATTGTTAATCAAAATATCAATGGTTCCAAACTCGCTTTTGGTCTGTTGCAGCGCAGCTTGGAATGCGGCTTCGTCGGTAACGTCACAAGGTGCAGCCAGTGCTTCAAATCCTTCATTTTTAAGCTGTTGCACAGCCTCATCACACTTTTGTACATTGACATCTGATATAACGACTTTTGCGCCTTCTTGGGCAAATTTTTTGGCAATTTCCAGCCCTATACCACTGGCAGAACCTGTAATAAACGCAACTTTTGCTTCGAGTTGTTGAGTCACTTGCGCTCTCCTATTTTTCATGCGGTAAGTGGTGTACAACGCATAACGATTACGCGTGTACACCTTTAATATGAGTTAGACAATACCGAACCATGTAAATGCGGCAATCACCACAAATACGGCCATGGTTTTGATTATCGTGACTGCAAAAATATCTTTATACGATTGCTTATGTGTTAATCCCGTCACGGCCAACAAGGTAATGACAGCGCCATTATGCGGTAACGTATCCATACCACCCGATGCCATGGCTACCACGCGGTGCATCACTTCAGGCGGTATGCCCGCAGCCAAGATCGCAGCGTTGTATTGTTCGGCCATTGCACTGAGCGCAATACTCATACCACCCGATGCAGATCCGGTAATCCCGGCCAGCGTGGTGGTGGTAATCGCGCCATTGACCAATGGATTGGTAAAGGTATTACTCAAGGCATGGCTAATTAATGCAAAACCCGGCAAGGCTGCAATAATGGCACCGAATCCGTACTCCGATGCGGTATTCATGACCGCAAGTAAAGACCCGCCGATACTGGCATTAACCCCCTCTTTAAACTGACTCACTACGCGTTGATAATCAAACAGAACAGCCGCGATAATCCCGACGATGAGTGCCAGACCAACAGCCCAGATGGCACCAGTTTTTGCAACATCGACCGTGTAATTTGCAAGGCCAATCGCGTTGAAATCGAATCCGTTGGGATACCATGTTTTGATGGCACCCGACAAATACTTGTTCATGACTGCAACCAAAATCAGGGGGACAAATGCCAATAATTGACGTCCAGCCGAGCCATTATTTTTAGCATCGACCACGGTGCTCGCCGCCACTAGATCTGCTTGATCAAAACCGGCATAGCCTTCACCTGCTTTTGCAGCCACACGGCGACGCCACTCCAGATAAGCTAAACCCATGCACAATACAAAAATTGCCCCGATAATGCCCAAGAATGGCGCGGCATAAATATTGGTTCCAAAAAATGTGGTTGGAATTACGTTTTGAATTTGGGGCGTTCCAGGCAATGCATCCATGGTAAACGTAAATGCACCGAGTGCAATGGTCCCCGGAATCAGACGCTTTGGAATATTGGCCTGCTGAAATAACTGATTGGCAAACGGATAAATCGCAAATACTGCCACAAACAAGCTCACACCACTGTAGGTCAGAATTGCACCGAGTAATACCACCGTCAAAATGGCTTTTTTAGCCCCAATCAAGTTCACAATGGTTTTGGCAATCGACTCTGCAATACCAGACATTTCGACCACTTTTCCGAAAATTGCACCAAGCAAAAATACTAAAAAGTAATCTTTAATAAAATTAACCATTTTGGGCATAAATACGCCCGAATAAAATGGTAAAACATTGGCTGGATTGATCAGCATCACCGCTAATAAGGCACATAGCGGTGCCATTAAAATGACTGAGAAGCCGCGATAGGCTGTATACATCAACAGTCCTAACGACAGCAAAATGACAAATAATTCCCACATATTCTTTTACTCCATTACCAAGAATACATCTCAGGTACAGCCCCCATATCTTGCCTAAACGTGGGTTTTGGCCGACCTCATCCTTGTCTCGACACAATTGCTTAAAATAAAAAGCAATCATTAAAATATAAAACCGCTTTAATTTTTTAAAATATCAACAAAAAGAAAAAATACAAGAAGATTAATTTTAATTTATTAATGAATAAATTTATATCATTAAAAATCATGGTTTTAATATTATAAAAAACAATACTCCTATTTATTTATAAAACAAATTGTTTATTTTAAAAAACTCATTAATCATTTTAATAAATAAATGTCGCATTATTTTAATATGAATCTATTTCAAAAAAATCTTAACGTTTTAGATCCCTTAAAACGGATCAGCACGACACGCTGGTTTTACAAAAATAACCGCATAAAACTTGATAAATTCCATATAATTACATAACAAAAATCAAAAAATCGATCAGGATGACCTCGCATGACCCTCAAGCAACTGAAAGCATTTTTGGTACTCGCAAGAACGTTGAATTACGCCAGTGCCTCAACTGAGCTACATTTGAGTCAGTCTGCATTGAGCTTAAGCATTAAATCTCTCGAAGAAGAACTGGGCGGAAAGCTGTTTAAGCGCAATACCCGACGTGTCGAGCTGACCCAAGAAGGCCTCTCCTTGATTCCATTTGCACGTAAATTGCTGGCCAACTGGGAAGACATGGAAAAAGACGTGAAACAGCGTTTTAAATTACACCGTGGCACACTCAGCATCGCCTCTATGCCCTTTGTGACCCATGCTATTTTGCCTGAGGTGATCAAGATTTTTTCCAGTGAACATCCGAATCTCAGTTTTTCCATTCACGATATTCCCAACGAACGAATTATTGAAAATGTTCTGGATGGTATATTCGAACTGGGTATTTGTTTTGAGCCTGTGATGAACGAACAGCTTGAATTTAAACCACTCTTCGATGAAGACTTTTTGGCACTTGTGCCTAAGCATCATCCGTTGGCTCAGCAAAATAGCGTGCAGTGGCCTGAATTATATGCCTGCCCGTTTGTGACGCTACAACATCCATCGATTGTGCGGCATCTGCTCGAACAAAATGCACAACAACACGGCTTAATTTTAGATTTGAAAGTTGAGTGCCATCAAATCAGTACCCTCTCAAGTTTGGTCGCACTCGATATAGGAGTCAGTGCCATTCCGCGTCATTTTCAAAATTTTATCGATAAAGAACACAATGTCTTGCTTGAAATCGAAAACAGCGATGTGCATCAGGCGGTCGGGATTGTCTATAAAAAAGATGGTGAACTCTCCAATGTCTCGTTACAGTTTATTGAAGCGCTCACACGTTTTTCTTATGCCTCGATTTTAAAAAGCGCCTGATGATGGGCTTTTCATGATGGATTCAGCTTTGTCCTTTGATTTGCGATTGTCGTTATCGTGTTGTCTTTGATTGTTAAATCAGCATCATTAATAAGTTTTCCTCATTAAACCTTTAAAATTTTCAACTTCTTTAAGCAAGTTGCAAATGCTAAAACTAAAAACAAGGGATTATGAGTAAAGACAATGAATAAAGTTTATTCAAGTGCAGCCGATGCACTTCAGGACATCGTCAAAGATCATCAAACCATTGCAGTTGGTGGTTTTGGTTTATGTGGCATACCAGAAGCATTAATTAATGCGCTCAAAGATACGCAAGTGAAGCACCTCACCTGTATTTCCAACAATGCGGGTGTCGACGATTTTGGCTTAGGGTTATTACTGCAAACCCGTCAAATCAAAAAAATGATTTCTTCGTATGTGGGTGAAAATAAAGAGTTCGAACGTCAGTATCTCAATGGTGAACTTGAGGTCGAACTCACCCCTCAAGGCACGCTGGCCGAAAAATTGCGTGCCGGTGGCTCAGGTATTCCTGCATTTTATACCCAAACCGGCGTCGGTACGCTCATTGCAGAAGGTAAAGAGCAACGTGAATTTGACGGCAAAACCTATATTTTAGAGCCATCTCTCACTGCCGATATCGCACTGGTGAAAGCCTACAAGGCCGATAAAGCCGGCAACCTAATCTTTCGTAAAACGGCTCGAAACTTTAATCCCGAATGTGCAATGGCTGGCAAAATCACCGTCGCTGAAGTCGAGGAAATTGTCGAGACCGGTACATTAGATCCAGATGACATTCATTTGGCCGGTATTTTTGTCAATCGCGTGGTGCTCAATGCGACCCCGGAAAAGCGGATTGAACAAAAAACCCTAAAAGCACAGGAAGCATAATCATGGCATGGACCCGCGAGCAAATGGCACAACGTGCCGCAAAAGAGTTACAAGACGGATTTTATGTAAATTTAGGCATTGGTTTGCCCACTTTGGTGGCCAATTATATTCCAGAAGATGTTGAAGTCTGGTTGCAATCGGAAAATGGATTACTCGGTATTGGTGAATTTCCAACAGAAGACAGCGTCGATGCCGATTTAATCAATGCAGGTAAACAAACCGTAACTGCCCGATCCGGCGCAGCGTTTTTTTCGAGCAGTGAATCCTTCGGCATGATTCGAGGTGGTCATGTGAATATCGCTATTCTGGGTGCGATGGAAGTTTCTGAGCAAGGCGATTTAGCCAACTGGATGATTCCCGGCAAAAAAGTCAAAGGTATGGGTGGTGCCATGGATTTGGTGGTCGGTGTACAGCGTGTTGTGGTGCTGATGGAGCACTGCGCAAAAGATGGTTCACCTAAAATTGTGCCAACCTGCAACTTGCCACTCACAGGTCAGCGCGTCGTGCATCGTATTATCACCGATATGGGTGTAATGGATGTAGTCGACGGTGGGATTGAACTGATTGAACTGGCCGACGGCGTTCGCTTCGAGGACATTCAGGCCGCAACAGGTGTAACATTACGCAATACAGCACCCGCTTAAGCGATGTTGCTGATGATAAAAAACCGGTTCCATGACGGAATTTTAAAATAAAAAACCGAATCGGCAGCCCTATGCCGATTCGGTGTATCTATCTAAAACGACAAAATGGATGTTGATTATGGATAAACAACCCGCTTTATTGGAGCGTTTTGCGCTAAAAGTCAGTAACTGGTCTGAAAAATGGTTCCCCGATTCCTACATTTTTGCCTTATTGGGCGTGATTATTGTCTCAGTGGCTGCCATTTTTATTGGTGCACCAGTTAAAGATGTGGCTGGTGCTTTTGGAAACGGTTTTTGGAGCCTGATTCCCTTTACACTGCAAATGACCATGCTGATTATTGTCGGTTATGTGGTGTCGGTGTCGGCACCGGTTAAAAAACTGATTCATAAAATGGCCCGAATTCCACATTCGGGCCGTAGTGCAATTGTGCTGGTCGCGACAGTGAGCTTACTGGTGTCGTTGGTCAACTGGGCGATCAGTACCATTTTGACGGCCTTACTGGTGATTGCACTGGCCAAGCGTAAAGAACTCAATATGGATTATCGCGCTGCTGCGGCGGCTGCAATCATTGGGATGGGCGCCACATGGGCATTGGGAATTAGCTCATCTGCCGCACAGCTTCAAGCCAACAAGGCCAGTCTGCCAGAATCGATTTATAATCTCACCGGCGTTATTCCATTTACCGAAACCATTTTTTTGTGGCAATCTTTAGTCATGACACTGGTACTGGTGATTGTTTCCATCGTGATTGCCTACTGGTCGGCGCCAAAAGGGCAAAACGTCAAAACGATGCAAGATTTCCAGCTTGATTTTGACGAAGATGAACAAGTCGAGGAGAAGTCTAATCGTCCGGGAGACTGGCTCGAAAACTCTCCAATCTTAACCATTTTGGTGGTAGTACTCGGCTTAATCTGGATGGCTCTTGAGTTTTCTAAAAACAATCCGATTATTGCCATTTCCAGCCTGAACACCTACAACTTTATTTTTCTGATGCTCGGCCTTGCTCTGCATCGCACACCACGCAACTTTTTAAATGCCGTGAGTAAAGCTGTACCTGCGGTTTCGGGTGTACTGATTCAATTTCCGCTTTACGGCAGTATTGCCTTTATTATGACTCAAGCAGTGAATGCGCAAGATTTTTCATTGTCGCATTATATTGCCGAGTTTTTTGTCTCGATTGCCTCGCATGACACCTTTGCTGTGGTGATGGGAATCTACTCGGCTATTTTGGGATTTTTTGTACCCTCTGGTGGCGGCAAATGGATCATTGAAGCGCCGTATGTCATGCAGGCTGCGATCGACTTAAAGTACCATTTGGGTTGGTCTGTACAAATCTACAATGCAGCCGAGGCCTTACCAAACTTAATCAATCCATTTTTTATGCTGCCCATGTTGGGAATCTTGAAACTCAAAGCCAAAGACGTGATTGGATTTACCGTGACTCAACTGGTGGTACATTTGCCTTTGGTGATGTTTTTACTTTGGATCTTGGGCAAAACCCTGACCTACAGCCCTCCCGTATTTTAAATTTTCATGATGGGTTTGATGGCGATCTGTCAAACCCCAAAAGAAGGAATTGAACATGTCAAAAGTCATCATTGCAGCAGCCACTCGAACCCCGATGGGAAGTTTTCAAGGCAGTCTCTCCGATTTGCAGGCCCCCGATTTAGGTGCCGTGGTTATTCGACGCGTGGTTGAGCAGACTCAGCTTCCAGTCGATGATATTAATGAAGTAATTATGGGCTGCGTGCTACCTGCCGGCTTAAAACAAGGCCCTGCACGACAGGCGATGCGTAAAGCCGGACTGCCCGATCATGTGGGTGCAACCACCATTAATAAAGTCTGTGGTTCAGGTATGAAAGCTGCAATGTTTGCAGCCGACGCCATTCAAGCCGGCAGTATTTCGATTGCGGTAGTGGGCGGTATGGAATCGATGACCAATGCGCCATATCTGTTGCCTAAAGCGCGTTCGGGTTATCGTATGGGCCATGGTCAGGTACTCGATCATATGTTTTTAGATGGTCTTGAAGATGCCTACACTGGCCGCGCGATGGGTTCTTATGCGCAGGAAATGGCCGATCAGAAAAACTACACCCGTGAAGCCATGGATGCCTTTGCCATTCGGTCTTTAACGCGAGCACAAACAGCCATTGCCGAAGGATATTTTGACGCTGAAATTACGCCTGTGACTGTTCAAACACGTAAAGGTGACATCACCGTTGTACATGATGAAAATCCGGGCAATGCCAAAATTGACAAAATACCAAGCTTAAAACCAGCTTTTACCAAAGATGGAACAGTGACTGCCGCCAATTCTAGTTCAATTAGTGATGGCGCCTCTGCACTGCTGATTGTGTCCGAACAAGAAGCCAAAACGCGTCAGTTGCCTCAATTGGCCGAAATTAAGGGTTACGTCTCGAATTCACAGCGCCCTGAAGAGTTTACGATCGCACCAGTGGGTGCAATTGAAAAGTTACTGAAAAAAGTCGGTTGGTCGGCTGAGGAAGTCGACCTTTGGGAGATCAATGAAGCTTTTGCGATGGTCACCATGGCAGCCATTGATGCCTTTGCGCTTGATCCTGAAAAAGTCAATATTCATGGTGGTGCCTGCGCCTTGGGGCATCCACTTGGATCTTCCGGCTCACGTATTATTGTGACGCTGATTCATACACTCAAACGTCTGAACAAGCGTAAAGGTGTTGCGGCGCTGTGTATTGGTGGCGGAGAAGCCACCGCTATTGCCATTGAACTGATTGACTAAATCTCGATACTCGGGAGCTGCCTATCGCATCTCCCGAGTGTTTAAATAATAACATCGACTATTTAAAAGACAGCGTTTTAAGAAGCCGCGATGATTTCCGCGATCTTTTCATCTGCCTTCAAGGTTTTTCCAGTTTGAGCCAGATGTTGCAGTGTACCAGCTTGATGTGCCATTACTTGAATCTCCATTTTCATGGCTTCCATAATCGCAATCACCTCACCTTTTGCAACCTGCGCACCTTCTGCAACTTTCCATGTAGTAATGACCCCATTAATCGGTGCAATCACATCATTTGGGCTGCTGTTTTGCTCAACTAGACTTTCACGACTCGGTTGAGACTGGGCTGCAAAGCCGCTAAACACACCCACTGGTAAGCCCACGCGGTGTAACTTACCGTCAATTTCCAGCATAAAATGCTGTACACCACTTTGACTGCTCAGCGAACTACGCGGTGCAACATCAAAGTTATGCTGAAAGTCCTGTTCAATCCAGCGCGTATGCACCTGAAAATTTTCAGTGAAATCCGGTTGTGTCAGTACTGCTCGATGAAATGGCAATACCGATGCAACGCCTTCAATTTCAAAAGTCGCAAGTGCTCGTCGGGCGCGCTGCAATGCAATCTCTCGGGTTGGGCCGTATACAATCAGCTTGGCCATCAGCGAGTCGAAATGACTAGACACCAAACTGCCCGAGAGTACACCAGTATCGAGACGCACCCCCAGACCAAAAGGTGCGGTAAATTTTTTGATCCGTCCAAAAGCTGGAATAAAGCCGCGCGCCGGATCTTCAGCATTAATTCGAAACTCGATTGCATGACCTTGAGGTTGTGGTGTCTCTTGAATACTTAAAGGCCGACCCAATGCAATCTGGATTTGTTCACAAACCAGATCGATGCCTGAGGTCATTTCCGTGACCGGATGTTCAACCTGTAAGCGCGTGTTTACTTCCAAGAAAGATAATTTGCCATCTCGACTCAGTAAATATTCGACCGTTCCCGCACCCACATATTGCGCAGCTCGGCAAATATTGGTCGATGAGCTAAGAATTTGTTGATGTATATGTTCATCGATAAACGGTGCAGGTGCCTCCTCCACCAATTTTTGATTGCGTCGCTGTAATGAACAATCACGGGTTCCCACCACCACGACATGACCATGCTGATCGGCGATAATCTGCGCTTCCAGATGACGGGGTTTATCCAGATATTGCTCGACAAAACATTCACCACGACCAAATGCAGTAATGGCTTCACGTACCGCAGACTCATACAACGCTTCAACTTCTTCGAGCTGCCATGCCACTTTCAAACCACGGCCACCGCCACCAAATGCGGCCTTAATGGCCATAGGTAAGCCATAGGTTTGAGCAAATTCAAGTGCCTCTTGGGCATTGTTTAAGGGCTGAGCTGTACCATGAACCAACGGAGCACCCACCGATGCCGCAATTTTTCTGGCTTCGATCTTGTCGCCTAGCTTTTCAATACTTTCTGGCGAAGGCCCAATCCAGATCAGGCCGGCATCTAACACAGCCTGCGCAAATTCGGCACGCTCAGATAAAAAGCCATAGCCGGGATGGATCATGGTGGCTTGCGCATTTTGTGCAATTTCAATCAAACGCGGAATATTCAGGTAAGTCTCTTTGGCGGTAACGCCAGACAATGCCCATGCCTCATCGGCATATTGAACATGCAAACTGTCAATATCATCATCGGCATACACCGCAATAGATGGAATGTTTAAATCTTTACATGCCTGAATGACACGTACTGCAATCTCACCACGGTTGGCAATTAAAATTTTATGTTGTTTGTCCATTATCTATTTACTCGGCGTCCAAATCTAAAACATGTGTAAATTGGCGAAACTGAATGAAAGCACCCGGCGGAATTTGCGCAACTTTATTCAGATCGTGTGTGGCAACAGCCGCCAATACCGGATAACCGCCAGTCAAAGGGTGATCATTCATAAACAAAACGGGCTGACCATTGGGCGGGATTTGTAAAGCACCTGTACAGGTTCCCTCGCTGGGTAGCTCTTGCTGAATCTGTCGCTTTAATCCATGTGGTGCCTTTAAACGCAATCCCACGCGGTTGCTTTCGTGTGTGACCTGCCACTGCTGCTTAAAAAACTGCTGAATACTTTCCGGTTCAAACCAGTCAGTGCGTGGCCCTAAAACCACATCGATTTCGATAACTTCACCGACTTTCGCTAGCTGATCTGGTGCCTGCGCATAAAGTTCAACTGCACTTACAGCAGCGTTACCCACACAGATCAGGTCATGTACCTGTAAAGGAGCTGGCCCTAACTCAGCCAAAGTATCGTAACTTGCGCTTCCTAATACGTGTGCAGTGGCAACGCCACCACGCACGGCAAGATAGTTGCGTATTCCAGCCTGTGGTGGATCGATCTGAAGCATGTCTTCTGGATCAAGTGCCAATGCGGTGTAACCAGAAACACGACTACGCACCGCATTTCGATCAATCACCCAAATATTGCTCTGTGCCCCTGTCACAGCGACAACAGTGGGTGCTAATACTTTGAATTTTACTCCACCGTTGAGCACCTCAAGTGCCGCCACATCTGGGCGATTACCCACAATCTGATTAGCCAAATGATAAGCAGCACGGTCCATGGCGCCTGCCGCGCCTACGCCCATGGCGGCGACGTGCTTGCGGCCTTCGTCTTGAATCAGGGTTTGCAGGCCTGTCTGTAATACCTCTAAAACAGGCAAAAGCTCAGACTGTGCGACATCAGCCGTTTTAAGGTCCACATCATGTATAGCCACACGGGTTGGCCGATGCGTCACATCGATAAACCGGACCTGATCGCCGGGCAGTAATAATGCCGGATGCTCGCGTGTCAGATCCCACATTTTGCAGGTGGTTTGCCCAATGAGTTGCCAACCGCCGGGACTATCTTTGGGATAAATCCCAGAATATTCACCTGCCAGTGCTACCGAACCGGATTGGATTTTTTTACGTGGTGAATCCAGTCGCGGTACGCTACCAAAGGGCTGGTCTGCACGGCTTAAATAACCAAAGCCAGGTGCAAAACCAATAAATGCCACCTGCCACGGCGCTTGAGTATGTCGCTCAATCACCTCTTTGACTGATAAGTTGAGTAGTTCAGCGACATGCGGTAAATCAGGCCCGTCATAGCAAACTTCTATCTCGATATGACGATGATTTGACTGCATATCGGCACTTGGTTTTTGTGCTTTAATCCAATGGATGAGTGCTTTGGCAGTGATTTGAAGCGAATTGAAATACACTAAAATGGTCGCTGCGGCAGGTACCATTTCACGTATATGCGGATGCGCGGCGTCTCGCAAATGTCGATACAACTGCATGGTGTGTTGTAAATCACCCAGTTCGATTAGAAAACTGTCGCTATTTACAGATAGAAATCGCATCTCGAAGTTCTCCTTATCCTTAGCGCATCCATGCCCGATCTGGCACATCGGTGATCAGCATATGTCCTGGCGCGTGACTGATCGCAAACGGAATTTTTGATTGCATGACAGCAGCTTGTGGCGTCACGCCGCATGCCCAAAAGACCGGAATTTCATCGTTTAATATGCGAGGTGCATCGCCAAAATCTGGACAATTCAGATCTGAAATTCCCAAGCTTTCTGGGTGGCCAATATGCACTGGCGCCCCATGAACATTGGGCATTTTTGCAGTAATTTGTACGGCCTGACTCACTTGTGATGCTTTAATTGGACGCATAGAGACGACCAGTCGACCTGAAATTCGTCCTGCGGGAACACATTCAATATCGGTGAGGTACATCGGAACATTTCGTTGGTCTTGAATATGACGGACTTCAATACCAGCCTCCATCAGAGCTGTTTCGAAGGAGAAACTGCATCCAATTAAAAACGTCACCAAGTCATTGTGCTGATTCCAGATGGATGTGGCATCGGTCACTTCATCGGTACATTGACCGTGTTCCCAAATTCGATACCGCGGAAAGTCGGTGCGGATATCATGGCCAGATTCTTGAATGAGTTTGCTTTGAAACTGGCCAGCTTCAATTACATCAAGTACAGGGCAGCTTTGTGGATTGCGTTGGCTATATAGTAAAAAGTCATAAGCCCACGCTTTGGGAACCGAAATCATGTTGACCTGCGTTAGGCCCGCCGCCAAGCCAGCCGTCGGGAGGTCAAAGCCATTACGAATGTCATAGCGTGCTTGCTTTGCAGCATAAAGCGCTTCGCCATGGGCAAATTGTAGCTGATTCATTTAAGTGCCCTCACAAAATGAGCGGATCTCGATACCCTCTTGAATCAAGGCCTCACGTATGGCTGCTGCCATCGCCAATGCACCCTCGGTATCGCCGTGCAGGCAAATACTCTGTGCATCGATTGGTGTAAATTGACCATCAATTGAGACAACACCTCCTTCTTTGAGCATACTCACAACACGTTGTGCCACAAAGTCGGCATCATGCAGCACCGCGCCAGGCAACCGACGCGATACCAATGATCCATCAGCATTGTACGCACGGTCTGCAAAGGCTTCGGCCACCACCTGAAGGCCTTGCTGCTGGGCATATTTAATCAAGCTTGAACCAGCAAGTGCCACCAACGTCAGGTCTGAATCCATCTTTTTGATTGCATCAATTACGGCTCTGGCCTGCTCCAAATCTGTGGCAATGGTGTTGTACAGCGCGCCATGTGGCTTTACATATTTCACTTCGGTGCCTGCCGCTTTGGCTAAACCTTGCAAGGCCGCAATCTGATACATCACATCAGTCATGAGTTCATCGTAAGAAAGTTGCATATTACGGCGCCCGAAACCGACCAGATCTGGATAAGACACATGTGCCCCGACCGTCACCTGTAACTGTGCTGCCTGTTTCAAGGTATTAAAAATACCCAGCGGATCACCGGCATGGAAACCACAGGCAATATTGGCGCTGCTGACAATGGGTAGAATCTGTGCATCATTCCCCATGCTCCAAGATCCGTAGCTTTCACCTAAATCACTATTCAAATCGATATGCATATGGGAATGTCCTATAGAGTTTTGAGGTAATTAAAAATCGTGTTAAACGATACATAACCCATGTACCACGTAAGCAAGCAGGTCAGTACGCCTAAAACGGTCAGCCACATTGGATAGTTGTAGCCGCCGAGCATATCTTTACGGCATGCGGCAACATATACAAAGATAGTCAGACCAATCGGTAGAACCAGACCATTTAAACCGCCGACAAATACCAATAGGCTCGCTGGCGTTGCGCCAATCAAGACATAGAGCAACAATGCAAGCGCAATAAAAATAATGGTACAAAAGTTACGCTGCTTGAGGTCGAGGTCTTTTTTAAATGCTGTAAAGAACGAAACTGAAGTGTAAGCTGCACCAATTGAACTACTGATACCGGCTGCCCAAAAAATAAGGCCAAACAGTTTAAATCCGAATTCACCGGCAGCATATTGAAAGGCTTGAGCAGCTGGGTTGGCATTGTGCGATGCCAAATCAATGGTTGCGCCACTGACCACTACACCTAAAATCGCCAAGAACAGTACATAGCGCATTACGCCAACCACCACAATGCCTTTGGTTGCAGCACGTGAGACTTCTGCAATGTGCTCAGGACCCACGGCACCTTTATCGAGCAATCGATGTGCACCGGCATAGCAGATGTAGCCCCCGACTGTTCCGCCTACAATGGTAGTAATACTGGCAAAGTCGACATGGCTTGGCAAAATCGTTTGATGAAATGCATCGGCCATTGGTGGTGCCACAATAAAAGCCACCACGACAATAATCGCGATTTTTAAAATACCCAGAATGATCATGCTCTTATCGACCACCAAACTGGCTTTGCGCGATGCAAAAATCATAATTGCCATAGCACCACTAATGACACCGCCCCATTTGGTATCGAGTCCAAACAAGGCATTTAATCCGAGCGCCGCCCCGGCAATATTACCAATATTGAAAAAGAATCCTCCAAAAATAACCAGCACTGCAAGTACATAGCCACTTCCGGGCAACGCAATATTGGCAATGTCTGGAGCACGCTTTTGTGTTAGTGTGACCACGCGCCAGATATTTTGCTGTACCACATAATCAATAATAATCGAGAGTAAAATACCAAACCCGAATGCAGCGCCCATTTTGACGGTAAATGTTGCAGTTTGGGTAAGAAAACCCGGCCCCATGGCTGACGTTGCCATTAAGAAAATCGAGGCAACAATCGCCCACTGCCGTTCACTAAAAAATGTCTTTTTGTCCATAAAATTTATTCGCTCTTTGCTTAGCCTGAGGAGGAATCATGTTGCCCTGAGCAAGAAACAGATTTTAGTTTCTTCACTAATATTGGCGCTTATTTACTTAAACACAGCAGACAGGATTGGAACAATATTTACACAACACGAAAGATAAAAAATAACTTATTAATTTATATAGTTTTTTTGATTTAAAAATAATTAATAATCTTTGCTTATCGATATCGATTAGCTATGGTTATATCTAAAAAATTAAATATTAAAAATCAGTACTTTAATGGTGCATACTGCACTTGTATGACGCACTTTTTTGCGCTGATCTGGACACGTCCAAATGAGTTCATTTAAGAACTTATCTTAATCAAATGCAGAGCGGTTGAACGTGTATTTAACGATAATCATCGCCATCAAACTGGTTATTGAGCTTACGCAGTGAGTGCTGTGCAATCTGCTGCGCAATTTTCGACAAACTTTGTTTGACCAGATCATCTTTACCCGCAATATACACACACGAAAAACGAAATGGCTTTAATACCAACTCAGAGGGCAAAATCTGTAACCGTTTTTCACGTAGTTCGTGAATCACCGATAAATGTGGAATAATCCCAATTCCCATACCTTCTTCGGTCATTTTAATTAAAGTGGCTAAGGAGTAACTGGTAATGGTTTTAGGTTCTTTTAAGCCGTGCTGCATCAGCTGATTTTTTAAATCCATATAGGGATAGGTCATTTTGGGATAAGTCAAAATGGTGCTATTGGACACATCCTTGAGAGTAAGCTGACGCTCTAAAAAGCGTTTGTGGAAACGTGGTGCAATTAAAAAACTGTGTTGAAACTGACATAGTGGTATTTCTACACAATCAAAATTACAGCTTGATTCAAGTAAAAACGCCATATCCAGTTCGCCCGCTTCAACCGCTTGTTTGAGCATGGGAGTAATATTAATCACAATATCGAAAGTTACAGCAGGATACTCTTGTTGCACTTGCTCGATAAAATCGACCAGCCAAGTGTGTACAATCGTTTCTGCAACCCCCAAGCGAATGGTGGCCTGAAGTGCCGTTTTTTCAGACAATGCTTTGAGTAACTCATGATTGAGTTGTATATATTTTTCTGCGTAGGCGTAAACGATTTGGCCTTTTTCGGTCAATTGCAAGCTGCGTGATGTCCGCTCTAAAAGCTTGACTCCAAGTTCTTGCTCAAAGGTATTTAAACGCTGAGACACCGCAGGTTGTGTGGTATTAAGTTTAACTGCGGCTTTATTAAAACTATTTAAACGGGCCACCCAATAAAAATTTTCAATACTTTTAAAGTTCATTAGCTAAACCCGTACACCACGATGTGACTTAAGGATTAGCATCATATCTGAATTATCCTGTTCTTTTCTATTTTTAAATGAATTAACACCCAACGCATAAAGCACCCCTTTCTAGGTGCTTTATGCTCAAATAACGCTCACAAGGTCGATACTTAATATTGGAGTTGCCCCGGTACCCAGTTGGTTCCAGCCAATGGCACACGTGCCATGGCAGCGGCTTCTACTGTTAGGGCAACCAGATCTTCTGGATCGAGGTTATGTAGATGTGATTTACCACAAGCACGCGCCATGGTTTGAGCTTCTAAAACCAATACGCGCAAATAGTTGGCTAAATGTCGACCACCCTCAATTGGATCTAGACGATTGGCAAGTTCTGGATCTTGGGTGGTAATTCCGGCAGGGTCACGGCCATTTTGCCAATCGTCATAATAGCCTGATGCCGAACCAATTTTTTTCAGTTCATCATCAAGGCGTGGATGGTTATCCCCCAAAGCAATCAAGGCAGCAGTACCAATTGCGACTGCATCGGCACCGAGTGCCATCGCTTTTGCCACATCTGCACCAGTGCGGATACCGCCAGAGACAATCAGTTGTACTTTACGGTGCATGCCCATTTCCTGTAGAGCCTGAATCGCTTGGGGAATGGCAGATAAAATCGGAATTCCCACATGCTCAATAAACACTTCTTGAGTCGCGGCTGTTCCGCCTTGCATGCCATCGAGTACAATCACATCTGCTCCTGCCTTAACTGCAAGCTTGACATCATAATAAGGACGACTTGCTCCAATTTTGACATAAATCGGTTTTTCCCAGTCTGTGATCTCGCGGATTTCGGCAATTTTGATGGCCAAATCATCTGGCCCAGTCCAGTCTGGATGTCGGCAGGCGCTTCGTTGATCGACGCCAACAGGCAAAGTGCGCATTCCCGCCACACGCTCTGTCACTTTCATTCCGAGCAGCATACCGCCCCCCCCAGGTTTGGCTCCTTGCCCCAAGACAATCTCAATGGCATCGGCTTTACGTAAATCGTCTGGGTTCATACCATAGCGCGATGGCAAGTATTGATATACTAGCGTTTCGGAATGCCCACGCTCTTCGGGGGTCATCCCGCCATCACCTGTGGTAGTAGACGTACCGACCATACTCGCGCCACGACCTAAAGATTCCTTGGCATTGGCAGATAACGCACCGAAGCTCATTCCTGCAATGGTCACAGGAATTTTCAGATGAATCGGTTTTTTGGCAAAACGTGTGCCTAAAACCACATCGGTACCACATTTTTCTCGATACCCTTCTAGCGGATAACGAGACATACTCGCACCCAGCAATAATAAATCATCAAAATGTGGCAGATGACGTTTGGTACCACCACCGCGAATATCATAGATTCCGGTCGCGGCAGCACGTTGAATTTCCTGAATGGTCAAACGATCAAACGTAGCCGATTCACGTAGTACTGGTTCAAATTGAGTAGCTGATTGTGTCATGGTTATTTCTCCGATCTACGTTTGATCTTAGTAAGCAGATGCATTGTCTACTTTGAAGTTATAAAGTTGGCGGGCTGAGCCATAGCGTTTAAACGAGGTTGGGGATTCGTTAAAACCAGCTTTGGCCAGCAGCTCCGCCAATTCGGCAAGATGTTCAGCACGCATTTCTTTTTCAATGCAGTCTGAACCTAAAGATTTTACGGCTCCTTTCACATAAATACGGGTTTCATAAAGAGAATCGCCCAGTGCATCACCTGCATCACCACAGACGACCAAACGGCCCGCTTGCCCCATAAAACAGCTCATATGACCGATATTGCCTCCCACGACAATATCTACACCTTTCATAGAAATACCACAGCGTGCGCCTGCATCCCCTTCAATCACCAGCAATCCTCCATGTGCAGTTGCACCCGCAGCCTGAGAGGCATTGCCCTTGATACGCACAGAGCCGGACATCATGTTTTCTGCAACGCCTACCCCAACGTTACCATTTACGACAATATCCGCTTCCTGATTCATGCCTGCACAGTAATATCCTGCATGACCATCGATGGTGACCGAAATCGGAGCTTTAATCCCCACCGCTATATTATGTATACCCGCAGGGTTCTTAACCGTCCAATGTGCAATTTCATTGACCAGATCCTTGCTATGCAATGCCTGATTGAGATCGCGTACGCTATCTAGATTTAAATCGTAAGTATCTTTTAAAAGTGTTTGCTCAATTTTGTCTGCCAATACTGTGCTGTTCATATTGCTGCTCCTGATTTTTTAACCGTTTAACTTATGCCGCTGCGTTCGTTTTGGCTGACGAACGCTCCCATACATACAAGGTGGCTGGTTCGGGTTCCCACACTTTGGCTTGATCGATATTGGGTAAAGAAGCCAATGCCTGATACTCAGAGGCCATCGCAACGTAATCTTCGGTTTCGGCCAGTACAGCAGGTTTGCATGCAATCGGATCGCGAATAACAGCAAAGCCATCACGGGTTCCAATCGCAAAGGTAAAGAAACCATCCAGATCATCGAGTGCGTGATTCAACGCCTGCTCCAGATTATCGCCCTGCTGTAAACGCCAAGTGAGATACCCTGCTGCAACTTCGGTATCGTTATCTGTTTCAAAGCTAATACCTTCACGCTTTAACTCTTGACGTAAACGTGCATGATTCGATAACGAGCCGTTGTGAACCAGACATAAATCGGCACCTGTTGAAAATGGATGACTTCCCTCCATGGTTACGGCACTTTCAGTGGCCATACGGGTATGTCCGATAATGTGGCTACCTTTCATGTTGGCAAGGCCAAAGCGTTCAGAAATTTCGACAGGTAAGCCCATGCCTTTTAAAATTTCGATACTTTGTCCAACACTCATGATTTTTAGTTCAGGGGCAATTTCATCGATTGCTGCACGCACTATTTCTTCATCTGCTTCAACTTTTACGACGGCAGCAGTTGCATTTTGAAACCAGTCAAAACCTGTAGATAATTTTGCTTGAAGCTTTTGTGCAAATGCCTGCCAGTTAAACGTTTCATCTGTGGTTTGCAAGGTTAATTTGACCCAGCCGTCTTGAACCTCATCACCATAAATCGCAAAGCCTGCGCTATCGGGACCACGACCGGTCATGGCTTGCAGCATTGGCTCAAACAATTTGCCAAGTTGGGATTCAAGCGCAGGATTTTTAAGATATAAACCAACGATTCCACACATAGGATGTCTCCAAAATTTAATTTTTAATCTGTTTGTTGTTTAAGGCTTTAGAAAAACTCTGTATAGCGCTGAATTTCCCAGTCGGACACATGGCGGCAGTATTCCACCCACTCCATGCTTTTTTGTTCGATAAATTCGTTCACAATTTCAGATCCCATTTTCTGTGCAAACAGTGGATCTGCTTTGAGTGCATCAATGGCTTCTTTAAGCGACTGCGGTAAGGTTTGAATGCCACGTGCTGCAATTTCTTCAAGCCCAAGGCTATATAGGTTTTCATTACAGGCCGGTGGTGGCATCAGTTCGCGTTCGATTCCGTCAAGTCCTGCTGCAATAATGGCAGCCGACACCAGATAAGGATTACAGCCTGCATCGGGCAAGCGCAGCTCAATACGACCATACGGAATACGCACCATGGCTGAGCGGTTGTTGCCGCCATATGCAATAAAGGCTGGTGCCCATGTCGCGCCAGAGAGTGAACGACCCACCACGAGGCGTTTATAAGAATTTACCGTTGGTGCGCAAAAAGCACAGAGTGCCGGACCATGTTCAAGCAGACCTGCAATAAAGTGGTAGGCCATTTTCGATAGACCCATTCCACTTGGATCACTGGCATCATGAAAAAGATTGCTATTTTTTTCACTGCCGATCGACAAATGAAAATGCATGCCGTTGCCTGCACGCTTCGGGTCAGGTTTTGGCATAAATGAACAAATCATGCCTAAATCGTTGGCAATTTCACCCGCAGCCATACGGAAAAAGGTAAACATATCTGCCGACTTCATGGCATCTGCATAGGTATAGTTGATTTCAAACTGACCGTTGGCATCTTCATGATCGATCTGATAAATATCAAAACCCACAGGAATGAGAGCTTCAGTTAATCGTTCTAAAAATTCGCGTGAACGAGACAAGCCTTTATAGTCATAACAAGGTTTATCCAGATTATCGGAGTCGTCTACCATTTTGAGTTTGCCGTCTTCGCCACGACGAAACAGGCTAAATTCCGGCTCAAGCCCAGTGTTTAATGTCCAGCCTTGAGCTTTTAGACGCTCGACTTGCTGGCGCAGTACATAACGTGAATCATATGGATGCGGCTTTCCATTCACATACCCTTCACAGACCACCCGTCCGTAACCCGGTTGCCAAGGGACTGGAGTTAAAGTAGATAAATCGCCTTTCACCATAAAGTCAGGACCATGGGGTTGCATTCCCATACCAGAAATAGCAAAACCTGCAAATCCGACACCGTCTTTCTCAATTGCTTTTAAGCCCGAAATCGGGACCGACTTGGTTTTGGCAGCACCATGAATATCAACAAATTGCGCCAAAACATATTTTAAATGATGCTGATCAATGACCTTTTGTACTTCTGGACGGTACATCGGTTGACTGGTCAATTCATAGTGATCAAACATCTCCTTCACGGCTTGCTGCAACATAATTGACATACTCCTAATATGGCAAAACTGTATTTGGCTCAAAAAATGCACGTTCGTTTCTTAAATTGTTTAGCTTTCAATACAAGAAACTTTGTTTCCTATAAAGAAAGCAAATCCCTTGCCAACTTTTAAAAATTTCTTTTGTTTTTGTAATAAACGATCATATACGCTATATATTCCCAATAAGAATATATATTTCACCACAAGATTTTTTAAATGTATTACATCTACTTTTTGTTTTGAGTAAAATTCTCAGTTCATTGTCATCAAAATAGTGCAGAGTTGAACCATAATGAGACACACCAAAAACAGCGTGAAGCTGGAACAATATATTGGTATTCAAATTAAACGACATCGTCAGGAACAAGGCCTCAAACTCTCAGAAGTAGCTCAGATTGCAGGGATTAGTCAGGGCATGCTCAGTAAGATTGAAAATGCACAAGTGTCTACGAGCTTGGAAACCTTAAGCCGCCTGTGCGAAGTACTCGGAATTCCAATGTCGACTTTATTTAGTCAATACGATCAGCAAGAAAGTCATGCCATGCTGGTTAAATCTGGAGATGGTATGGAGGTGGTACGCCGCGGCACTGAAAAAGGCCATACTTATCGTTTATTAACGCATTCTAGAGGCCCAAGAAAGAACTTTGAGGCGTATCTGGTGAGTATGGATGATGCCAGTGAAGAATTCCCGACCTTCGCTCATCCAGGCACAGAAATGCTGTATCTAGTCGAGGGAGAGCTGATTTATCGACATGGACAAGAAGTTTTTCACATGCAACCAGGAGATTGTCTGACTTTGGAAGGTGAAATTCCTCATGGACCAGAAAAACTAGTGCAGGTGCCTATTCGTCTCTTGTCTGTAATGAATTATGGAAGCAGCGAAGAGTAATTGCTCTTCATGACTTGAAGCAATCGTATCTTCTATTTCTTCACCACTTTTCTTGTACTTAGATGACACTGGAAATAGAGATACGATCCAATCTTTAATTAATGCGTTCGGTTAAATTTTTGCAGAAGATAAAGACTAAAAATTAGAAAGATTGTAATGATTTCAAATGCTCGATTAAGCGTGACATATTGCAGCATGAAGCTCCCGATTAGCGCTCCCAAGCCAATACTGGCATTAAAAACTGCAACATAGATTGCCGAGGCTGCACTTGCCAAATCATCTGCCTGCTTCAAAACCCAAGTTTGTAACCCTACAAATATGCTTGCAATTGAAACGCCCCACAACGCCAAAAATACGATCGCGATGCTCAAAGTAACTTGATACCCCAAATATCCAAAAGCAAACACACTTCCCGAAATGAATACTAAACTGATCAAGATGATTGTGTGTAAATGTCGATCTATCAACTTTCCAGCAAGGATATTGCCTATTAAACCAGCCAAACCAAAAACAAGAAGAAGTAATGTGATCTGACCCGATTCAAGCTGTGCGATTTGGCTCAGAAACGGTTCAATAAATGTAAATGCAGCAAAATGTGACGAAATGATCAGTGCTGTAAGAATAAATAAACGATTTAAAGTCGAATGCTGAAGCACTTTTTTAAAAAAGCCAGACGCTAAAGGGGCTTGATCTGGAATTTTGGGCACAAAGAGCAGAATTAAAATACAAACAATGAAAGATAAAAGACCCAGAAATTCAAACGCCAGCCGCCAGCTACTCAGTTGAGTCAGATAACTCGCCAGAGGTACACCCAAAATACTCGCAACTGAAACACCTGAAAAAATAATTGATGTAGCCAAACCCAATTTATGTTTCGGAACCAGACTGTAAGCGACAGCTCCAATCAAGGCCCAAAAGCTACCGTGCGCAATTGCACCGATAATACGCGCAGAAAGAATCATATTAAATGATGAACTATAGGCCACGATGATATTGGAAATTGCCAAAATCAGCAGCATGATCATTAAGACCATTTTTCGTGGAAACCGAATGAGCAAAACGATCGAGCATAACGCCGAGATAGCAGCCACCCAACCATAGCCTGTCACAATCAGTCCAGTTATGGCTTCGCTTTGATTCAGGTCATGTGACAAGGCGGAAAGTAAACCTATCGGCGCTAATTCGGTTGTGACAATGGCAAAGCTACTCAAGCTTAAAACAATCAAAGCTATCCATAATTTTAAAGACATTTATATATCCTCAGCATGTGAAAGCCGAAGTATCTGTTTCCATGATTGAAATTTATATAGATAATAATTGAAACTAGTTTTTCATTTTTGGAAAATATATGCATTGGGATGATGTGAAAGTTTTTCTTGCAGTTGCCCGAACAGGCACACTCACCACCGCTGCCGAAAAATTAAATTTGGGTATTGCCACCGTATCGAGGCGTTTGGAGCGCCTAGAGCAAGATATGGCCATGACGCTGTTTACGCGACATCAAACAGGTTATCAACTTACACTCGAAGGTGAAGCCTTACTTGGTAATGCAGAAGCATTCGAAAATGCAGCCCTCAGCCTGACAGAAAGTGGACAAAATTATGCACAAGCACAGGGACTGGTTTGTTTAGCTGTTTCAGAAAATCTGGCCAATGGTTTGGTAATCCCTTCCTTACAGTCTCTTTTTTCTCGCCATCCCGAGTTACGTATTGAAATTAATAGTGGTGTGCAACTCACTAACTTGCATCGTCGAGATGCCGATTTAGCCATCAGAACGATTCAACCTGACGCTGGTAATCTCACCATCAAACGCTTGGGAACACTTCGTTTTGGACTCTATGCTGCTACATCTTACATGAAGTTTATTCAAGACAATGATCTTCAACCTGATCAATATCACTATGTAGGCTGGGCCGATACCCATCAACATTTGTCACTTGCGCACTGGATGAAAGACTTTATACGAAATCAAAACTTTAAGATTGAAACCAATAGTCTTTCCACACAAATTGATGCTGTGAAATCTGGCTTAGGCATTGGTTTGTTGCCAGACTTTATTGCGAATCAATCAGGACTTGTTCAAATCAATGAAAATACTCGAGTTGAACAACCCATCTGGTTAGTGGTGCATAGTAATTTGATTACGGCCAAAAGAATCAGAACTGTAATGGATCATCTGATCCAACTTTTTACAGAGCATCCTTCATTTCAGTAGTCAATCAAAACCCTTATTGCATTTACTAACGAAGATTTAGGCAACTTGATTAGGCCTGACATTGAGAAAATTAAGTGCAAAAAACCATCGTGGTATAAGAATTGCTTTAACAAAATGAAATTAATATTCCTTTTAGGAATAAAAAGTTTTTTTATTTTCTCTTTGCATTAGGAGTTTCTACCATGCCCTCCGATATACTCAAAAAATTAGGATTGTGTCTATTTATACTGATGCCTGCCGATGTATTTGCTGCCGATACACTTTTTGATGCTGCTTCCACTGTATGGCTCATGGTTTCAGCAATTTTAGTGCTCATTATGTTCATTCCTGGTCTGGCACTGTTTTATGGCGGAATGCTGAGAGCTAAAAACGTACTTTCAATTTTTTCCCAGTTTTTAGCAGTTGCAGGTGTAGTCGGCATTTTATGGATTGCCATTGTATATAGCATCGTGGCGGATACTACCCACATGAGTGAAGGTAGCCTTAATCTCAATAGTTTTGTTGGAGGTTTAGGTAAAGCATTTATGGCAGGAATTACCGATCAAACGCTGGTTGCAGGTGTGCCTGAATATGTTTTATGTATTTTTGGCTTGACCTTTGCCATGATCACACCATGTATTGCCATTGGTGGCTTTGCAGAGCGAATGAAATTTGGTGCTGTGGTATTGTTCGGTGCACTCTGGCTGGTTTTGGTGTATGGACCTTTGGCACATATGGTATGGGGCGGCCCCGGTGCAATTATGCATAACTGGGGTGTACTGGATTTTGCAGGTGGAACCGCTGTACACATCAATTCAGGTGTTGCTGCTCTGGTCGGTGCAATCGTTATTGGGAAACGTCTTGGCTGGCCAACAACCCCAATGCCTCCTCATAATCTGGTATTTACCATGATGGGCGCTGCTTTACTGTGGGCTGGCTGGTATGGCTTCAATGTTGGTTCAGCACTGGCAGCAAATACTACAGCGGGCCTAGTACTCATGACCACCACCATTGCAACCTGCGGTGGAATTGTGGGCTGGATGATGGTTGAAAAAATAATGACCAAACATGTGACTTCATTGGGTCTTGCATCTGGAGTCATCGCAGGTTTGGTTGGTATTACACCAGCAGCTGCTTATGTTGGCCCTTTTGGTGCAATTGCAGTCGGTTTGATAACCAGTATATGCTGTTTCTTTGCGGTGACGGGGCTCAAACGTAAATTTGGCTTTGATGACGCATTAGATGTATTTTCACTACATGGTATTGGAGGAATGGTAGGTTGTATTCTGACTGGAATATTTTGTATCCCTGCCCTTGGCGGCAATCAGGATGTAAATCTGTTTAAACAGTTCATCGCGCAAATTGCCAGTATTGGCCTAACAGTTGTGTACTGTGGCGTACTGACTTGGATCATTATGAAAGTCATCGATAAAACCATCGGTTTACGCGCCACATCCGAACAGGAACAACAAGGTCTCGATGTGAGTGAGCACAACGAGCGTGCTTATAATTAATCCATTGAGCAACAAAAAGAGAGCTTATGGCTCTCTTTTTTTAACTTAGACCTTAAATTATTTTGCAAGGTGTTCTGCTTCGTATTCTTTAATGGCTTCTTTGGCAATACGAAAGCTATCGACTGCTGCAGGTACGCCGCAATAAATTGCCACCTGTAGTAATACTTCACGAATTTTTTCTTTGGGCACACCATTACGCAGCGCACCTTTCACATGCAGTTTTAATTCATGAGGTCGATTCAATGCAGAAATCATGGCTAAATTGATGAGACTTCGTTCTGGTTTAGACAGCTCCTCACGTCCCCAGACTGCACCCCAGCAATACTCAGTGACCAACTCTTGTAGCGGTAGATTGAAGTCGTCTGCATGATTGATCGAGTTGTTGACGTATTCTTCACCCAACACCTGTTTGCGAATACTTAAGCCTTTTTCAAATCTGTCATTACTCATTATAACCCTCCAAACAGTGTGTATTTAATTTCAAGATAATCTTCGATGCCGTATTTTGAGCCTTCACGCCCCAAACCAGAATGCTTGATTCCTCCAAAAGGTGCAACTTCATTTGAAATCAGTCCTTTATTGATGCCCACCATACCGTATTCAAGCTGTTCGCTCATCCGCCATGCACGTCCTAAATCACGTGTATAGCAGTAGGCCGCCAGGCCAAACTCAGTATCATTGGCCATCTGGATCGCTTGCTGCTCGGTATCGAATTTGAAAATTACAGCTAAGGGACCAAAGGTTTCCTGCGTTGCAACCATCATTTCGGAATTGGCATCGGCAATCAGGGTCGGTTCGAAAAATAGCTCGCCTGTAGCGTCGACGTGTCCACCAGTAATTAGCTGACCATCTTTACTTAGTGCATCTTGAATGTGAGATTGTACTTTTTTTACTGCTTGCGCATTGATCAAAGGCCCAATTTCACTGCCTGCTTCTAGGCCATGTCCAATTTTTAAACTTTCGATTCTGATTTTAAATGCCTGAATGAATTTTTCATAAACACCAGATTGAACCAAGAAACGGTTTACACATACGCAGGTTTGTCCTGCATTTCTAAATTTTGCAATGAGTGCACCTTCAACGGCTGCTTCAATATCAGCATCATCAAAGACAATAAACGGTGCATTGCCGCCCAATTCGAGCGAGACTTTTTTCAGTGTTTTTGCAGATTTTTCCAGTAAGAGTTTACCAATCGGGGTTGAGCCGGTAAAAGTAAACTTACGTACATGATCACTGGCGAAAATGGCATCACCAATCTGAACAGCATCACCTGTAATCACACTGATCATTTCGGCAGGAATTCCTGCCTGTATTGCTAGATCAGCCAGTGCCAAGGCTGTAAATGGTGTTTCAGGTGCAGGTTTGACAATACATGGACAGCCTGCCGCCAATGCGGGGGCCACTTTTCGGGTAATCATGGCAGCCGGAAAATTCCATGGCGTTATTGCAGCCACCACCCCAATCGGCTGTTTGTTTACTACAATTCGTGCATCCGGATAAGGGCTTGGAATCACATCGCCATAGATCCTTTTAGCTTCTTCTGCAAACCATTCTATAAAGCTCGCCGCGTAGCTAATTTCGCCTTTTGCTTCATTAAGAGGTTTACCCTGCTCGGTCGTCAAAATTTCTGCAAGTACATCAAGATTGGCGATAATCAGCTCATACCATTTTTTGAGTAAAACTGATCTTTCCTTGGCGGTTTTTGTTTTCCACATATTCCATGAAGCATACGCTGCTTCAATTGCACGCTCGGTTTCAGCCCGTCCCATATTCGGAACATATCCAATCAATTCTTGGTTTGCAGGGTTGTAAATTGGCGTTTGCTGACCATTATCGGCATCACACCATTGCCCTGCGACAAGTGCTTTTTGTCGAAATAAAGGCTGTTTTTGAAGATCCATGTTTGCCAATCCCATTCAATCTTTTGAGGTCTAAAACGGCTATAAATGAGATTTATAGCCCACCACTGTAATGGATACCATATCTTACACATATGGTATACCATTTAAATTAAGAAAAAAATTTGAGCACTGCTGCTCTTAACCAAAAGGCTTAGAAATAATAAAACAGAGTCAAGTTGAGTAATCGGTTCGACTTGTTGGCATTATCTCCTTGTGCCAATGAGGTCGTATCACCGCCAATGAATGGATCATTTTTACTGATAATGTACTCAGCAACCAAAGACACCTTCTTATAGTCAAATGATGCACCTAAAAAGTGACGTGTTGAATTTTTATAACCGTCTGTATCCTTGATATAACTGGTATAGGTAGCATAAGGCGTAATATTGATACCCTTATAAACGTCTTTAAAGACGTAGCGAGCATCTGCGGTATAAAACTGGCCTTTATTGGCCACATAATATTCGCCATCATAAGATCCCATCACCGAATAATCAGGATGTAACGCATCTTTATTGATGACATCATTTTGGCCGCCAGTGAAGCTTAAGGCTAGATTTTTGTAATTCAGACCTGTAAACAACGCCCATGTCTTACGGTTTCCATCTAAACCAGAAGTCTTATTTTCAATATCGGAGTACCAGTAAGAACCACCCACATTCATGCTCATGTCAGGTGAGAGTTTAATATCCTGACTTACGCGCGCAATCCACATATTTTTTTCATTTAACGTCGATTGGGTTGGATCACTGGTTTTGACAAAATTTGCAGTATAACGTGCTGAATCACGGCTATCGCCCGTATAGTGCCCACCATCAGTTGCAAAGTAACCTAAATCAATTTTGGTCGAACCGATTTCATGATGATAATTTGCACCCAGATTATGTGCATCTTCCAATCCCATGGTGTTATTAATCCCACCGTAGAGTGAGCTTTCCCAAAAACGACCAATACCAAATGGAACAGGCTGTAATCCTAAGGTTAATGTTTGCTTATCAGTAAAACGATATCCTGCATAAGCATCAACCAATGTCGAGAAATCACACAAGGTACTATACTGATAACAACGGTATTCGGCATGACCAAACCATTGAGGCGAATCATAATCTAGCGCCAATTTAGCCGCATTAAACTGGAGTTTATGATCGTTATCCGATCCGTAGTTTTTATCCTGATAATTGGCGCGTACATAGCCCGAAATCGTCAGTGCACCCGTATCTGTTTTTGCATCGCCAAACGTGAAGCCTGCAAAGCATGGTAATGCCATTAAGATACTGATCAACCCCACACAACTACTCAAATATTGTCTTTTCATCACTTTTTCTCGCTTTTCATTTTGGCTTAGCATTTTTTGGTCGAGACAGTGTAATCACGTGCTGTTACTTTAGACTGGTTAAATACAAAGTAAACAACAGCGGTTACAATCATGCCTACAATCCATGAGATATCAACGTCTTGTATGACATTGGCCCAGCGCCCTGTGAAAAATGAATTGGTAAGAAATGGAATTTGAACCACAATTCCAACAAAATACGTCACCAGAGTTTTCATGTTGTACTTGCCATACTGACCACCATGTTCATCAAAAATTGAAGCAATGTCGTACTGCATTTTATTGATGTAATAGAAGTCCATCAGGTTAATCACCACCCAAGGCACTAAAATGAAAAGCAAGGCAAAAATAAAGTTAAGAAAGTAGCTGATAAAACTGCTTGATGCCCAAAGTGCCGTACTGGTTGCAAGAATGAGGACAAAAATCGAAAGAATGATTCGTGTCGATTTGGTTGGAATCCATTTACCTGCAAATGTTTGAATTGCGGTAATAAATGAAAGCGAAGCGCCATAAAGATTCATGGCATTGTGACCAATAATGTTGCATAAGAACAAAATCATGAGCACCACGCCAAACCCGCCTGTGGCAGTTTTCACCGCTTCCATAGCATCATTGATGGTAAATAAACTCACCGCAAGCATACCGAAACAAAATGCCACCACAGTACCAAGAGCTGCACCCAGATAGGTATAAATAAACGGCTTAAAAATCCCAATCTCTTTAGGCAAATAGCGCGAGTAATCCGAGGTATATGGCGAGAAACTGATTTGCCAGATCGCACACACACAGAACATTGCAAACCAGCCTTTCAAATTAAAAGAGCCTTTTGCCAATACGTCTGCTGTGACATGTGGAATCATGAGAGCAAAGCCAATCAGCAATGCGCCGCCCATAAACCATGTTCCGATTTTGTTAAATTTATGAATAAAATGATAGCCAATAATCCCGATCAGCGTTGCTGTAATTGCACCAATCACAGTTGCTGTTGGTACCGGAATAGCAGGAATCACGGTATGTAGCGTTTTTCCAGATAAAATAATGTTTGACGTAAAAAAACCCAGATAGATAAAGGTGGTAAAAATCACAACCAGTAAAGCACCATAGCGTCCAAACTGTGCCCGACTTTGAATCATTTGTGGAATACCCACCTGCGGCCCTTGTGCAGAGGTCAGTGCCAAAATGGAGGCACCAAAAAAATGACCGAGAATAATTGCGGTCAATGCACTCATGATATTGAGATGAAATGTTTGCACTGACATCGCACCCGTAATGACAGCTAAAGGTGCAATATTGGTACAAAACCAGAGCGTGAATAAATCTTTCACGTGACCATTACGTTGAGAAGCATCCACATAATCGATACTGTTGCTTTCTATTTCAAACGCTTTGTTTGATGTTGCATTTTGACTCATTTCCTTAGTCTCACTTTTAAGACAACTGACCCAGATGACAATTCCAATCATTCCTGAAAGGAATTTTTTATTCCTTTAATTCAAAGCAATTTTTAGACCATTTTATATACAGATTTTAAAAATTTCTTTGAATGAAAGTGTTCATCTTTACGCTTCCTTTCCAACAGCTAAAAATGGAGATTAAGTTCAATGGAGTTTTCATTGTTTTGTTTTTTAAATATTTTTATTTAAAATAAAACTTAGCCAAACCAATACCAATTTCAGGTTTAGCCTTAGAAAATCCATTTTCTAACATTAATCCCTTTCTTTAATTTACTTGAATAATCAAGTAAATTTACGACATCAAAATCATCCTAATTTGACTCACTACCTCATAACAAAAGGATCATCAATTGGCTGATCTGACATTCGAAGCCAGACAGTTTTTGTGGTGGTGTATTCAAGTGCAGCACTCAAACCACCTTCACGACCGTGGCCTGATAGTCCATAACCACCAAACGGTGCCAGTGGTGAAACAACCCGATAGGTATTGAGCCATACAATCCCCGCACGAATGGCACGGGTCATACGATGCGCCCGATTTAGATTGCTAGTGAACACACCAGACGCCAGCCCGTAAGGCGTACTGTTGGCTTTTTGAATCGCTTCTGCTTCTGTATTGAACGTATCGACCGATAGCACCGGACCGAACAGTTCGGTATGAATACTTTGTGCATCGGGTACGCCAGTACAATCCAGAATCGTCGGCGGATAGTAATACCCCGCTCCTGCGCACACTTGACCACCAGTAATCAGTTTTGCACCTTGTTCAATTGAACGCTGCACCACTTGCTGAATCTTTTCACGTTGCTTAAGCGTGCACAGTGGGCCGTATTCGGTTTGCATATCATCGGGTAAACCCATCTTGATACGTTGTATACGTTCGGATAAACGCTGCAAAAATTCATCTTTGATACTTGCTTCAATCAAAAGACGCGAACCCGCCACACAGCTTTGGCCTGTTGCAGCAAAAATTGCTGCAATCTGTGCATTCAAGGCGCTATTCATATCTGTATCTGCAAATACGATAAACGGAGATTTACCCCCGAGTTCCAGTGAAACCTTTGCCAGATTTTCTGCACTATTGCGGACAATGTGTTTGGCTGTTTCTGGGCCACCGGTAAATGCAATATGGGCCACTTTAGGATGTGCACTTAATACAGCACCACATTCTGGCCCAAAACCAGTAATTACATTCACCACACCAGCAGGAAAACCAGCCTCATCAATCAATTTAGCAAATTCGAGTAAGGGTGCCGGTGCCTCTTCAGAGGCTTTTAATATAACTGTACAACCTGCCGCAAGCGCTGGTCCGAGTTTAACCGCAGACAAAAACAATTGACTGTTCCACGGGACAATCGCAGCAACCACACCCACTGGCTCACGTACAAGCCATGCCTGCATATCGGGTTTATCGACAGGAATCAAACTGCCTTCGAGTTTATCTGCCAGCCCTGCATAATAGCGATAGTACTCTGCTACGTAAGCAATCTGGCTGGAGGTTTCACGAATAATCTTGCCGGTATCTGTGGTTTCTAAAGCAGCAAGTCGTGGCGCCGCCTGTTCGACCAGGTCGGCAAGTTTATAAAGTAACTTGCCGCGCTGGGTGGCCGTCAACCCCGCCCAACTGGCGTTATAAAATGCTTGTTCGGCTGCATCTACCGCACGATTGACTTCATCTGTTCGTGCTTCTGGCATTTTTGCCCAGATTTCACCTGTAGCCGGATTGATGCTGTCAAATTGCGCAGCACCATTCTCAAACTGACCGTTAATATACAGCTGAAATTTTTGCATGACGGCGATCCAGTTTTGATTCAGAAAATGCGGGCATAACTTCATTAATCATACGTTCGAGAGAGGCTTTTTTACGTTCAAAACTCATTCCGGTATCAATCCAGAATGAATACTCGTCGTATCCCATAGCTTCATACGCTTTTAAACGCTCAATCACTTCTTGTGCCTGACCAATGACATTATTTTTACGCATCGCTTCAGGTGTATAAAAAGGATGCGCTGCAATTTCTTCATCTGATAATGGTGCAATCAGACCTTGATTGATTTCACGTTCATTTTTAAACCATGCACCGAAATAGTTGTAGAACACGTTCATCTCATTAGCCGCAAGCTGCGCATCTTCTTCACTATCGGCCACATAAGTATGGCGTAGCAACATGATTTCAGGGCGTGCAATATCCTGAAACTTTTCACAGGCGCTATTGAAATGTCCCATTAACTTTTCGACTTCTTCGTCGCCCTGATGAAGCGGAGTTACCTGTACGTTACAGCCATTTTGTACAGCAAATTCATGACTATTTGGATCACGTGCTGCCACCCAAATTGGAGGATAAGGTTGCTGTAGTGGCTGAGGTGCCGATGTGGTTTTTGGAAACTGCCAAAACTCACCGTGATGTTCATAATCCCCTTTCCATAGGTTTTTAACGGCGGGAATCATTTCGCGTAAACGCTGACCAGCACTCCATGCATCCATACCGGGTACCATACGCTCGTATTCAAAAGAGTACGCACCACGGGCAATCCCGATATCCAGACGGCCATTGCAAATAATGTCGGTCATAGCCGCTTCGCCAGCCAATTTGATCGGATGCCAAAACGGTGCCACTACGGTACCAGTTCCCAAACGTACATTTTGGGTTTTGTTGGCTAAGTCGGCCAGATTCAAAAACGGATTCGGCGCAATGGTGAAATTCATGGCATGATGCTCACCCGTCCAGATTGCGTGCATACCACCACGGTCGGCAATCTGACACAACTCAATCATTTCATCATAAAGCTGTTTTTGTGTTTGCTGATCCGAGACACGTTCCATGTGTACAAATAGTGAAAAACGCATGGTTAAACTCCCTCTTTAACAATTTGACGAACTGTGCCACTGGTATGATTACCGTAATAAACACCATAGGTTTTCAGATAATTTTCTTTGCGATAACGCATCAGCATGCTTTGTAAAGCACTGTCGACAAACGTAAGTTTTTCAAGGTCATTTAAATCGACAAACTGACCTCTATGCGCAGTCGCTACAGGGGTATTACACAAGAATGCAATGTATTGCTGCTGAGTGGTGATATCGTCATACACAGAATAGATAAAGCTGGGTGATGCCTCTGGCTGATAGGTTGCAAAGATCTTTTCCAAGGCTTTTTCTGCACCGTCTTTTTCGACCATCAAATGCGGCAAGGCCCATTTATGATCGGCTGTCTGTTCGAGCAAGATTTTATTTTCGTGCCCAATCAATGCCATCATCATGACTTTCATGCTTGAAATGACATCTGTAGAGGATTTGGCTGGCGTGAAATAGGCACCGCGATAGTAGCCAAGACCTGCAAAACCCGCCGAAGCAAAATTTTCTACTTTACCAATGAGTATGGCATGGTCACCTGCATCGACCACCTGATAGGTGGTACAGTCGAACCAAGCACTGACGCCGTCAATTAATGGATTTTGATATTCACTTTTTGTCCAAGCTAAATGAGCAAATCGATCATCGCTTGGGCGGGCAAAGGTATTAGATATATCTTTTTGTTCTTCTGCCAAAATATTAATGGCAAAGTGTGATGCATCTGCAAAGTTATGATAATTGCTTGATGTCTTGGCAATGCTGACTAAAAGCAAAGCTGGGTCCAAAGACACCGAAGCAAAAGAGTTTGCGGTAAAACCAAGCGGCGTCCCGTCATCTTTACACGTGGTCACGACCGTCACGCCTGTCATAAATGATCCAAAGGCATCGCGTAGCTCACGTATTTTATTCACTGCATCCATTTCGCTCATTTCAATACTCCTTCAATCTCTGAAACAAATTAGGGGGCTGTTTCCAACCACGCTTGCATCGCTTGATTGACTTTCTCAGGTGCGGTGAGATTCACCATATGCCGTTCGTTTTCAATCACAATTGCAGTGCCATGCTTGGCCTGATTTGCCATTTGTATAGTCATTTCTGCGGTTGAGTTCGGATCATCTGTTCCAGTTAATACCAGTGCTGGACATTGGATATCCGCCCAGCCATCTGCATACACCAAGTCCCCTTGTGCAAAAGCACGATAGGCGGTGGTATATCCAGACATATTCACGTTTTCAAGCCACGATTTAACCCGTTCGGATGCGGTCTTTTCAATTTCGCTTTGGCCAAACCAGCGCTGCAAAGGTGTATCGATATCCAGATGACCTTGTTTGAGCGCTTCGGCTCGCTGAATCACAGCTTCTCGAGCCGCGTCGGTACGCTTATACACGCCATTGAGTACTGCCATGCGCTTTACTAGATCTGGTCGGGTCACACTTACACCTGTAGTGATGAGTGACCCCATCGAATGTCCCGCCAGATTGACAGGCCCCAGATTTAATGCACAAATACACTCAATGGCCCAGTCTACAAAATCTTGTAGCTGTGCATCTGCTGCAAGTGCAGTACTCTGACCATGCCCTGGCATATCCAGAGAAACAACATGATAATGCTTTGAAAAATAATCAATTTGTGGATACCATGCCTCGGCCTGCATTCCTACACCGTGAATGAGAACCAGCGGTTCTCCTTCACCTTGCTCAAAATAATGAGCGGTACGATTATTTGACAGCTGCAGGGTTTTTGAGATCATGGCCTAACTCTTCTAAATCTTTATAACGATCACCAATCCGGTGATGTGGGCGACCTGCTGTTGAGGCTGCAATCACCACCACCAGTTCATCTGCAGCGGGTGCATCGGCAATCGCGAATTGAACTGTCAAATAATGTGAACGGCGACCTTCATCATTTTTGTCCATCATCGGCACTAAAATCGGTGCATTTGCTGGGCCACGTGTATTGTTAAATGCCAAATAAGATTTCGCACCCACAGCGCTGCGGTAAGTATTACCAAAGTGCAAGGTATGAATGAGTGCAGAAGCATGTTCGAGCTCACCATCGAGCCCGACAACAGCAGATTTACCAAATGCCTCGACGGCTTCACCAGAACCAACTTCATCAATAATCATCTTGGTTAAATGCTTGCTCAACTCTGGCGCAATGCGACGGATTTCTGGTGCAAGATCTTCGACATATCCCTGTCCAGCCCATGGATTTTTAAGTACCGCAGCAGCAGCCACCATCTTTAATGGTGTTGGCGCTTCTTTGCCACCATCCACATAAATTGTTTCTACGTGCAGTACTGTTTTTCGGATTAGGCTCACGGATTTTCCTCCCTTGTTTTACATCAATATAAAACACAATATTATGGTATACAATAGTACAGACTACTCAAGTACCGTTTTTTTTGCTAATATTGATGCCTATAAATGTAACCAAAAATTACACAAATAAATTTTGAGTGAGTGTATGACTTTGAATCTAAAAATCGAGCATCCCCCTATTACGTTGAGGGAAATGGCACTAACTAATCTGCGTAATGCCATCATTACAGGCTATTTCCCAGCAGGAAAACGTCTGGTTGAGCGAGTATTATGTGAAGAATTAGGCGTGAGCCGCACGGTGGTACGTGAAGCGATTCGTTATTTGGAAGCAGAAGGATTGGTAGAAACCCTACCCAATAAAGGCCCGATTGTATCGGTATTAAACTGGCATGTTGCGCAGCAGATCTATGATATCCGTTTATTGCTCGAACAAAGTGCCGTAGTTGACTGTACTAAAAAGCTTGACGAGCAAGGTAGTCAGAAACTTCAAAGCCATCTACAAAAGCTACATGATGCATTTGAAGATGGAAAAATGCAGGATTTACTCAGTGTTTCTAGAGATCTGTATCGTTTTATTTTTGAAATTGCCAATCATGATATTGCTTGGGAAGTAGTTGAACGCCTCAACGGACGAATCAGCCGTTTACGTGCCATGACCATTAATTCACCCCATCGTGCGGTATCGGGTTATGAACGTATTTGTACGATTGTCGAGGCAATTTTAATGAAAGATGCCGATGCAGCCAAAGCAGCCGTTGCTGCACATTTGCATGAGGCATCGACAATCGCCAAGCAAATTCTTGAAAAACAAACACAGGAACAATAAATCAAAGGGATTAAATATGAGTGCTTACTGGATCGCACATGTCACCATTCATGATATGCAGCAATATCAGGAATATATGAAACTTGCGCCGGCTGCCTTTGAAAAATACGGTGCAAAATTCTTAGCGCGTGGTGGTGAATCTGTTTGTTTAGAAGGACAGGCTTATCAGCGTCATGTCATTATTGAGTTTTCAGATCTGGCGACTGCACAGCAATGTTATGACTCAGAAGAATATAAACAGGCGCGTTTAGCGCGTGAAGGATGTGCAGATGTGATGATTAGCTTCGTAGAAGGCTTGCCAACAAGCTAAGACAAAACCCAAATACTCCTTAAAAAAAGGACAAATACATTGGGCAGATATTTGTCCCAAAACGAGTCGATCGCGTTCATCATTTTAATGGGGAAGTGATGAACGCTTGCAATGATCTTCCTGCATTACAATAACACATTGATTCCAGAGATTCTTCCATCAAATTCCTGTATCGCATCTTGCAAAACACCCCACAAGTAGAGTGCTGCCGCACGATCACACAGAATATTAAACTTATGCGTATTTGGATCACTAACATTTACCACTATTGCATTGATTCGTGCGACGGATGTCTGTGCAATCTGCCCCACCTGAAATACATCAAGTCGCATATCCACAGCACATAACTTTGCCATGACCTCGGCTACGGGCGCGCCAGATAACTGAATCCATGCATGGCTATCTTGGCGTGGGAGTAAATAATTGGCACACTCATCCATTTGCCAACCTTGCTCCAACTGGCTCACGCGCTCACCAAAATCCTGAAGCGACCCAAGTACACAATATTCAGTCAAGGATAAACGTAGCACCCAGCATCCATCTTCTTGCTGTATGGCCTGATTCGGTTGCTGTGGTAATTGAAATCCATAACTGCTCAAGTAGGCAGCGGCATCTTGTCCTCTAAACCCTACACGGGATAGATTGGTTAAATCTACAATACTGCACTGGGCTATCGTTTTTTCATCGGAAAAAGATTGATCCTGAAGAAAGCGTTTTCCCAAACCAAAGCTTTGATATGCAATTTGAGATCCAGCTTTTTCAATAGGACTACGTTCTGCCTGATAAAGTGACTGCATGGTTAAATCTCCTGACGCTGATTTTCTGGATCATAAAATGGCGCTTTCACCACAGTGGCATGCACCATTGCGCCCTTCTCAACACGAATTGGAAATTGCTGTCCAACTTCACTTTGCCCAATTCCGACATAAGCCATTCCAATAATTTTATCGAGCGTAGGTGAATATTCACATGAGGTGATATTTCCAGAAATATTCTCACCCTCAAGCACAATATGTCCTTCTAAGGGTTTTTCCTGCGATTTATCGAGTACAAATGACACCAATTTACGTTTTAAGGGTTGTTGCTCAAGGATTGCAATTGAACGCTTGCCCACAAACCAAGGCTTGTTTCTGGCAACGGCCCATCCTAGATCAACCTCCTGAGGATGAGTCATGCCATCGGTATCCTGACTAATGATGATATGACCTTTTTCCAGACGTAACAGACGCTGGCTTTCTACGCCAAATGGCTTGATATCAAATGCCTGACCAGCCTGCATGAGGTGATTCCACATAAACTCGCCATAGCGTGCCGGAAAGTGAATTTCATAGCCTAACTCGCCTACAAAGCCAACTCGCAAGATACGTACAGGAATGCCCTGTATATGTCCTTCCCTTACACCTAAATATGGAAACGCCGTATTTGACAAATCAACATCGTGACACACTTTTTGCATCACCGCACGTGACTGTGGGCCTGCGATATTCACCGCGGCTAACGCGGTGGTCACATTGGTAATGTCTAGATTCAAACGCCACTGTGCATTCCATTTCAGCATTTGTTGATAGATACGATCGACACCACTTGTAGTGGCGGTCACATAAAAGTGATGCTCACTCAAGCGCGCTGCAACACCGTCATCAATCACTACACCGTGCTCATTCGACATCACGGCATAGCGGGTTTTCCCCACTGGCAACTTTGTAAAGCCAAAGGTATAAAGCCGATTGATGAATTCAGCGCTATCTGGCCCACGAATTTCAAGCCC
This sequence comes from Acinetobacter sp. ACZLY 512, assembly GCF_023614015.1. NCBI lineage: Bacteria > Pseudomonadati > Pseudomonadota > Gammaproteobacteria > Moraxellales > Moraxellaceae > Acinetobacter > Acinetobacter sp. ACZLY 512. The sequence continues at coordinate 286,532 of NZ_JAKIVI010000001.1, forward strand.
GCCGAGCGTAGAAACGTCAATCATGCCCACTTGATTGCGTACATGCTTCACTTCATTTTCAATATGTTGTAATCGGTGTGCCGCATCACCATAAAAGGCTGGTCGTTGCCAATTTCCTGCCGGCATCATGGTGGCGTTTGCTTCAAGGTGTTGCGCATGCATCGGAGTTTGGCGATACGGATCAAAACTACGCCCTGCGACATGTGCCAGTTTTTCCACAGTAAATGGAGGTCGGGCTGTGGTCACCCCTGTTTCACTTACACTGCGCTGAGTCGACTTAGCGACCAAACGAGCTGTGGGCAGTGCTGAATGACGACCTTGCGATGGCCCCATGCCAACCGTTGAAAAGCGCTTCACCAACTGGATATCGCGGTAACCACTTTTGGTGGCATTGACGATATCTCGAATTTGTAAATCTTCATCAAAATCGACAAACTCTTTGCCTTTAGGATGGGCAAAAATCGGCCAAGGAAAATTGACTGGATTGTTTTTTAATACAGTATTTGAAGGCCATTGAATATTAAGCGGCTGTCCTAAAGCATACTGTGCAGCCAGTGTGCCCGTATATTTTGCATGCTCCACCACCTGCTCAATGGCATGTATACCCTCGACTGAGCCTGTGACATGTAAACCTTGAGGCAAGCCTGAAAGATGAAACTCGGCTTTTTGATCGTTATAACTCAGCTTTCCACCTGCTTGGCAGAGCAGTTGGTACACGGGCATGTATCCAGAAGACATACACAGTACGTCGCAATCCAGTTTTTTTATCTCTTGAGCGACTTGACCTTCAGATACAATTTTTCGAATATCAACACCATGAACGCGATGCATGGTTTTGTCATGTAAAGCTTCAAATACGGTACTGCCCAGATAACAGGCCACATTTTTGGCTTTGACCGCACCATAGGCGGCTTTATTACGTGGAACTTCACGCAAGTCGACCACCGCAACCACGTCTATACCTGCTTCAAGCATGTCCAGTGCTGCCAAATAACCATCATCATGACCAGTTAAAATGACAACTTTTTGTCCAGGTTTAATTGCGTATAATTTAATAAGACGTTGTACTGCGCTGGTCAGAATCACCCCTGGTAAATCATTATTTCTAAAGATTACAGGTTGATCAAAGCTACCGCTAGCCACAATGCATTGCTTGGCGCGCACCTTATACATGCGCTTACCCTGAATCACAGGCAAATAATGGTCGGTAAACCATGCATTACATACTGCCTGCGTCATGACTTGAATGTTGGCATGTGCAGTGACGGCGTTTACCAGTTGCTCACGTAGCTGATCGGCCACCACTCCTTCAACATCAAAGCGTGCATAATTCAGGCTGCCACCCAACAATTTCTCTTGCTCGACCAAAAGTACCTTGGCGCCTTGCTCTGCAGCAGACAATGCCGCCTGCAAACCTGCTGGCCCACCACCGACCACGACTACATCGTGAAACAGATAGGCTTTGTCGTAGTATTCTGGTTCAAAGTTTAAATCCAGAACACCCAAACCTGCTTTTTTACGAATGAATGGTTCCCAGAGTTTCCACACACCCTTAGGTTTGTAAAACGCACGGTAGTAAAAGCCAACAGGCATAAATTTAGAAAACTTACCTAAAAATGCATCAGAATCCTTCAATAAAGAACCTGAAAAGTTTTGCCCAGCGGCACGTAATAGCGGTTGAATGTCTGTGGTATCTGCCAAAACATTCGCTTCTTCTGGAAGCTGAATCAAGGTATTGGCATCTTGTCCAGCCATGGTCAATGGTGCACGTGGACGATGATATTTAAAAGAGCGCGACATAACCCAGCGCTGATTGGCAATTAAGGCGCTGGCAATGCTATCCCCTGCAAAGCCTTGATATTTTTGATGATCAAATTCAAACGCTACGACTTGGGTACGATCGATCATACGACCGTACGGATGCGGAAGCCGTTGTAAAGCAAGATTACTCATGTCAAAGACTCCTTCATAGGTGTAGCAGATGCGCTGGTTTTGACTGCAGAAAATTCAACACGTCGATCAAAGATTTCTTTAGGATCAAAAGTTCTTAAAATTTCATCGGTCACGGTATGTCTTTGTGCAATGAACCAGTAACTGCTCGGGGTATGCATCCACCACTCCAAAACCACGCCTGCAATATTGTCAGTATTGAATACATAATCTGCCCACTCCAGATCACTACACGTATTCTGATCCGGCATTTCTTTAAACTCACCACCGTAGGTAAATTCGCTGATATTTCGTGGCCCATTTAAAGGACAATGCATAATTTTCATTTCATATTCTCCTTAATGGCTCGCCGCAGTCGCGCCCATTTCATTGACTTGTTGAAAACGACTAAAACGCGACAGCTCAAATGGCTTGATCAGGTCGGGGGTACGCCCTGTTGCGACCAGCTCTGCCATGGTTTTGCCGCAAATAGGCGTCGATTTAAAGCCCCAAGTGCCCCAACCTGCATCCAGATAGTAATTGTCATACGGCGATTTCCCCATGATCGGACTATAGTCTGGGGTCATATCCGTGATTCCCGCCCATTGACGCATGAGCTTGACATTGGCCATAAACGGAAACATTTCAATCGCATGGGCAAGCAGGCTTTCTTTTAAATCTAGGGTGGAGCGCGTGTTGTACAACGGATACGGGTCTGATCCCCCACCAAATACAATTTCTCCCCGACTGGTTTGCTGCACATAACAATGCAGCGCGGAAGAACTTACCAGCGGATTGATAAATGGCTTAAAAGGTTGTGAAACCATGGCCTGTAAAGGATAGGTATGAATCGGCGCGCGGATCTTGAGCTTATTCATTAAGATTGAAGACGCACCCGCAATGGCCTGAACCACACAGCCACATTGCACCATACCGCGATTGGTTTTAACTGCCGTGACCTGATTGCCTTGCACCACAAAATCTTGCACTTCAGTGAGCTGATGAATTTCCACACCACGCTTTGCAGCTTCTTTAGCATATCCCCACGCGACAGCATCATGACGCGCTGTCGCACCATCGATATGCCATAACCCAGCCAATACAGGTAAATGTGCGGGATCTAGATTGAGACATGGCACCAGCTCCTTAATTTGCTTTCGATCAATCATTTCAGTGCGCCCACCAAAATGCTTGTTGACTTCTGCACGCTGACGAAATGCTCGAACTGTCGAATCTGTATGCGCCAAGGTCAATTGACCACGCTCGGAGTACATAATGTTAAAATCAAATTCATTTGATAGATTTTTAAACATCCGAACCGACTCGGCATAAAACTTCACACCGTCTGAAGTCAAATAATTGGAACGAATCACTGCCGTATTACGTGCCGTATTACCGCCGCCCAAATATGATTTTTCCAGTACCGCAACATTACTGATGCCGTGATATCTCGATAAATAGTAGGCTATCGCCAAACCATGTCCACCTCCACCCATAATCACAACGTCATAATGAGACTTAAGTTCCTTAGGGGGTGGCAAATCCACTTCCACAGGATACTCATCACTTAATCCATACTTCAGCAGACTCAAAGGCATGGTGTATTTCTCCGCGGCGTGTCATAACGCCTTTTCATCATTTATATTTGTGGATGCTGCAAACGTACTGCCTGCAAGGTGTTTTTCATCAAATACGCAATGGTCATTGGGCCTACACCACCAGGCACAGGGGTAATCGCACTGACCATCGGCAAGGCATCTTCAAAATCGACGTCCCCAACCAAGCGTGTTTTTTCATGTGTCATAATTCGATTAATGCCCACATCAATCACCACGGCATCGGCTTTTAGATACGATGCATTAACCATATTGGCTTTGCCCACAGCCGCCACTACAATGTCGGCCTGCTGACAGACCTGCTCAATGTTGCGGGTTTTGGAATGAACAACCGTGACCGTACAGCTTTCGCGGAGCAATAATGCCGCCATCGGTTTGCCTACAATGTTGGAGCGCCCAATTACAACTGCATGTAAACCACTTAAATCATCACCTAAGCTGTCTTTAAGTAAACGAATACAGCCCGTCGGTGTACATGGTGTTAAAACATCACGTCCTTGACTTAAGCCCCCCACATTTTCACTATGAAAACCATCCACATCTTTTTGTGGGTGAATGCGTTCAAGCACGCGAGTTTCATTGATTTGTTTAGGTAAAGGTAACTGCACTAAAATGCCATGTATGCTGCCATCTGCATTTAGCCGATCAATTTGTGTAAGCAGTTCATCTTCACTCAGGTCAGCATCAAAGCGAAATTCCAATGAACGAATCCCAACATATGCCGCTTTTTGAACTTTATTACGTACATACACCTGACTTGCTGGATCTTCTCCAACCAGCACAACAGCTAGACATGGCTCAACACCCTGAGCCGTATAACGCTCAACGTCTGACTTGACTTCATCAAGTACGCTTTGCGCAATGGCTTTACCATCAATGATTTTGGGACTGTGCTGTTTTAATAAGACAAGACTCATTTGAACACCACCGTACGGTCATCATTCATAAAAACGCGATGCTCGACAAAATATTTCACTGCTTTAGAAAGTGCGACGGTTTCAGTATCGCGTCCAACAGAGACCAAATCATTTGGCATATACGCATGGTCAACACGTTGTACTTCCTGCTCAATAATCGGACCTTCATCTAAATCACTGGTGACAAAATGTGCAGTTGCGCCGATCAGCTTGACGCCTCGTTCAAAGGCCTGATGGTACGGCCGAGCACCCTTAAAACCCGGTAAGAATGAATGATGAATATTAATTGCACGTCCAGATAATTGAGTACATAAGCTATTGGATAAGATCTGCATGTAGCGCGCTAAAATGACCAATTCAGTTTTGGTTTCATCGACAATTTTTAATAGTTCTTGTTCTTGCTGCTGTTTAGTTTCTTTGGTCACTGGCAAATAAATGAAGCGAATCCCTTCACGCTCGGCGATGGCACGTAAGTCCAGATGATTGGAAACAATGGCAGTAATGTGAAAATCCAGCTCACCTTTATGATGTCGATATAACAAATTCAACAAGCAGTGATCAAACTTACTCACCATGATCAACACTTTCATCGGATTTTTCTTTTCGTAAAAATCTGCCTTCATTGCAAATTTCATTGTGACATCTGCAAACTTTTCTTTGAGTAATGCCAAATCTCCTTGCCCTTCGTTAAAACGAAATACAATACGGCTAAAAAAACGTCCTGTAATTTCATCGTCATATTGTGCCATCTCGCTAATGTAGCAATTATTTCCAGCTAAACAATTCGACACAGCAGCCACAATACCCGAGGCAGCAGGACAAGAGATTTTTAGAACATACTGATCGACAAGATCGTTGGCCATGATGTTTCCCCAATTAACAGATTCGAGACACTTAACGATGTAATCAATGCAATCGGCAAACATCGGTAAGTTTACTATCAGGAAATTAAGTTTCCTTTTGGTAATTTATATAAGAAAATAAATCTCTCGTCTAGTGAATTTGAAAAATTTTTTATTGTGGGGAATATTTTTTATATATGATTATCAATTACTTATAAATATACAGACGTGCAAAAACATGGATAATCCCGATTTGGACTATCCACATAAAGCGTGGAATTAGCACAACACTTCGACGGTATGAAATTGTTTGAGTTGCAACAATGAATCGAATGGATTGGCAGACTGGCATAATTGATTTAACTGATCATGAAATTGATGCACAAATACGTGATTACAATTGATAATCCAGCCTTTCACACATGATGTTTCAGTATTTTCCATATACAGTTCACAGGTCGTTTGACCAATCAAACGTATATTCTTGATTTTGAATCCACTGTCGATTTTCATGTCTTCATCTCCTGCAAAGTTGTCAGTTATTTTTTTAGAGCAAAGAACATGCCATGAATGAATTATTTAAATTTTCAATATTTTAGAGTTTTAAAAGTTTTATTATTCTTAATAAGAATTTTTTATGCATCATTTGAGTACAAAATAATGTAGTTTATGTCATGTTTTGATGCATAACATAACCTGCATCATTTTAAACCTGTCATCATGATCTTTCTCATTTTATTGAATAGTATTTCAAGTGCTGAAACTGCTTTATCTTTCACAAAAATTTATTTAACGTAGAATAATAATTCATCTCATAAATATGCTGCATAAATCATTGCAAGCTTTTGAACCATCGCATAAGGATAAAAAAGGATGTCATTATTATCGTTGCTCAAGATTAAACATCCCATCTTACTTGCACCGATGGCGGGAGTTTCGACCCCCGAACTTGCAGCAGAGGTTTCAAATGCAGGTGGTTTAGGCGCTTTAGGCTTAGGTGCCAGCACCCTAAATGATGCAAAAAAGCAAATCGAACATACACAGACACTGACCGATCAACCTTTTCAACTTAACTTTTTTTGCCATACGCCAGAAGTACTTAATGCTGAGCATGCCCGTGCATGGATTGATTTTTTAAGCCCGGAATTTTCTCGTTTTAATGCCACGCCGCCATCCACCTTAAACCGTATCTATCCTAGTTTTTTAGAAAATGACGACTTTTTAGAATTGGTCTTGGCTACTGCGCCCCAAGCAGTGAGCTTTCATTTTGGCCTTCCCCATGCCTATCAAATTCAGGCCTTAAAAGCGGCGGGTATTGTCACACTGGTTAGTGCAACCAATCTGGCAGAAGCAAAAGCCATTGAGGCTGCGGGGATCGACATCATCATTGCGCAAGGGATTGAAGCAGGTGGACATCGGGGTATTTTTAATCCCACTATTGATGCAGCCATTAATACAGCCGATCTGGTTCAACTGATTCACCAGCATTGTCAATGTCCAGTCATCGCCGCAGGTGGGATCATGACGGGTCAGCAAGCGAAATACATGATGCGACTGGGCGCGGCTGCGGTACAACTTGGTACGGCATTTGTTCAATGTAAAACTTCAAACGCCAATGCGGCATACCGACAAGCACTTCGACAGCAACCACTCACGCAAATTACTGCCAGTATTTCAGGACGCCCTGCTCGCGGTATTATCAATCGCTGGCATACTGAATGTGATCATCCTCAGCGTCCAAATGTACCGGCTTATCCATATACGTATGATCTGGCCAAACAATTGCATCAACTGGCGGCTACACACGGACATCATGAATACGGTGCATTTTGGGCTGGCAGTCATGTTGCGCAAATCCGTGAGTTAGAAGCCACCGATCTGATCAATCAAATTTTACTAGAAATGTGCAGTTAATTTTTTTAGAGCCTATATTAAAATAGTATCTATAAGTTTATTTATTTCAATTGCTTATTTTTAACAAAAATCATCTTTCTTTATATTTAGCGTCAGTTTTTTAAGTTTATTTTTTAAGATTTTGGCTGTTTTTAATAGCCATATTTGAATTGAATTCCTGTATATTCTGTTGCGGTTTAGGGCACGCTCACGTGTCAAACCGTTTAATAAATAATGTATTGGTAGAATTATGGAAAAGCTTTTAACACCAGCAGAATCTTCAGCCGCGTTGTCCATCACGGATGTTGCTTGTTTATTGAAATATCCAGTGCATATTAGTCTTCAGCATATGATTCAATGCACCGAAATGAATCAATTTCTCCAATCAGATCCCGATTTTGAACAAGATTTTCTAAAGTTAGTTGAATCTACGCTTGAAAGAGCCTTTGTTGCGAAAGATGATCAAGCCGCCTACGAAATTCACTCATCACTTTACCAATTGTATAATCTGCAAATCTCAGACCCGCTTTCTTCAGAAGCACTGAATCAGCATCAGCCATTTTTTTATGCACTACGCAACACCATTGAAGAATACTGGTTAAATCATTTAAATCTGGATTCGATTTATCAGCTAGACCATTCAGCTGGTGATATTTCAGACACAATTATGCAGCTATGCGAGAGCAAGAATTTATCGGCTCATCCCTTGTTTGATTTTCTGGCTCATGAGGCAACCGATCGTCAGCTGTATGCTTTTTTCCATAGTGACTATGAGCTGAATATCCGCTTCTTCGATTTGCTCATTTTGACGCTTTTAAATTCGCCTGCAACTGCACGCATGGAAATGATCAAAAATCTTTGGGACGAATCTGGTAAAGGCGACCGCAAAGAAACGCACGTCAACATGTTTAATGACTTGATGGAGCATTTCAATCTGGATAATAAAGCGTCATTTCCTGCGCATGATTCTTGGCAAAAAATGGCAGGCTATAACCTGTTTATGCTGGCATCCTTAAACAGAAAGCATTATTACCTTTTACTCGGCATTATGGCTGCGACCGAAATTATCGATCCACAGTCTTACCTTAAAGTTCAAGTCGCATGCCAGCGTCATGGCTTAACTGAATGGTTATATCGTTACTACTCTGAACATTCTGAGATCGACATCGAACATTCTCAAGGCTGGCTCAATTACGTCATCGCGCCGATCTTAAAAGAGCGTGATGTCAGCCGCGATATTTTACTTGGTGTGGTCTATCGCTTGAAAACCTGTCAGGAATACTACGACAGCCTACTCAAGTATGTTAAGTCTGTTGGATAAGGCGTTTTGCTGCGTTCCAAGCATCTAGGGCCGCATGCCGATTGCCAATAATCTGGGCCGAAAGTGTAGCGCCATCGAGCAACATCATCATGATCGGTGCTACATTTTTTGCCTGAGTATCATCCATGAGTTCACTTAAAATCTGTTCGATCTTGTGAATTAACTGCTCTTTTTGCTGTGTAGCAACTCTATTGATTTCATTTGTTTTACTAGGAAACTCATTAATTGCTTTAGCAAATAAACAGCCCGTAAAGTTCTTTGCGGTAAACCATTCATTGTGCCAATCAAATACCAGCTCAAGCTTTTGAATGGGTGGAAGTTCATTCGGAATCACCTGACTCAGTGATTCCCGGCAAGCACGGTCACGTTCTTTAAGCACTTCTAAAATGAGATTTTCTTTGGAGAAAAAATACTTATATAACGTATTTTTTGAGATATCGGCATCTCTAATGATCCAATCCACCCCAACTGCATGGTATCCAAACGAGCTAAAGAGATCCGTCGCGACCTGCATGATCCGTGATCGTTTTAAGTTTCTTTGCATCTTTAATCCGTTAACAGAATTCTTAAGGAGCGTTATATCGATTTTTATGAATATTAGCACACTACACTGAAATGAGTGGATCAAATTTATTCAAACTGTTCATTTTTAACTGCTTTTATACAATCTTTTCTCATGATGTATATTTAAGAACCAGTATATCTTTAGATCGATATTTTTATTTAAAGATCAACTATATACCCATTATCACTCAAGTGATTTTTTGGAATTATGATAAAATGGCCACGATTCATGACCATTTTCTCATCAGAAGAAATTAACTAACCTCTAATAAATTAACTTGCTCGGTCTGAACATCACTCATACGTTCTCCCTGAGCCAACAATGCATCAAAATAGGCTTCAACGACCTGCGCTTGTTGTAATGTGCTATCGACTTGATACATATTTTGACGAAACTCATTGCTCGAACGTAAGCCTTTGGTGTACCACGCAATATGCTTACGCGCGATTCGACATCCAGAGTATTCACCGTAAAAAGCATATAGTTCAGCAAGATGCCCCAACAATACTTCTTTCACCTCTAAAATAGTCGGTGCATCTAAATGTGTACCCGTAGCTAAATAATGAGAAATTTCTCTAAAAATCCAGGGGCGCCCCTGTGCCGCACGTCCAATCATAATGGCATCTGCACCAGTATAATCGAGAACATATTTGGCTTTTTCTGAGCTATCAATATCCCCATTGGCAATCACGGGAATTTTAAGGCGTGATTTCACTTCCTTAATCAGTTCGTAACGTGCAGTATTTAAATACATGTCTTCACGTGTGCGGCCATGCAACGCCAAGGCCGCAATACCTGATTGTTCGGCTTGATTGGCCACGCGCAAAATATTTTCTTGACCATTTAAAAAACCAAGCCGTGTTTTAAGTGTTACAGGCACATCAACGGCCGCAACTACAGCGTCTAAAATACGCGCCACCAGATCTTCGTCTTGTAAAAGTGCTGAACCGGCAAGCTTGTTACAGACTTTTTTTGCGGGACATCCCATATTGATATCGACAATTTGAGCACCGTTAGCCACCTGATAACGTGCTGCCTCGGCCAGTTGCTCTGGGTCAGAACCCGCAATTTGTGCCGAAATTGGAGCCAACTCACCGTCAAAGTTTGCACGATAAAGACTTTTTTTCGTCATTCTCAAGGTCTTATCGGCCGTCATCATTTCACTTACGGCATGACCTGCGCCAAAGTATTTGCACAGTGTACGAAACGGACGATCCGTTACTCCGGCCATAGGGGCAACGATTAAATTATTTGACAGTTGATAAGACCCAATATACATATATATTCATACATTTTACGATCAACATAGTATACTTCATCCGCTTTTTTGACTCATCCTTTTTCAAGGTGTTTTGCTTGCATGAACGATTCAACTCTTTCTGGTGGTTTGCTTAAAACGTTGTCTGTTGCACTTTTAGGGCTAACAATGGCAGGGTGCAGTGATAGTTCATGGTGGTCAAGCAATGATGAACCCGAACTCAAAGCCGAACAAATTAAAAAACTGATTCCATCACGTGTACATGACCGTCAATCGTGGGCCAATGACATTGATGAAATCATGCAAAAACTTAGTATTGCCAAAACCAAAGATAACGTCTGTACCGTCATTGCGGTGGTCGATCAGGAATCAAATTTTGTGGCAAACCCTGTGGTGGCTGGCTTAGGGGAAAAGTCGGTTCGAGAAGTCAGCACCCGTTTAAACGAGAAATTTGAAGATAAGCTGGGCAAAACCATAGGCGGGCCAGTGGCTGGTTATTTTGAAGATGTTCTCAAAAACCAACCGTCTAAAGAAGACAATTACATGAGTCAAATGCGCAAAGTACGCACAGAACAAGATCTAGATGTGCTGTATCGAGAAATGTTTGACTATATGGCTGGCCATTATCATGTGAGCGCTATTACTGGTGCGGCTAAACTTGTCGGTCAGGATATTGCAGAAAAGATGAATCCGATTACCACACTGGGTTCTATGCAGGTCAATATCGTTTATGCCAAAGAGCACAAGCGTGTGAAACTGCAAAGTGTCAATGATTTACGCGATGATTTATATACTCAATATGGCGGGCTGTATTATGGCATTCATCGCTTGATGCTTTATAAGGCAGATTACAGTAAGCCGCTTTATCGATTTGCAGATTACAACTCTGGTATGTATTCGAGCCGCAATGCGTCTGTTCAGGATATGATCAACAAGCTTAGCGGTGAGCAACTTACCGAAGATGGAGACATGTTGCTTTACAGCAAAGATGGTTCCGTTTTGGGGACCAAGAGTAGCTCGGAAAAAGCCCTGATCAAACTGTTTACGCAAAACAATATTCTGATTACACCTAACCAGATTCGTACAGATTTAAAACTTGAAAAAACTCAAAGTTTTGAGCAATCACCGACATATATTGCTATTATTAAATTGTACGAGAAACAAACGGGCAAAGATGCCCCTTACGCCATCATGCCGCAGGTCGTCATTTCTGGGCCAAAGCTCAGTCGTGATTACAATACAAATTGGTATGCCACACGTGTAAACGGAAGATATCAGACATGCATGCAACGCGCGAAACGGATCAAACTGTAAATCTTGCACTTTTTGATTTTGATGGCACTTTATGCACGAGAGACAGTTTTACGCATTTTATTTTTTATGCCTTGTCTAAACGACATATTGTGCGTCAGGGCATTAAAATTTTGCCTTGGATTCAGGCATATTATTTAAAGCTTTACCCCGCCCCGTCCATGCGGATCAAACTATTCGACAGCATGTTTCGTGATACTCCGTTGCCCCCCATTCAGCAACTCGCAAAAGAATATGCGCAGCAATTGATGAATCATCTTGATCCGAAACTGTACGCTCAGCTCAAACAACATCAGTTGCGTGGCGATAAAGTGGTGATCGTCTCGGCTTCAATAGACTTATATCTCAAACCATTGGCTGATCTACTCGATGTTGAACTGATTTGTACCGAAGTCGATATCCGCAATCAAATCATCACTGGTGCGTATACTACGCCCGACTGTAGTTCTGAGCAAAAAAAGCAGCGTGTTTTAAGGCAGTATAATTTAGATCATTTTGAACTGGTTTATGTTTATGGCAATAGCCATGAAGATTTAGAGATGATGTCGTTAGCCGATGCCAGCTATATGGTTGGCGAAGATCAAACATTACCTCACATTGAGCAACTTAAGAAATTTGCTTAATTGTTAGATCTGGCACAACTTCATGCTTATAGATACCAAACGTCAAGGTTATCGCGTGATCACCCTTTAGATTAAATACATCGGCACGCATTTAAAAAAGGCAGTATAAACTGCCTGTTTTATCATTTTGATTCTTGTGTTGAGCTACCTAACCATGTCTTGAGAATGGTGTCGTATTCACCTGTTTCTTTCGACAAATGCAACCATTGATCGACATATGCTTTCCAGATGACATCACCTAGTGGAAGTACATACGCTTTTTCACCATATTGCATCGGCTGGGTCGGATTCACCGCACACAACGCCGGATAATGCTTTTTCTGATAAAGTGCTTCAGAGGCTTCTGTGATCATCACATCAGCTTTTTTATCTACCAATTGCTGAAAAATACCCAAATTATCATCTGAAAGAATCAACTGAGTTTTTGGCAAAAACTTACGTGCAAATGCCTCATTGGTACCACCTGCAGGTTCAATCACGCGAATATTGGGCTTATTAATGGCCTCAATTGTTTGATACTTTTTAGTATCTGCACAACGTACCAACGGAATTTTGCCATCCACATCTATACGATTCGTAAAAAATACTTTTTGCTGACGCGGTAGAGTTACAGAAATCCCCCCAACTGCGATATCACATTTACCAGCAACCACATCCGGAATAATACTCTTCCAAGTTGATTGCACATATTGTGTCTTCACACCCAAGCTTTTTGCCAAAGACTCAGCCATAGTGATATCAATACCTTCATAATGACCATCACTTTTTAAATGGCTATATGGCTGGTAATCCCCTGTGGTACAAACATTAAGTACGCCAGCATTGATAACCCGATGCATTATCGAAGCTGAATGCTCTGACATTGAGGAATGTACGGGTGCTGTGGCAAATACACCACCTGAAACCATACTTAAGAGTAAATAAGACCAGTATTTTTTAAACAAATTTTTTCGTAATGAGTGAATCACTTTCATACCGTTCCTATAAAAAATTTTTGAAGTTATTCTTAGCAATTTTTACGCCAGCCGGCATCATCCTGATGACAGCCCCATTTGATGCTATGCAAAGAAGATCATCTTGTCTATTGAATTGGTATGCTTTAAAAGTAAAAAAGCCCAGACATTCATTCTGGGCTTTTTTGTTCACATTGGATCTTAATAAATCGCCATATGATTGCGATGAATCATTTCAAGTGATCGAGCTTCACCCAATACCTGATAGACTTTATCTGAAGCAAGGCCTTTAATGATCTCAGCCGAACGTGAACTAAAATTCACTCGCCCAACCGCAATTCGCTGCCCCAATTGATCAACACACTCAACCACATCACCACGATTAAAATGGCCTTCAACCGCTTTAACGCCTACAGGCAATAAACTACGATGACGCTGTTTAATCGCATCGACGGCACCATCATCAATGACTAAACGGCCAGCCGTTTGCAAATGTGCGGCAAGCCACTGCTGATGCGCAGTCATGCGATCTTTATCGGTACTAAAGAGCGTTCCGAGCATTTCACCCGCCATTAAGCGAGACAAAACACGGTCACTTTCACCGCTGGCAATCAATGTTGGACAACCAGACTTCGCGGCTAAGCGTGCTGCACGTACCTTAGTCACCATACCGCCGCGGCCTAAAACTCCACCACCACCGGCCATTTCAAACAAACGATCGTCGAGTGCATTGACGATGGTGAGCAGTTTTGCTTCTGGATTATTGCGTGGGTCGGAGTCAAACATCCCTTGCTGATCGGTCAAAATAATCAGCAAATCAGCATGTACTTGGCCCGCCACCATCGCTGCCAGCGTATCGTTGTCGCCAAAACGAATTTCATCGGTCGAAACAGTGTCATTTTCATTGATCACTGGAATCACACGCCACTCAATCAGGTTTTGCAAGGCATCACATGAATTGAGATAACGTCGACGATCTGCCAGATCATCATGGGTCAGCAAGACTTGAGCCGTCTGAATCGAGTGCTTATCGAGCACACTCGACCACGTGTGAATCAAGCCCATTTGACCAATGGCCGCACAGGCTTGAAGACTGGGTAGATCGGTGGGTCGGCTCGAAAGCTTCATGCGAACCATACCTTCTGCAACCGCACCAGACGACACCAATATAATTTCGTGTCCGGCAGTGTGTAGATCGGCAATTTGAGTTGCCCAATGCGAAATTGCATCCAGATCTAGACCTTGTCCGTTGGCGGTAAGAAGAGATGATCCGATTTTAACAACGATACGTTTACACGCCTTGAGCTGTCGTTGCCCATCGATCACTTCAATCATTTTTCCCTCGAGTTCGTCTTAACGAACGTAAATCACTTCTACTTCGTCATCATCGTCGTCAAAATCATCACCCTGACCTGCTTCACGCTGTGCTTTACGCATGGCTCGGTATGCTTCTTTTGCTGCGATCGTTTGTTCACGTGTTTCAGCTTCAAGCTGTTCACGGAATGCTTTTACTTGTCGTGCGTATTCTGGATCTTCAGCTTCAAGTTCGCGCTGCTGTTCAATCTGATCCATCAAATAGTACACCACTTCTTTGGTGCCTTCTAAGAGTAAGCCTGAGGTACGAAACACCGGGCCAGTCCACTCTAGCTCATCCAAGATATGTTTACACCATTCTTCGCGGCTGGCTTCTTCAATCTGATCGAGTTTGTTGAGTACCAGTACAACAGGAAGCTGAGCCAGCGTTGGAGAGAATTTTTTCAATTCGCCAATGATCGCTTTGGCATTGTGCACCGGATCAGAACCATCAATCGGTTGAACATCCACAATGTGCAACAAAATACGTGTACGTGCCAGATGTTTCAAGAAACGAATACCAAGACCTGCACCTTCCGCAGCGCCTTCGATCAATCCCGGAATATCGGCCATCACAAATGAACGATGTCGGTCGGCATCGACCACACCTAGGTTCGGTACCATCGTCGTAAACGGATAGTCTGCAACTTTTGGTTTCGCCGCACTCACTGCACGAATAAACGTCGATTTACCTGCATTTGGCATACCGAGCAAACCAACATCTGCAAGTACTTTCAGCTCAAGACGAATCTCACGAAATTCGCCTTTAATCCCTGTGGTGAATTTACGCGGTGAACGGTTAGTCGATGACTTAAAGTGTGTGTTTCCTAAGCCGCCATCACCACCGCCAGCCACCAAAACACGCTGACCATCTTCAACCAAATCACCAATAATATCGCCAGAATCGACATCCACAATGGTGGTGCCTACTGGTACTTTTAATACAACATCTTCGCCACCACGGCCTGTACAGTTTGCGCCGGCGCCATTTTTACCACGTTCTGCACGGAATTTACGGGTATAACGGTAGTCAACCAGTGTACCAGTGTCGTCATCGGCCTGAATATAGACGCTTCCGCCTCGACCACCGTCACCCCCGTCTGGACCACCAAAAGGTACAAATTTTTCACGGCGAAAACTGGCCACGCCATTGCCACCGTCGCCAGCCTCTACGGTAATGACTGCTTCATCAACAAAGCGCATTTGCCAATCCTCTAAAATCTCTAAAACCGCCTATTCTGCCATATTTTAAAGGATTTCTCGAATATAAAATCAGTTATTTCACCTGTACGCGAGAAAGCCGATGCAGAGGCTTGCTGTATATGAAGAACAACATCTTCATTTGAGCTGTTTAGGGGTGTATATTTCGTAGTGGTAACTGGATGTGCATATCCAGATTGGCCTGTGTTTCTCTTACCTCGTTATACATAATGGCATTAAATGTCGCGACTTTTCGCATGGTCATCGGATCATCAATATTCAAAGTCGGTTTAAACTGATGTTTCACAGCCAGATTGATTGGTTCGTCAAACTCAAAATACACCGGACCATTAAATACAATTTTGATGGGCACCTGATAAGTACGATTCAAACGAAATGGCACATCCAGCCGAATCGGAATATTCATTTTTAGCGGAAATTTAGGTAACAGCTGATTTTGGTAAATCAGATCTGTCGTGCTCTCGACCGGCATCTGTTCATCAATTTTTATAGTGGTTAAATAATCCACACTCACAGAAACAGGTGTTTCTACTTCAAAGGCCAACTGAGCCAGATATTTGCCTTTAAGGGGCAAGGAAAGCTGTCGGTTAATGTGGATATCGGTATTAAGCTTCCCCATAGAATGGGTTTCCAAATGGTTGCCTACCTCGATGCGTGTAGGCAAATACTCCGATAATTGCACCTGTGCATGCTGCGCTGAAACATACATGGAAGCCTGAATGTTGAGGTAAAGCCAAAATAGCAATGCCACAAGACCAACCACCGCAACAAAGCTCAGTAATGTGCGTTTCAATGATCCGAATAACCACATAGTCACCCCCTATTGCACGCCCGACTGGACAGCAGTTGAGGGAGCAGCAACGGGTTGTTTCTTTAGCGTCACGCTAGACAGCGGAATTTTTAATTCGCCTTTCTGAATTTTGATAGGCAAGGTATTCTTCACTTCTACGCTTGCTGCAAGTGCAGTTTTGATTGGTACATTTAAATGCCCATCGACTGGAATATTGGTTTTCAAGGTCGTGTTGAGCGGTATATTTAAGTTTTCTTGAAGCACTGTTCGCACAGGCGCATCAAATTTTAGATGGACGTTTTGATCAAGTGGGACTTGAATGTCTAGAGGTACGTCTAGGTTAATGGGAATGGTGCCTTTAATCGGCAGCGTGATATCACGTCCGAGTACTCTGACCTGTACTTTGGTATCAATCGGTAAATCCTGACGAACCTTGAGCACTTCTTTTACCGGAATAATGGTTTTAATCGGCACCTGATTATCAAAGTACACTCGCGGCGTCAGCGTTTGAGTGAGTGGGATATTCAGGTTTTCGTGTATGGGAATGGTCGCATTGACGCGTCCGCTCACATCCACATTCAAGGCATCCTGAATTTTAACTTTGGCTTGAAGTGGTTCTTGTAAATCAATATTCACGGCCTGATTTTCAAGCGGGATATACACATTAAAATGTTTAAATACCCAGATACCAATCGCAACACCGACAATACTGGCCAGCACAATAAACACCAGCCCTCCGAGCAATTTCTTGACCTGCAACGTACTTTCCTTTTGCAACTTTTTTATTTTACTTGGCTTTCAGCTTGGTAATCACTCACCAATATCCAGCTTGGTTTCCAATTTAACTGTCATTACATCATACATAAAAAAGCCCAGTCGAAACTGAGCTTTTTATATTTTTTAAACTGGCTTATGCCACGCTAAGTGCAGGCACTTTCGGATAGTTTACGCCACACATTTTTTCTGCAATACGAAGTACCTGACAGCTATAGCCAACTTCGTTGTCGTACCATACATATGCTGTCAAATGTGTACCTGATGTAATGGTTGCTTGCGCATCAAATACACCTGCAGTACGTGAGCCGATAAAGTCGCTTGAAACTACTTCAGTCGAATTGGTATACCCGATTTGACCTTGAAGGTTTGAGTTGATTGAAATTTGACGAATATATTCATTCACTTCATCACGATCAACTTCTTTCTCAAGCGTTAGATTCAAAATCGCCAATGAGACGTTTGGTGTTGGTACACGTACCGAGTTACCTGTGAGTTTACCTTTCAGTGCAGGTAATGCTTTGGCCACCGCTTTTGCAGCACCAGTTTCGGTAATCACCATGTTTAGTGTTGCAGCACGGCCACGACGGTCTGCCTTGTGGTAGTTATCGATGAGGTTTTGGTCATTGGTAAATGAGTGAACAGTTTCCACGTGACCATTTAAAATCTTGTATTTATCATCGATTACTTTAAGCACACCAGTGATGGCATTCGTTGTACAGCTTGCAGCAGAAATGATTTTATCTTCATCTAAAATGTCGGCTTGGTTTACACCAAATACCACATTTTTCATGTCGCCTTTACCTGGTGCAGTCAATACTACACGTGCAACACCTGGGCACTTCAAATGTTGGCTCAAGCCATCAAGATCACGCCATTTACCAGTGTTGTCGATCAAAAGCGCATTGTCGATACCATAAGCAGTGTAGTCTACTTCTGCTGGACTCGATGCATAAATCACTTTGATGAACTTACCGTTTGCAATAATTGCTTCGTTTTCTTCATCAATTGAAATCGTACCGTCGAATGAACCGTGAATTGAATCACGACGTAGCAAAGATGCACGTTTTGCCAAGTCGCCATCAGATGATTTACGAACCACAATGGCTTTTAAGCTTAAACCGCGACCCAAACCAGATTGGCTGATAATCAAACGCGCCAAAATACGACCGATACGACCAAAACCGTAGAGAACGACATCTTTTGGCTCTTCAGAGGCTGCATTGCCCTTGATTGATTCAACAGCTTGCGCAACAAAAGCATCGACATCGCCACCTTGCTGTTTGTAGGCCACTGCCAGCTTACCAATATCTACTTCGGCAGAACCAATATTGTCAAGTTTTGCCAAGGCTTCCAAAATTGGGAAAGTATTAACAACAGAAAGCTCGACATCGACAACACGTGTACGACGATGTGATTTCAAGATCTGGATGACAGAGCGGTTAATTAAAGAACGGCCATAAACAGAAACAACGATATTTTTTTCGCGATACAACTTGCCAATCAAAGCGATCATATGTTCCGCGATTTCTTCGCGATTTGTCCAACGTCCTTGATGTTCAGCATGCAGTGCGATGATAGTCTCTTTGCTCACAGATACGTCCTCTAATTAATGTTATCTAGGCGTGAATTTCAAAACGCGATAATTGTAAATCAAAAGGCGCCAAGATTAAATCGGGCGCCAGCGCTTACACCTATATTTTTTCATATAATTACTATAAATTTATAAAATGATTAAAAATATTTTTTAAAATTTATTTATAATATTTCGTGACGAAATTATTAAACGTCAAAATATGCTTAGAAAACAAGCATTATTCATTAAAAGCTTCATTTCGTGTTCAATTTTCATCCTGCCTTTTTTTATATTGAGCGACATTACGTTTCAACATACGCGTGTTACGTTGCTGTCGCCATAAATGCAATGCACCTTCCACCACCAATAACAGCACAGCCACCCAAATTGGGATATAAGTCCACCAGTCTTCTGGGTTGATTGTTTCTCCAATCATGAGCGAAGCAAGCGCGAGTAAAATTGGCTCTAAATAGCTAAGCAATCCAAACAATACCATGGGTAAAAAGCGGCTCGCCAAAATATAACTTCCAAGTCCAATGGCACTGAATAACCCAAGCCCAGTCACCACCAAAAGTAAATTTAATATGCTCCATCCGTCAGGTACGGTGCCCAAATACGACACATAATAAAATGCAACCGGTAAGCTGAGGACGATATCCCACCAGAAGCCACCTAAATGATCGGTTTTAAGTTTGCGTCGTAAAAAGAAATACGCAGCATAACCAAAGGCGACCAATAAGGTTTCCCATGCGATGGTGCCTTGTTGCCAAATTTCATGTGCAACGCCGAGTATCGCGAGAGCAACTGCCGCTTGCTGAAACTTAGAGAGTTTTTCCTTGTAAAAAAGACTGCCCACCAATACTAAAACCAAGGGCAGTAGAAAATAACCGAGCGATACCTGCAATCCCCGACCATTCATTGGCCCCCACATAAATAGCCAAAGCTGAAGCGACACTAAAAGAGATGAAAGCAAGAGATACAGTAGAAAAACGGGTTGTAGTTTTATTTTTTCATAAATCTGTTTAATGAAATGTAAATCCCCGATTAACCACATAAATAAGGTTAAAAAAGGCAAGGTTGAAATCATGCGCCAACCAAAAGTTTGCTCTGCGTTTATTCCGGTCAAAAGCTGACTATAAAAGTACAACACCCCAAACGTAACCGATGCCAAAACCGACAGCGCAATCCCCTGAAGCATATCTCCCCCCGCTTGACCAAATAATCAAAAAGACGTTGTACAATACTGAATTTAAACATCTAATAAAAGAAAAACCACGCTAGGCATGGTTTTTCTTTTCATCTATGTAGCGCTTATTGGGCCGTATGCTGTGGCCGAATAATGTCATTGAGTTCATAACCCAAGCTTTTCGCGTAGGCCAGATAGTCATTTACGACGTCTTCTGAGGGATGAGGCGTCCGCGATAAAATCCACATATATTTGCGAGATGGCTCACCCACCAAAACGGTTTGATAGTGTTCGTCCAGCTTTAAAATCCAGTAGTCGCCGCGTGCAACAGGTACCCATCGTACTATTTCTGGTAAAAAACTTACTTTCAATTTGGAATTATACGGAGGATTGACCACAAAGGCCTCACCAAGCGACTGATGGCGCTGACCATCACTGCCCATACATTGGTTATCGACTGTAATATTACCGTTTTCATTTAAAGTATAGGTTGCGGTGATATTTTTGACGCATTTATTTTCAAAATACATGGGCTTACGAACCACTTCGTACCAAACCCCCAAGTATTTGTCTAACTCTACACGCTCCACAGGCGCGAGTGGTTTATTGTGTGCGTAAGCCATGGTTGCAACCGCTAATCCTGTCAATACGGCGCCACCCAATGCAATCTTTGCTAAACGCCAGCTCCCTTGTGGGATATTTTTATACAATGGCATTCAAGTTCCCTCAAATATTAGCTCATCATGATAGTTTGCAACGGATTGTTCATTAGAGTAGCGCTTTTTTTTGAAATTAATGTAGAGATATGTAGCACTTAGCTCTACATTTATTGGTATTACTGGATCATTTGCGCTTTAAGCCGCAAGATTTCATCACGGATACGAGCGGCTTGCTCAAACTGCAACTCTTTAGAAGCCTTGAGCATTTCTTTTTCAAGCTTGGCCAGATGTTTCGCTAATAGTTTAGGATCTGCCAAGATATGTCGCTCATCTGCACTCAGTGCTTTTGCCTGAGCAGATTCAGACAGCTCTATCTCATCTTCATTAAAGACTTCGCCTGTATCAATCTCTTTGATTTTCTGACGCACCGCACTACGTGGTGTAATGCCATGCTGTTCATTAAACTCAATTTGCTTGGTACGACGACGGTCAGTTTCATCAATGGCTTTTTGCATTGAATCCGTCATCTTGTCGGCATATAAGATGGCTTTACCTTTGATATTTCGCGCTGCACGCCCAATGGTCTGAATTAAAGAACGCTCAGAGCGTAAAAAGCCTTCTTTATCTGCGTCTAAAATTGCGACCAAAGACACCTCAGGCATATCGAGCCCTTCACGCAGCAAGTTAATACCCACCAGCACATCATATACACCAGTACGCAGCTCATGAATAATTTTCACCCGCTCTACAGTGTCAATGTCTGAGTGTAGATAGGCCACCTTAATACCATATTCTTTTAAGTAAGACGTGAGATCTTCTGCCATACGTTTGGTCAGTGTGGTGATTAACACGCGCTCATCAATCTCTTTACGCAGGTTGATTTCGGAAAGTACGTCATCGACCTGTGTGAGTACTGGTCGAATTTCGATTTCCGGGTCAATCAAACCAGTTGGACGCACCACCTGCTCCACAATCTGCTCAGACTTTTCTAGCTCATACTTGGCTGGTGTCGCGCTGACAAAAATTGTCGACGGAACAATTCGCTCCCACTCTTCAAATTTCATCGGTCGGTTGTCCAATGCGCTTGGCAAACGAAAACCGTAATTCACCAGATTTTCTTTACGAGAGCGGTCACCTTTGTACATGGCGCCAATTTGCGGCACGGTCACATGTGACTCATCAATAATCAGTAAGGCATCATCTGGAATATAATCAAACAATGTTGGCGGTGCTTCGCCTGCCGGGCGCCCAGAAAGATGTCGTGAGTAGTTTTCAATACCATTGGTGTATCCAAGCTGCTGCATCATTTCCAAATCATAGCGAGTACGCTGATCAATGCGCTGTGCTTCAAGCAACTTGTCATGGTCTTTAAAGAATTTCAGTTGTTCTTTCAGCTCATCTTTGATCGTACCGATGGCGCGGGTGAGATTATCTTTAGGCGTAACATAATGGCTTTTTGGATAAATTGTCACGCGGGGTACTTTACGCTGCATTTTACCTGTGAGCGGATCGAACCAGCGAATTGAATCGACTTCATCATCAAACAGCTCGATGCGAATCGCGAACTGATCGGATTCGGCAGGAAACACATCCAGAATTTCACCGCGAATACGGTAAGTACCTCGTAAAAATTCCAGCTCATTCCGGGTATATTGCATCTCGACCAGACGGCGAATCAAATCGTCACGATTGACATGATCGCCTTGCACCACATGCAAGAGCATTTTCATATACGCTTCAGGGTCACCCAAACCATAAATGGCCGAAACCGAGGCCACAATAATTGCGTCGCGTCGCTCTAAAAGTGCACGCGTAGCCGACAAACGCATCTGGTCGATGTGGTCGTTAATCGCGGCATCTTTTTCAATAAAAGTATCCGACGAAGGCACATATGCTTCTGGTTGATAGTAATCGTAGTAACTTACAAAGTATTCAACCGAATTATTCGGGAAAAAGGCCTTGAATTCACCATAAAGCTGAGCGGCCAGCGTTTTATTGTGAGCCATAATGATGGTCGGACGCTGTGTTTGCGCGATCACATTGGCCATGGTGTAGGTTTTACCCGAACCCGTAACCCCAAGTAATAGCTGGTTACGATAGCCGCGCTCAATGCCATTGACCAACTTTTCAATCGCTTGAGGCTGATCACCTGCGGGTTGGAAACTTGTCACTAAATCAAAAGGCTGGTTGTCGTTCACTGGCACGCTCAAAAATAAGGGGTCATACAAACTATTAGGGCAAACTGAAACTTTTCAAGCCCGATGACTGGTCGTTAGTAGGCAATTACAGTGCCGTCCCAATTTAATAATTTACCCTGCTCTGCCTGACCAAAATGATCCATAACATCGATCAAACGCGTAGCAGTCTGCTCTGCACTGTACAATCGATCTGGTGAAATATTTTTATGAAAAGGTTTAGACAGCTCAGAATCCGTAGTTCCCGGGTGTAAGCTCGCCACATAAATTTCAGGCGATTTACGCCCCCACTCAATACTCAGGTTTTTAATAAACATATTTAAAGCGGTTTTGCTCATGCGATAGCTGTACCAGCCACCCAATGCATTGTCATCCAGACTGCCCACCTTAGCCGATAAAGACAGCCATTTGAGTGAAGAGGTTTTGGTCAAAACAGGAGCCAAGGCTTGTGCAAGATGTATATGCGTGAGCACATTTTTTGAAAAAGATTCAAACACCCAGTCATCCTGAATCTGGCTGAGCATTTTTTCTGGCATATGGGTGTCATCGTGCAACATACCTGCACAGCAAAAAACGCGGGTCGGTTGAATTGAAGCAAGAAAAGTCTGTACTGCCGAAATATTCGAGGCATCGGATAAGTCGATCTGAAAATTATGCTGCCCCAAATCCGAACGGCTAATGGTGTAAACTGGTTCGTCTGAACGCGCTCTTAGCGCTGCAACCAATGCATTTCCAATGCCTGTAGAGGCGCCTGCGACAAGTATGCTCATGATCTTCTCTTTATAATGATTTTCTACAGATTCAGCATAAAAAAATGCGTGTGAATTTTATGTCATGAAAAAATAATCTTGCTATTTTTGATCTGTTTCACTCAAAATCATGTCACGCTACTACGCCCTGTAAAATAAAAAAGCGTACTATTTTTTGCTTGATTTGTGACTGAATCAATTGCACCATGAACTTATTACAGCAAGAATAAGATCATGATGAGCTTTCAATACCACGACGAAACAATTGTGACTGAGCTACCAGAAAATACCGTATTTGTATTTGGTAGCAACATGGCTGGGCAACATACGCATGGTGCTGCACGTATCGCCGCACAGCATTTTGGTGCTGTAAAAGGTGTAGGACGTGGCTGGGCGGGCCAAAGCTTCGCAATTCCTACCTTAAATGAACACCAACAACAAATGCCGCTTTCACAGATTGCGCACTATATCCATGATTTTAAAATTTATGCTCAAAATCATAGCAAAATGACGTATTTTTTAACGGCACTCGGCTGCGGAATAGCAGGCTACAAAGTATCGGAAATCGCGCCACTATTTCGTGGTATGAGCAACAATATTATCTTTCCAGAATCATTTAAACCGTATATCGAAGAGAACGCGGTTTCACTGTTTCCAAATCTCACCTCGCGTATGGTGCAAGCATTTATTACCGATGAGGTGATTTTTTACTTCGATCATGGCAGTGAATCCTTCGAGGATGCACTACAAAAAACATCATTGAGCGATACCGAGAAAGCCATTGCATTAATTGTCTTAAATGAAGATTTATATCCACGAGATCGTTACGGACGTGGTCGTGAACACGAGCTAAAAGACATTCTTGGAAAATTAAACGGTAAAATCTTTAATTTTCATGGCAATACCGAAGGCGCCATGATTTTTGTCAGCGTGATTGTTGCATTGATGGAACTATATGACATTGATGAACAGGATTTCGTCAAACTCTGGCGTAACGAAATCGAAATTGTTCATCCGGCAAACCGAGGCCAAGCCATCAGCGAAACCACTTAAAGGTCATTTTAAGCAGTAAAAAAAAGATGACCTAACTGGATGTTTTTTTTAGCCAGCCTTATTTTTTGTTTAAAAACACAAGGCTTATGATTATACTGCTGAAAAAATAGCCCTTGAAAGTTGAGCCACCATGCCTACGCTAGATTCTTCAATTTTTGATCTTGCACCTATTCCAATGTGGCTCGAAGATTACAGCGGGATCAAAATTCAGTTTGATGAGTGGCGTGATCAAGGAATCCAAGATTTACGAACTTTTCTTCGTGAAGATCTTGAACGTGTTCGACAATGCGCACATAAAATCAAGCTGATTCGTGTCAATCAAAAAACCTTACAACTTTTTGAAGCAGCATCGTTTGAGCAGCTTTGCGACAATCTGGCGGTTATTTTTCAGCAAGACATGCTCGATTCACATTTGAATGAATTGGTCGATTTATGGGAAGGTAAAACGCTATTTTCAAGTATGGCCGTCAACTACACGCTCAGTGGTCGGCGCTTGGATATACAATTGCACGGTACCATTTTACCGGGCTATGAAAATTCATTTGCGCGTGTACTGGTCACCACTGAAGATGTCACCCAAGTTCACCATGCACGCCGCTTAGAAGAAAAAAATCGTCGACTGGCCGAATCTCGTTTTCACTATTCACCGGCCTCGTTATGGGTTGAAGATTTCAGTCGTGTCAAATTCCGGCTTGATCAGCTCAGACAGCTGGGAATAGATGACTTTAGAACCTTTATTGATGTCCATCCCGAGTTTGTCAATCAATGTGTGGAAGACATCCTGATTTTAGATGTCAATCAAGCGACCCTCGATTTATTTCAAGCACCCGATAAAGCAACACTGCTTAAAAATACGCATAAAATATTTGCAAAAGAAATGCTCAGCACCTTTCGTGAACAGCTTATCGAGTTATGGAAAGGCAATATCCATCATCAGCGAGAAGCAATTAATTATGCACTCGATGGCAGTATTCGCAATGTATTGCTGCAATTTACCGTATTTCCGGGTTATGAGCACAACTGGGGCATTGTGCAGGTCGCCTTAACCGATATTACAGCACGCAAAAAGGCAGAAAATTACCTTGAGTATTTAGGTAAACACGATGTGCTGACCAAACTTCATAACCGCTCGTTTTATAGCGAAGAAATTCATCGCTTAGAACGAAGTATAGTGCGCCCTATCTCATGTATTTTTTTAGACATGAATGGGCTTAAAGCTATCAATGATTATCATGGTCATGATGCGGGAGATGATGTACTCAGGCGTGTGGGTCAGATCTTAACGCAATCGATTCAGCAAACTCCATATACGGCGTCTAGAATTGGCGGCGATGAATTTGTAATTTTAATGCATGGAGCAGACGAAACGGCGGTCAGCGTGATGCTACAAACCATTGATGCCCTACTCACTTTGGATAATCAGTTTTATTCGAGCCAGCCGATCAGTATTTCTATGGGATATGCCACAACACGCGAACATGAAACGATGGAAAGCATGTTAAAGCGCGCAGATGCCGAGATGTATACAAAGAAAAAAATGCATCATGATCGCGTTTAAACCATTTTATCTCATACAAAAAAGCCCCTACGATGTTGCAGGGGCTTTTTAATTGTTTGATGACGCTGCTTAGCGTTTTCCCATCGAGCGACGTGTTCCGCGCGGTGGCATCCAGGTGCGGTCTGCATACTGCTCAGGTTTCGGACGCACATAATTGTGTGCGACATCCTCTTCGTTTTGATCTGCTGGATTTGCAATTGGAAAAGGTAATTTAACCAAAGCTTTTTTGGCTTTTGGCTTGGCTTGGCTCATGTTCTGTACTCAAGTTTTCTTGAACAACGCATATATTAAATGATTTTGCTTCAGGATGCTTTTAAAAATCGTAAATGATGATGATCAAGCTGAATTTACAGATGTCTCTGAATGTTTTTTTATTTTTGTTTTGATAATAAAACACGAACTGAGGTTTTTGGGCTAAGATAGTGTGCTTTTATTTTTTATCCCACAAGAAGGAATATTGCCGTGGACGTACGTCTGTCTGATCGTGTAAATGCCATCAAGCCGTCCCCTACTTTGGCCGTTACGAACAAAGCAGCAGAACTCAAAGCTGCAGGAAAAAACGTGATTGGTTTAGGTGCAGGTGAACCAGATTTCGATACCCCGCAACACATCAAAGATGCTGCGATTGAAGCAATTCACAATGGCTTCACCAAATATACCGCAGTAGATGGTACGCCAGGCTTAAAAAAAGCAATTATTGCAAAATTCAAGCGTGACAATAATCTAGATTATCAAGCAAACCAGATTTTGGTTTCATGTGGTGGCAAACAATCGTTCTTCAATTTGGCACTTGCGTTGCTTAATAAAGGCGATGAAGTAATCATCCCAGCACCATTTTGGGTGAGCTACCCAGATATGGTGATTATTGCCGAAGGTACGCCAGTCATCGTGAAATGCGGTGAAGAGCAACGCTTTAAAATTACCCCAGAGCAGCTTGAAGCAGCCATTACTCCAAATACACGCTTATTGGTATTGAACAGCCCATCAAATCCGACAGGCATGATTTACACCAAAGCAGAGCTTGAAGCACTTGCCGATGTACTTCGTAAGCACCCACAAGTATATATTGCATCTGACGATATGTATGAACCGATTCGTTGGGAAGATGAATTTTACAACATCGCGACTGTGGCACCCGATTTATACGACCGTACCATTGTATTAAATGGTGTTTCAAAAGCGTATGCCATGACTGGCTGGCGCATTGGCTATGCAGCGGGTCCTGCAAAAATCATTGGCGCAATGAAGAAGATTCAGTCGCAATCGACTTCTAACCCAACCTCAATTTCACAAGTTGCAGCAGAAGCAGCACTAAATGGCCCTCAAGATGTGTTAGAGCCAATGATTGAAGCATTCAAACGTCGTCATGATTTGGTTGTAAACGGCTTAAATGCCATTCATGGTATTTCTTGCCTGCCTGCGGATGGTGCATTTTATGCCTATGCCAACATTCGCCCATTGATTCGTGCCAAAGGCCTCAAATCGTGCACCGAGTTTTCTGAGTGGTTATTAGAAGAAACTGGTGTTGCAGTTGTACCTGGTGATGCATTCGGTCTTGGTGGCTTTATGCGTATCTCATACGCTACCGCAGATGAAGTATTGGTTGATGCATTAGCCCGTATTAAAAAAGCGGCAGAATCCATTGACGGTATCGATGCAGCCATTGCATCAATTCAAGCTGAAAAAACAGCTTAACTGCTAAGCTCCCGATTTATAAAAAAAGCCTGTCTTCGGATAGGCTTTTTTTATGGCTGAATCGTTCATTATTTTTCACTTGATATATTTTTATTTTTGCACAGATATTTATACGTTTAAATACACCGCATCCCGCTCATCATATAGCTTTATACAGCATTTTGCTTAGCTATAACGCTTAGGGCGTGATAGTGTCAAATAATGACAATAATACGGAAAGGTATGATCAATCTCGATCTGCTTTACCTGCTGATCTTGTGTGCTCCATGCATAGGCATAAGCAGGAGAAAATAAACCGCTACGCTCAATAGAAAACAAAAACAATGAGTTATCCCAGCTTTCAGACGCACGTTCCCACAAGTGATCCGCTGAATCATGTAGCAATTTAACCTGATGCTCAGTCCATTTATCGCCAAACCAGAGTTGCAATAAATCACCTAAATAGATTTTTTCTTGACTAAAAACGGCAAAATGAATGTGCGCGTCGGTGACATTTTGATAATACTGCTGAGGATCGCGAATAATGTCGAGATAGTTTTTTTGATAGAAAGCGAAATCAGAAAAGATTTGTTCAATTTGAAGAGTCGGCATGATATAGCCCTCCGGTTTAGCCATTTAGTGCTGGCAAGTTGGTTAAATCCACACTGTTCAGATGACCATCTGAACGTTCTCTTATATAAAACATAACAGTGATTTTCGTGCCGTGCAAGCAAAATTGATAATTTGAGCCAGTTTGCTCAAATAAGAAACATACACACTAAAAATGAAACAAAGATGACAAATTTGGCTTGACCCCTGTCAAAATCTCCTTATAATCGCATTCAGATTCTCCCATAGCTCAGTCGGTAGAGCGACGGACTGTTAATCCGCAGGTCCCTGGTTCGAGCCCAGGTGGGAGAGCCAAATATCAAAAAGCCCGCAGCATTAAAGCGGGCTTTTTTTTGCCTAAAAATCGCTATAAAAAAACCTCTTATGCAAAGAGGTTTTTTATTTTAAGCAGCCTGTGCTTCTGGTACGCCACTATGAAAACGAAACACTTTATCTGCTGAGAGAATGAGGTTTTTTTCTACTTCACGAATTTGCACAATGCGCTGTTGAATATCCTCTTCAGGGTTCTTCATTTTTGCCGTTTGTGCAACCTCTAAAGCCAGTGCCAGATAGTCCTCAAAATGCCGAGATTCAGACTTGAGTAGATATCGGTAGTAACGCCCTAATTCGTCATCGACATGCGGTGCCAAGGCATGAAAACGCTCACACGAACGCGCTTCAACAAAAGCACCAATGATTAAAACATCAATGAGTGCTTCTGGCTCATAGGTTCTAATTTGTTTGCGAAGTTCACCCGCATAGCGCCCTGCACTGACCGCCTTCCATTCCTGCCCACGTTTTTTCATCAACTCGAGCACTTGCTCGTAGTGCAACATTTCTTCACGCACCAGTTGCGCCAGCTTCACCTGTAAATCTGTAAAAAAGCTGTAGCGGAACATCAAATTCATGGCTGTTCCTGCTGCTTTTTTTTCACAATTGGCGTGATCTTGCATTAATAATTCAAGATTATTGAGCGCTTCGTTCAACCATGCTTGAGGTGTTTGACACCCCAAGAATTCAATTACAGGTTGCATCAGTTCATCATAGTTTGGACTTGACATCTTGACTCACTTATCCTGCCGCTTGAATCGCAGCCTTCATTTGCTTTACAGCTTGCTCAAGTCCAACAAAGACACTATCTGCAATAATCGAATGACCAATATTCAATTCATGAATCTGCGGGATCGCAGCGATCGGAGTAATGTTCTCTAAATTCAGGCCATGCCCTGCATTTACCACCAGCCCTTTGCTTGCAGCATATTCAGCACCACGTACAATCCGCTCTAGCTCGGCACGCTGTTGTTGCTCACTGCTTGCATCGGCATAGGCGCCTGTATGCAGTTCAATCGTCGGCGCACCACAGGCAATGGCAGCATCAATCTGGGCAACATCGGCATCGATAAATAACGACACATCACACCCTATGGCAGTTAATTCAGCTGTCGCTGCTTTCACTTTTTCAAAATTCCCCAGAACATCTAGCCCACCTTCTGTGGTGACTTCCTGACGTCGCTCCGGAACAAAGCAAACATGTTGAGGTTGAATTTCCTTGGCAAATGCAATCATTTCATCTGTCACTGCAAGCTCAAGGTTCATACGTGTTTTAAGCACTGGACGCATACGACGTACGTCGTCATCTTGAATATGACGGCGGTCTTCACGCAAATGCAGTGTAATGCCCTCGGCACCTGCTTGCTCACACACCAGTGCAGCCTGTACAGGATCTGGATAAACGGTTCCTCTAGCCTGTCTCAAAGTTGCGACATGATCGATATTGACGCCAAGCAAAGCAGCCATACAAACATCCTATTTATGAACGAGATTGAGTATTTTGAATCCACAATTGGCGACTTTTTAATGGTCGGTCTCCCAAAAGGGATGTAATCATCTTACGGTATAGTTTACCTAATAATTGTAATTGGTCGGGAGAAAATTCGTTCCCGATTTGATAATTCTGCATGCAGCCAATCAATTGCCCAGACAAGGTCGACTGGGTGTGCTGTAAAACAGGCATAAAGCCTTCTGTAGACTGAAACTGATAGTGCGCTAACGGATTAATCGGTTGCTGATTAGCATCGATTTCAAAATCGATGGCATAGCCCAGCTCTTGCAATAACACATGCTCAAACTGCCTTAAAATCTGTTTCAGGTAATGACTCGGTGCCTGTTGCTGATGCAAATGTTGTAATTGCAGCAAAGTGTGCTGATAGTGCCGGAAAGTTTCTGGCATAGGCTCTTCTAGCGGGCATAAACGCAGTAAAACTTCGTTGAGATAAAATCCGGCAAAAAATGCATCGCCCTGAAAGAAAACCGGAAAGTTTAAAATTTCGAGCTTGGTAAAATTTTTTAAGTCACCTTTGCCTGTGGCTTGCAAGGTAAGAGGCTGATACTGCGGAGGAGGATTTTGCCGAAGAATACCATCGATACGACCGTATTCTTCGCTAAACAAATGCACGATATGACTTTTTTCACGATAACGCCGGTGATGAATCAGATAACCATGAAGGACTTGGTTTCGCATAAAAACGCAAACTAATCCTTCTTGGCTGAGTCTTTATCGTCATCCCCATCGGGAATCACGGCACCCACCACCGCAGCAGTACCTTTAACCACCCCTTTGGTGGTTTTGTAGGCCACCTTGACAGGAACAGTCACAATCTTGGTAATACAGCCTTGAAGCATCAACACGCAACCCAGCAGAACAACACAGCGAATCATGACTGTCATCGACATTACTCTTGTTTAAATATCACTATAGCCCAAGCTTTTCAGCGCACGCTCATCATCAGACCAGCCACCTTTGACTTTCACCCAAAGCGTGAGCATGATTTTTTGTTCAAACATTTTTTCCATGTCTGTACGTGCTTCCATACCAATCCGTTTGAGTTTAGCGCCTTTGTCACCAATCACAATGGCTTTTTGTCCAGCACGCTCAACAAAAATGGTCGCATCGATATAGGTACAAGCAGGCTTCATACGGCCAGTCTTTTCACTTATCGCCGGTTCTTCGGTTTTAAATGATTCAATCTGCACCGTCAAATCGTATGGCAATTCTTCACCAAGCTGACGCATGATTTTTTCGCGAATAATTTCGCTGGCCAAGAAACGCTCTGAACGGTCGGTCACTTGATCAAAAGAATACAATGGCGGTTGAAACGGCAGGTATTTTTCAATGATGTCACGTAAATGATCTAGATTTGCACCACGAAGCGCAGAAACAGGAATAATTTCTGCAAAGTTCATGAGCTTTGCGCGCTCTTGAATGAGAGGCAGCAAGCTGCGTTTTTCTTCTACGGTATCAATTTTGTTGATCACCATAATGACCGGCATATCTGCGTTTTTGAGCTTTTCAAGCACAAGATCGTCATTTTGAGTCCATTTGTGACCATCGACCACAAATAGCACCAAGTTCACGTCACGCAGTGCAGAGTGCGCTGCACGATTCATCATCTTGTTGATCGCACGCACTTCTTTTTTATGCATACCCGGTGTATCGACATACACCGCTTGAGATTTCTCGCGTGAATCGATTCCCACAATTTTATGACGTGTGGTTTGCGGTTTACGTGAAGTAATCGAAAGTTTTTGACCCAACAAATGGTTCATTAATGTGGATTTACCCACATTTGGACGCCCAACAATTGCAACAAAGCCGCTACGGAAGTCGGAAGGTATCTCGACACCGGCGGAACTAAAAAATTGATCAATCAGATTTGGGGATTGATTTTCATCATTATCATGTGAATCTGGATTAATTTGATCAGAATGCATCGACATGCAAATTACTGCTCCAATAACTTTAAAATTTCTGCCGCAGCTGCTTGCTCAGCAAAACGGCGGCTCGAGCCCTCACCTAAAACATTTGGTAGCCCGGCTACCACACATTCTACTTTAAAGT
The DNA here is from genome assembly GCF_023614015.1 of Acinetobacter sp. ACZLY 512. NCBI lineage: Bacteria > Pseudomonadati > Pseudomonadota > Gammaproteobacteria > Moraxellales > Moraxellaceae > Acinetobacter > Acinetobacter sp. ACZLY 512. Next base: position 319,055 of record NZ_JAKIVI010000001.1, read on the forward strand.
GCTGGTGAGGGGCATCCCCTTGAATATCCACAACCTCGTAAACAGGGAGAGGTTTTTTACGTGCTTGTAAATACTCTTGTAAACGCGACTTCGGATCTTTTAACTGATCTGTCGGTTCGATATGATCCAGATAGGGTACATACCAGTTTAAAACAATTTTGTTTAACAAATTTAAATCGGCGCTATCGACATAAATTGCACCGATAATCGCTTCGACCGTATCGGCCAGAATTGATTCGCGATGATGCCCACCCGATTTTAATTCACCTGTGCTTAAAATTAAACAGCGACTCAGTTTCAAATCATTTGCGATTTTACCAAGCGCTTCTTGACGCACCAAGGTCGCACGCATGCGCGTTAAGCGACCTTCATTTTCATGCGGATAAGTCTGATACAAATAATTGGCAATGATCATACCCAACAGCGAGTCGCCCAAAAACTCAAGGCGCTCGTAGTTGTACTTGTGACTAACAGATCGATGCGTGAGTGCGAGCTGAAGTAATTCCAACTGCTTAAACTCGTATCCGATCCGACTCTGTAATCTTGGATCACTGAGCTTGGACTGCGTTTTGTTCAAAATTTTTCTCAAATTTTATAACTAAATCAATATTAAACAAGAACGGTCTTCTTACTTCATATTGTTTGCTAACGCGTAAACCACCTTTGTTCGTTACCTTTGCAATCTCGTTAAATCGAACGTCACGTACACTGTTCATGTCTAAACGCTGATTCATCTGGGTCACAAATTTATCGACCGCGATATTGCGAGGAGATTCACGCATTAAGGCGTCGATCTGGTTATTGATGATTCGATCATCCCAATAAGCCGGAGCAACTGCCACTGCTGCTTTAAGTACTAAAGCAAAGACAATAATCCCCAAAAAAACACCTAAATACGAAGCACCCCATTGAGACTTGCGCATTTGTTGTTGTCCTAATTTCTAATTTTAGTCAATTGTACCATTTCGGTTGAAGGATGGAATCTTAAAGCCAGGTTCTTTATGCATCCAAATATAGAATGCACGCCCAGTCAGATTCTCTTCAGGTACAAATCCCCAAAAGCGACTATCTGCACTCTGATCACGGTTATCGCCCATGGCAAAGTAATGCCCTTTTGGTACCGTAACTTCCCAGTACATTCCGTCTTCAGCGGCATATTTACCGTTGTCGATGTAATTGATAAACGGCGCTTGGCGTGCAATGTTTACCCCTTCAAGCTCACGCATGGTAAAGGTATGCTCACCCAAGGTCTCTTTATGATAAATCGAGGTTGGAGTGTCTAAACTGTCTTTTTCACGACTAAAATGAGTCGCAACTTTAGGTACTTTCTGACCATTAATGCTTAACTGACCATGGTCGTAGACAATATGATCGCCCGGCAGACCAACCACACGCTTGATGTAGCTGATGGTCGGTTGTGGTGGATAACGAAATACAATCACATCACCGCGTTTTGGCTCACCTACATCAAGAATTTTGGTGTTTACGATCGGAAGACGAACACCATAGTCGTATTTATTGACCAGAATAAAGTCGCCAGTTTCAAGGGTAGGCACCATTGAATCAGACGGAATATTAAACGGTTCAATAATAAACGAGCGAAGCACTAAAACCACGGCCAGCACTGGCCAGAAGTCGTACGCCCAAGTAATGATAAAATTTTCGCTTCCCCGTCCTTTGGTTACACGTTGCTTAAACACCAACTTGTCGAGAAGCCACACCAAGAAAAAAATGAGCGTGACAGGAACGAGAATTAAATTAAAATCAAAATCCATGGGCGAGTCCTAAAGGTTATCTCTCTACTTTTAATACAGCTAGAAACGCTTCTTGTGGGATTTCAACACTTCCCACCTGCTTCATACGTTTCTTACCTTCTTTTTGTTTCGCAAGCAATTTCTTCTTACGCGAAACGTCACCACCATAACACTTCGCCAATACATTCTTACGCATGGCTTTTACGGTTGAGCGCGCAATAATTTGAGCACCAATGGCCGCTTGAATTGCCACGTCAAACATCTGACGAGGAATCAAGTCTTTCATTTTTTCAACCAGTGCAATACCACGGTGACGCGCATCCTGACGGTGACAGATCATGGCCAATGCATCGACCTTTTCACTATTAATTAACACGTCTACCTTAACCAGAGATGAACTTTCAAAACGGACAAAGTTGTAATCGAGTGATGCGAAACCACGTGAGCAAGATTTTAAGCGGTCGAAAAAGTCCATGACCACTTCAGCCATTGGAATTTCGAACGTCACCGACACTTGGTTGCCCAAGAATTTCATGTCTTTTTGTACACCACGGCGCTCAATACATAACGTCATAACGTTACCCAGATATTCTTGAGGCACCAGAATATGACATTCTGCAATCGGTTCGCGGAGGTCTTCTACCGTGCTGGCATCTGGCATTTTAGACGGGCTGTCAATATAAATCGTATCGCCTTTTTTGGTCAGTGCTTCATACACTACGGTTGGTGCAGAGCTGATCAGGTCTAAATCGTATTCACGCTCAAGTCGCTCTTGTACGATTTCCATGTGCAGCATGCCCAAGAAACCACAGCGGAAACCAAACCCAAGCGCATCAGAACTTTCAGGCTCGAAAAATAATGCCGAGTCATTAATTTGAAGTTTCTGCAATGCTTCACGGAACGGTTCAAAATCGCTTGAATCGATTGGAAATAATCCCGCATAGACCTGTGGTTTAACCTTTTTAAACCCTGGCAAAGTTTTAACTTCTGGCGTTGCAGAAAGTGTGATGGTATCACCTACCGGCGCACCAAAGATGTCTTTAATCCCCGCAATCACAAAGCCTACTTCACCCGCTTCAAGCATGTCAGTTTCGGTATGTTTTGGATTGAATACACCCACAGAGGTGACTGGATGCACCTGACCGGTCGACTTAACCAGCATTTTGTCGCCCTTACGGATACGACCTTGCTTGATACGTACCAAGGAAACAACGCCTAAGTAGTTGTCAAACCATGAATCGATAATCAGTGCTTGTAGTGGCGCGTCACGATCACCTTCTGGTGCTGGAATCACATCGACCAAGCGCTCAAGCACACCTTCAACCCCAAGACCAGTTTTTGCTGAACAAGTCGGTGCTTCAGTGGCTTCAATACCAATAATTTCTTCAATTTCGTGAATAACGCGTTCTGGCTCGGCCTGTGGCAAATCAATCTTGTTGAGAATCGGTAAAACTTCTAAGCCCTGCTCAATTGCGGTATAGCAGTTGGCAACAGATTGCGCCTCAACACCTTGTGCTGCATCGACCACCAAAAGTGCACCTTCACATGCTGCAAGTGAACGTGACACTTCGTATGAAAAGTCGACGTGTCCTGGTGTATCAATAAAGTTGAGTTGATATTCTTGTCCATTCGGATGCGTGTAATACAAGGTTACCGATGCCGCTTTAATGGTAATTCCACGTTCCCGCTCAAGTTCCATTGAATCCAATACCTGAGCTTGCATTTCACGATCTTGCAAGCCACCGCACATTTGAATAAAACGGTCAGCAAGTGTCGATTTGCCGTGATCGATGTGTGCAATGATCGAGAAGTTACGAATATTTTTGATATCAACGGATTTTTTAGCCGATGCCATAGATTACTCTGAAAAAAAGTACACCTTAAAGCGCAATACTGAACATAGCATGCAAGGTGTAAAAAGGACTGTCCTGAATTGCTGCACAGTATAAGCAACCAGACACCAAAAATATAGTGCGATCCGGCGCATTTCACAAAGTAATCGAAATGGGTCAAGAGCGTTGCATCTTGAGCCACGCCTACCTTATTCACTTAAACCGCTGTTCTATGACATCTCTTTAACATGCACTGATATCCCATCAGATCAATCAATCGCGCAGTTATGGAGACGGATGAACTGCGTAACACATCGTAAAGTCGATCGGATTAATGTCCTTCGATAAAGGCTGATACGCTTGAGTAAACGTCGGAGACATGCGTTTAGGTCGGCCTGAACTCATCTCGATGCAGGCCCATTTGGTTTTCGCTACAAACAAGATTGTCTGATCTTTAGGGCGATAAAATACGTACTGGCGTGATAGGTACAAACTATCGAGTGCATCTAACCATGTGCGTAAAATCAGTTCATCTCCTTCAAACGCGGCCTTACGATACTGGACATGATGCTCCACCGCCACCATGGCATGATTAAGCTGTTGATACTGTTTTAATCCAAGCCCCAGTGCATTGACATGCTTACTGGCCACATCTTGCATCCACTGCACATAAACTACATTGTTCACATGACCCAGTTGATCAATGTGTTCAGCGCTCACCGTCAGAGCCAAATCAAAAATTGCACTCATCTTTTGTCCGTTATTGTCATTGAAAAAGTTACGCAGAATTTACGTTACATCTTGCTGTGCTTCATCTACGCTTTTGAGCACGATACAAAGATAGGTTTAAAACATGAGTAGCCTGATCGTTTCAATGTCAAAGCAAACCCCACGTCGCTTTTCAGTGAGCTCATTGCCCATTGACCTTGAAGCGCCTACCACCGCACATTCTAAAAATAACAGCTCTGCGTTTTTGCAGGAAGTCGAAGAATACCTGAAACGCTATCCAAATACACAACATATTGATGTATGCCTGCACGATCTCAATGGTCATATTCGTGGCAAACGCATCGATATCAACAGCCTGCGACAACTCGATAAAGGCTGCTATTTCCCCCTATCGGTCTATGCCATGAATCTAGATGGAAAAGTCAATGAAGAGACGGGTTTAGGTAAATATATTGGCGAGCCAGACCGATTATGCCGTCCTATTTTAGGGAGTTTAAAACCCGCAGCGATTCAACCTGAATTCAATGCTCAGGTGTATGTTTCAATGCAAGATGACACGCTAATAGACTGTCCCTATGAACCTCGGAATGTGCTCAAGAAAATTGTCAATCAGCTACATGCTGAGCAGTATTATCCAGTGATGTCGGCCGAGCTTGAGTTTTATTTGTTTGATATCACCGCCCGCTCACATGATGCCCTGCTCAGTAATCAAAGCTTTGATATGGACATGCCTGAACGAGATTTACAGGTGCTGCAAGAAATTGAACGAATTGCGAAATTACAGTCGATTCCCATTACAGGCCTAGTCGCAGAATCTGCCATGAGCCAATATGAGATCAATATTCTACATCGTCCTGATATTCTGACCTTGTGTGATCAGATCCTGTCGTTAAAACGTATTGTTAAGCAGGTCGCCAAACAATTTCATATGCAGGCCTGTTTCTTGGCAAAACCCGATTTGCATCAGGCTGGAAGTGGCATGCATTTTCATCTGAGTATCTGCGATTCAAATTTGCAAAATCGCTTTCGTACCTCTTCGCCAGATCAACCCTGCAATGCATTACAACAAGCCATTAGTGGATTGGTCGATTTAATGCCTGCTTCCATGGCAATTTTAGCACCCAACATCAATTCTTATCGTCGTTTTCAACCCGGCCAGCATGTGCCTATGGAAGCCAACTGGAATATCAATAACCGCAATGTGGCCATCCGCATTCCCTGTGCAGATGCAGAGAATCAACGGCTCGAATATCGGGTAGCTGGTGCAGACTGTAATCCCTATTTAACCGTAGCGGTGATTTTAACGGGAATTTTACATGGTATAGAGCACTCACTGGAAATGCCTAAACCTTCCCACCAAATCAAGCAGCTTCACGAACATATTTTTTTACCTCAGCAGCAACTAGATGCACTTGATCGGTTTAAAAATAATACAACACTCCAGCACTATCTAGGTCGAGAGTTTTGCGAGCTCTGGCACACCTTAAAGTACGCCGAACATCAACACGTTTATCAGCAAATCACCAGTGCCGAAAAAGCATGGGACTTATAATAATAACAACACGTTTAAAACAACAAAAAGCCAGAAGCAGATGCTTCTGGCTTCAAATTAAGTACGTTTTAACATTGTGCCGATTAGTTAATACGTAAACCCAACATGGCGCGTTGCCCTTGACGAATCAGTGAAATGCGAGCAACCGAATTTTTAGGAAGCGCAGCAACCGCTCTGGCAAACTCGCTGGTATTGTTAATTCGAGTTGAATTGATTTGAACAATCACGTCTCCCGGCATTAAGTTTGAGCGCGAAGCCAAACCGCCACGGGTCACATCCTGCACAAAAATACCGCCCGAAATATCCAGACGCGCTTGTTCATCGGTGGTTAGGTTACGAATTGCCATACCCAATACCGGCCCGTTTTGTGCAGCCGCTTTTTCAGAAGTTGCAGGTGTATCGTCTGGTGCTGTGGTGAGCGTAGCCGCAACATTCATTGGCTTACCGTCTCGAAGGATTTCCAATTGAATCACCTGTTTCGGCATGGTTCGATTCAGATAATTCAGTAGCTCAGAAGTGCGTGAAATCGGGTTGCCATTATATTTCATAATAATGTCCCCTGCCTTTAAACCAACCTTGGACGCAGGTGAACCCGGTGTAACCTGATTAATCAGCGAGCCCTCAGGTTTTGGCAAGTTGTAGGCATCGGCAAGATTCCGGTCAATATCTTGTAGCATTACACCCAAATACGAACGTGTGACTTTGCCCTTGGTTTTTAATTGCTGTGCAACGTCCATTGCCACATCAATTGGAATGGAGAACGACAACCCCATATAACCGCCTGTACCGCTGAAAATTCTGGAATTGACCCCGACCACTTCACCTTGCTGATTAAATAGTGGGCCGCCTGAGTTGCCCGGATTTAATGCTACATCGGTCTGGATAAAGGGCACTGAGGTTTCGCCCACCATATTGCGTGATTTTGCACTGACAATCCCCGCAGATGCCGAATAATCAAAACCAAACGGCGAACCAATTGCTAAAACAGGCTGTCCTACTTTCAGCTGATCGACATTACCAATTTTTAATGCAGGAAAATTCGCACCATCAACTTTCAATAAAGCCACATCGGTACGTTCATCACTTCCAACCACTTTGGCATCAATTTCACGACGATCATTTAACGTGATGGTAATGCGTGATGCATCCTCAACCACATGATGATTGGTGAGCAAGTAGCCATCCTTGCTGATAAAAAATGCACTGCCGTATCCCGTTTTTTCTTGCGGTGCCTGCTGCTGTGGAATAATGACCTGATTTCCAAAAAAACGGCGTAGGATTTCAGGAACTTGCTGCTGTAATAGCTCCTCTTGCGTCATTTTCTTAACGACACTGACACTGACCACCGCCGGACTGACTTGCTCGACCAGATTGGAAAAGTCCACAGGTGCTGCTGCATTTACCTGTGCAGCTGCCACGGTAAACGTCACCGCATACAATCCTTTTTTTAAATAACTATTACGCATCACAAATTACACCTACACAATTCGCTTCAATCGTTTTGTTTTTATCATAAGATTTTTAGACATTTCGTAATAATATGTTTAATTAGTGGTGGCAAAACAAGACCTTAGTTTTCCGTTACAAAAATGAAATATGATTGAAATTTTTATTCACCTCAAACCGGTCGAAGTCTTGCCTTTTTTGCAAAAAAGCGTTGTTATTATCAGACTTTTTTAAAATTAGCTGATGGACATGTCTAATTTAAATTCTACGCATCAGTTTGATGTGATTATTGTGGGCAGTGGCGGAGCCGGCTTAAGTCTCGCACTTTCACTTCCGAGCCATTTCAATATTGCGATTTTGGCCAAATCTTCTCTCACTGAAGCCAGCACATTTTATGCGCAAGGCGGCGTAGCTGCTGTACTCGATAAAACCGACTCTATTCAACAACACATCGACGACACTATGGTTGCTGGTGCGCACCTGTGTGAATTAGATGCGGTCAAGCAAACCGTGGAAGGCGGACGTCCATCCGTTGATTTCTTATTAAAACAAGGGGTTGAGTTTACTCTCGATGAAGATGCACAGCTTCACCTGACCCGTGAAGGTGGACACTCGCAGCGTCGTATTATTCATGCAGCCGATGCAACCGGAAAGGCCATTTCGACCACATTAGTGCAGCGTGCACAAGAGGCACCCAATCTCACAATTTTTGAAAATTTCGTCGCCATTGATGTGATTAGCCTGCATAAGCTTGGACACACAGATCAACCCAATCGTGCAGTAGGTTTATACGCACTTGAAGAAGCAACAGATCGAATCCATACATTTTTGGCGCCTTTTACCGCATTGGCTTGCGGTGGTGCCATGAAGGCTTATCTGTATACGTCTAACCCGGATATTGCAACGGGTGACGGGATTGCGATGGCCTATCGTGCAGGTTGCAGGGTTGCCAATATGGAATTCAACCAGTTTCATCCCACCTGTTTGTATCATCCACAAGCACGCTCATTTCTGATTACTGAAGCCATGCGCGGTGAAGGTGCCTACTTACGTTTACCCGATGGTGAACGTTTTATGCTTCGATTTGATTCACGTGCAGAATTGGCGCCACGCGACGTTGTGGCGCGTGCGATCGATTTTGAGATTAAACGACTCGGTATTCGTCACGTCTGGCTCGACATTACCCATAAGCCGGCAGCATTTATTCAGGAGCATTTTCCCACCCTGTATGCGCGCTTACTGGAACTGGGCATCGATATTACCACGGACATGATTCCAGTCGTACCGGCTGCACATTATACCTGTGGGGGTGTGGTGGTCGACGAAAACAGTCAGACCGATCTTGAAGGGCTATATGCGATTGGTGAAACATCGTACACCGGATTGCATGGTGCAAACCGTATGGCCAGTAATTCACTGCTTGAATGCTTTGTTTATGGGATGGGCGCAGCATCTGATATTGAGCGAAAATTTACTCAACCGTTTGATTTTCCAGATGTGCCTGCATGGGACGACTCACAAGTGACCAATGCCGATGAAGATGTGGTGATTTTACAAAACTGGGATGAGCTACGTTCAACCATGTGGAATTATGTGGGGATTGTTAGAACAACCAAGCGTCTACAGCGTGCACTGCATCGCATCGAAATGCTTAAAAGTGAAATTACCGAATATTATCAAGATTACCGCGTCAGCAAGAATTTGATTGAACTACGGAATTTGGTATTGGTGTCCGAGATGATTGTACGCTGTGCCATGCAGCGCAAAGAATCACGCGGCTTACATTACACACTGGACTATCCAGAGCTTGGCTCAGAACTTCGAAAAACGGTGCTCACTCCACCTCATTTTGAAGTGGAGCAACCGCTCGTCAATCTGGCATAAAGGCCTAGCACGAATCTAAAGTCAGATTCGTGCTTCTAAATGCTCGAGCGCAGCTTCAAATACTCGATCTGGCGCTTGTGTCGCATCCAGACGCTTGACGCGTTCTGGATATTGCAGGCTCAACTCTTCATAACCTGCACGAACACGACTAAAAAAAGTCATTTTTTCTTGTTCAAAACGATCCAGCTCTCCACGCTCGCGCGCACGCGACATCCCCAGCTCAATCGGTGCATCTAACCAGAAGGTCAGCTCAGGCATACAATTGACAAAGGTTTGATTCAAAATCGAGAGTTTGTCTTTACTTAAACCACGGCCAGCACATTGATAAGCATAGCTGGCATCGGTAAAACGATCGCTCAGAACCAGTTTCCCCTGTTTCAATGCAGGCTGAATGACTTCTTGAATATGCTGCGCACGCGCCGCGTACATTAGCAATAGTTCAGTGTCTGAACTCATACTTTCGCTATGATTAACAGCAAGCAGTAAACTGCGAATCTGTTCTGCAAGCGGTGTCCCTCCCGGTTCACGGGTAAGTACCACCTGCTGACCGGCTGCCTCAAAATATTCGTACAGCTTACGAATTAGCGTGGTTTTTCCTACACCTTCCGTGCCTTCAAAACTAATAAACATTCAAATACCTTAATTTTTCGATCTTAACACGGACAAATACTGTTGAACCGCTTGATTGTGCTCCTGCAAAGTCGCACTAAATTTATGCCCGCCGTTGCCAGTAGCAACAAAATAAATATTGTCAGAATTGTCTGGATGCATGGCAGCCTCAATGGCTTTTTTACCCGGCAATGCAATTGGGGTTGGTGGTAATCCGGCCATGGTGTATGTGTTATAGGCAGTAGGTGTTCGCAAATCCTGACGGGTAATATTGCCGGTATAGCGCTCACCCATACCGTAAATAACAGTCGGATCTGTTTGCAATCGCATACCCAATTTTTGACGACGTACAAACACGCCCGAAACTTGACGTAACTCTGAATCCAAACTGGTTTCTTTTTCAATAATCGAGGCCATAATCAACGCCTCATATTTATTTTTATATGGCAGACCCGGTGCTCGCTTTTGCCATGCCTCATCTAAGGTTTTCATTTGATAGCGATACAAATCGGTCAGGATTTTTTTATCCGACTCACCTTTGGCAAAAAAATAGGTGTTTGGTGCAAATAGTCCTTCAGGATGATCGTACGGAATATCCAGAGCCTTCAACATTTCTTGTTGCGGTAAATTGACCACGCTTTTTTCAACCAAAGGATCTTTTTTGAGAATCTCGACCAACTGTTTAAAAGTGGTACCTTCAATCACCAAAATACGGTTCATTTGCGCATTATCGGCATTTGAGAGCATTGCCAGAACTTGTCGAATACTCATGCCCTGCTGAATTTCATACACGCCTGCTTTTAAACTGTCATGAATAAAAAACTTTTGATAAATTTTCAAAACGATTGGCAAGCTGACTTTTTCATCACGACCCAGACGGTCGATAAATCGCGTGTAGGTATCACCGGGAGCAATCGACAGCATTTGTTTTTTACCTTCGATTGGGTAGGCACGAAACAAATTACTCCATAGCACCCAAAACATGGCCACTAAGATGATCAATAGTACCCATGTGAAACGATGTTTTTTCCACCCCGAAGAAGGCAGTTTTTGCGATGTGTTTTTAGATTTCGGCTTTGTGGGCTGCTTCGACATATCAATCAATCTGATTCAGTTTAAGAGTGTGGAAAAGTGTCAAACATGCCTCGGTACTTAAAGATCGCGAATGCATCCGCGAGGCAATGGTCATCGGATGAAGCGTATTACAAAAAAATAGCGCCTGAACCTGATCGAGTTCATCGAGATGAATCTGACGTTCAAGAATATCGATACCGGCCTGTTGGGCCCGATCCAAAATTTCAGTTCGCATTAAACCGCGAACGCCATTATAGCGAAGTTCGGGCGTAATCCATGCGTTATTTAAGTAAATAAAGCAGTTACTGCTTACGCCTTCAACAATATTCCCGTTTAAATCTGCCACCAATGCTTCTGCCCAGCCGTATTGATCTGCCTGCTGCTTGAGCAAGACTTGTTCGAGTCGATTGAGCGTTTTAACGCCGACCATATCTGGCATGGTCAATCCGATACGGCGTGGCAAAAGACCGACTTCTACATGCTGCGGTGCGGTGTCACTATAGGCTTGCGGATAGAAAAATACATACAGATCCGCATTGTGATCTGGAACGCTATAGCCTCGTGGGCCTTCACCCCGACTGATCAAAAGTTTCAGCGTTCCAGTGAGCACTATCTCCTGATGAGTCAGTTGCTGTAGGCTTTGCTCAATCAGCTTTAAATCAACATTTAATCCCAATTGCTGGCAGGCATAGTTCAAGCGCTCATAATGTCGATTGGCCAGTTGAATCTGCCCTTTCACAATGCGTGCTGTCGAAAAACACCCATCCCCATATTGAAATGCGCGATCCTGTAAAGCAACAGACGCAACGGGTTGAGCATTTTTAAAGCACCACATAGGCAATTTCTCTATTTTTAGGCAGCTTAGTGTAAAACCGAACCATAAAAATGATGCATTTTCTTATTTCTTTTTTATTCATATAAAATTCATTTTTTATTATTTTTTATGGATAGTAACTCATTGTATTCTCCTTTTTAGATTTAGAACTAACCTATTTAAGGATATGAATATGCGATTTGCACAGTTAAAAATTGGGGTACTGGCTGCATTAATCTCCGTTTCTTCATTTGCAGCAAAAGACTTTTTAAATGTGTCTTATGACCCAACACGTGAACTCTACGAAAACTTCAATAAAGAGTTCGGTGCGTACTGGAAACAACGTACTGGTCAAGAGATTAACTTTAAACAATCACACGGAGGTTCTGGCAAACAAGCACGTGCAGTGATTGATGGGTTGCAAGCCGATGTGGTTACCCTTGCTTTGGCTGCTGATATCGATGAAATTGCCGATAAAGCAAAACTACTACCACCCGACTGGCAAAAGAAATTTCCAAATAACTCAACACCATATACCTCAACGATTGTATTTCTAGTCCGTAAAGGTAACCCAAAAGGTATTAAAGACTGGAGCGACATTACCAAGCCTGGTGTCGAAATTATTACGCCAAATCCAAAAACCTCAGGTGGTGCACGCTGGAACTACTTAGCGGCATGGGCATGGGCAAAACATAAATATGGTTCAGACGCCAAAGCACGCGATTTTGTGCGCCAAATTTACAAACAGACCAAAGTGCTTGATTCAGGTGCTCGTGGTGCGACCACAACCTTTGCTGAGCGCGGTATTGGCGATGTGTTATTGGCATGGGAAAACGAAGCTTATCTGGCGGTACGTGAACAACCCGGCAAGTTTGAAATTATTACGCCTTCGCTTTCAATTTTAGCTGAACCACCTGTGGCAATTGTAGAAAAGAATGTTCAAAAAGATGGCAACGAAAACCTAGCGAAAGCTTATCTAAACTTCTTGTATTCACCAAAAGGCCAAGATATCGCGGCGAAAAACTTTTATCGCCCACGTGATCAAAATATTTTGAAACGCTATAGCGGCACCTTTAAGCCACTCAAACTGGTCACGATTGATCAAGAGTTTGGCGGCTGGAAAAAAGTACAAAAGGCACACTTTAGTAATGGCGGCGTCTTTGACCAAATTGTCAAAGAAAATAGCGCAAAATAATTGAGCGTTCAGGAGCATGACAATGGTTCATACAGTAATTGTTCCGGGTGTTGGTGGTAGTGAACAACATCATTGGCAGTCATGGTTACAACGTCAACTGCAGTCATGCTCACGTGTCGAACAAGCCGATTGGCATCGACCTGTACTTTCTGAATGGGTAGAACAACTGGCGAAGCATGTACGCTCAATTCATGGACCAGTACAACTGGTGGCGCATAGTTTTGGCTGTTTAACCAGTTTGGCGGCTTTGAAAGAGCATCCAGATCTGACGCACAAGATCAAGCATTTGACCTTGGTTGCACCCGCGAATCCAGCGCGTTTTGGAGATGCAGGATTCGCCAGAGACAGCACCAACAATTATTTAGCCTATTTTGAATCACTTAGACCAATCGTTCGAACACAGTTGTTGATGAGTGAAAATGATCCGTGGCTACATGTGCAAGATGCACAGCATCTTGCACACTGCTGGAAGTTAAAGGCCGTCAGCCTAGGCCATGTTGGTCATATCAATGTGGCTTCGGGTTTCGGTCCTTTTCCAGAAATATTTGACTACATTCTCCCAGAAAAACAGCGTACTGGATCTGTACGTGCGCGTTACAGCAATCGATTTTTTGGCTTTGCACTGTAAATCAATGTTGGGATTAAGATTTTTTATTTTTCGTTTGCTTGATTGAGCAAACCTGCTCTTTTTCAGGAGTTACCATGTCGCAGCGATCCCGAGTGCTGCCAGGGTTTGGTCTTTCACTGGGCTTTACCCTTGCATATTTATCTTTAATCGTGCTTATTCCATTATCTGCCGTTTTTATCAAATCTCTGGGTGTGGGATGGGATGGACTCTGGGAGATCCTGAGTTCAGAGCGCATTCTTAAATCTTTGCAACTCAGTTTTACGACTGCCATGATTGCCGCGCTCATTAATGTAGTGTTTGGCTTGCTTCTGGCATGGTGCTTGGTGCGCTATAGCTTTCCGGGTAAACGTATTGTCGATGCGTTGGTGGATTTACCATTTGCCTTACCTACTGCGGTTGCAGGTATTGCCCTCACCTCGCTATACGCTTCGACTGGCTGGGTGGGTCAGTATCTTGAGCCGCTTGGTATTAAGGTTGCGTATACACCGATTGGCATTACCCTCGCTTTGGTGTTCATTGGATTACCTTTTGTAGTACGTACTGTGCAGCCGGTTTTAAGCGATATCGAAACCGAACTTGAGGAAGCTGCATCGGCTCTGGGTGCCAACCGTTTTCAAATTATCACCAAAATTATTTTGCCCATTTTATTTCCAGCCTTACTCACCGGTTTTGCCTTAGCGTTTGCACGTGGCGTGGGTGAATATGGTTCAGTAATTTTTATTGCTGGCAACCAACCTTTTAAAACAGAAATCGCACCACTAATGATTATCTCCAGACTCGAAGAATATGACTATGAGGCTGCAACCACAATTGCGGTCGTGATGCTGGTGATTTCCTTTGTGATCTTGTTTGCGATCAATCTTTTACAAGCATGGGCGAGCCGCCGTACCGGGAGAACAGTCAAATGAGCTTAGTCACCGATAGCCATTTACTGGCAGAAAAGCTTCAAAGCCGTGATGCCACACGCGAGCCCAAGTGGGTTCGTTATACGCTGCTGAGTATTGCGTTACTGTTCTTTTTAAGCTGCCTGATTCTGCCCCTTATTTTGGTCTTTGTAGAAGCATTTCGACAAGGTGTCGAGGTATATATCAATGCACTGATTAATCCAGACACTTTATCGGCAGTCAAGCTAACCTTGCTTACGGCAGCAATTGCGGTACCACTCAATGTCATCTTTGGTGTGGCAGCAGCATGGGCTGTGGCAAAATTTCAATTTGCCGGAAAATCGATACTCACGACCTTAATCGATTTACCGTTTTCAGTTTCACCTGTAATTGCAGGTTTGATGCTGGTCCTGATCTTTGGTATGCAAGGCTGGTTCGGGCCATGGTTTATGGATCATGACATCAAGATATTGTATGCCGTACCTGCGATTGTATTGGCTACTGTTTTTATTACCGTACCTTTTGTGGCACGTGAGCTGATTCCTTTAATGGAAGCGCAAGGCACTGAAGAAGAAGAAGCGGCGATGGTTTTGGGTGCATCGGGCTGGCAGACCTTTTGGAAAGTGACCTTACCCAACATCAAATGGGGCTTAATTTACGGTGTGATCTTGTGTAATGCACGCGCGATGGGTGAGTTTGGTGCAGTTTCTGTGGTTTCAGGACATATCCGCGGTGAAACCAATACTTTGCCACTGCATGTCGAGATTTTATACAACGAATACACCTTTAGTGCCGCTTTTGCCGTGTCTTCACTGTTGGCGCTGCTGGCGATTGTGACCCTGATTTTAAAAACATGGGTGGAAGTGCGTCAGGAAAAACAAAACAAACAACATGATTCAACTTCATCTTGAGGAATGACAAATGAGTATTCAAGTTAAAAATATTGAAAAACATTTTGGTGCATTCCATGCATTAAAAAATATTTCATTAGACTTTCCAGAAGGTGAACTGGTGGCATTGTTAGGACCATCAGGCTGCGGAAAAACAACGCTTTTACGTATTATTGCCGGACTAGAATCGGCAGATGGCGGACAAGTGTTGCTTGAAGGCACCGATGCCACCGATATTCATGTGCGTGAGCGTCAAGTGGGATTCGTATTTCAACATTATGCGCTGTTTCGCCACATGTCCGTATTTGACAATATTGCCTTTGGTTTACGTGTACGCTCACGGCGGACGCGCCCATCGGAAGCAGAGATTAAAAAGCGCGTAACACGTTTGCTGGATCTGGTTCAACTCGGTTTTTTAGCCGATCGCTACCCTTCTCAACTTTCGGGTGGTCAGCGCCAGCGTATTGCATTGGCCCGTGCACTGGCAGTTGAACCGCGCGTGCTACTGCTTGACGAACCATTTGGTGCGCTGGATGCCAAAGTGCGTAAGGAATTACGACGCTGGTTACGGACACTGCATGACGAGCTACATATTACCTCGATTTTTGTGACACACGATCAAGAAGAGGCGCTTGAAGTTGCCGATCAGATTATTGTGATGAATAAAGGGAATGTCGAGCAAATTGGTTCACCGCGTGAAGTATACGAAAAGCCAGCGACCCCGTTTGTTTTCGACTTTTTAGGACAAGCCAATCGCTTTGATGGACATTATTATGAAAACATCATTCAATTGGGCGATGACAAAATTATTTTACCGAATGCCTCGCAAACACCTCATGGTAAAGTGATAGCATTTGCTCGACCAAATGAACTACATATTCATGCACAACCAACAGATAACACCATTCAAGCTACCTTTTTAAGAGAAGTCTGGATTGCTGGAAAAGTCGTTGCTGAATTACAAGATCGTAATGGCAGACTGATCGAAATTGCCCTGACACCCGATGAAGCACGCCTTCATCAATTTAGACCGAACCAAACGGTTTGGATCAGTGTGTCTCAACTTCATCTTTTTGAAGAACGGGTTGCTTAGAATTAAAAAATGGGGGCAAGTTCCCCATTCTCGTTGAGAGGATCAAGAGAACATGAATTTTCAACAATTACGCATTATTCGGGAAACCGTGCGTCAGAATTTTAATCTGACCGAAGCTTCTGCTGCACTTTACACTTCACAATCAGGTGTCAGTAAGCATATTAAAGATTTAGAAGATGAGTTGGGTGTACAACTTTTTGTTCGCAAAGGAAAACGATTGTTAGGTTTGACAGAACCCGGCCAATCCTTGCTTGGCATTGTTGAACGTATGTTGGTCGATGCAGAAAATATTAAACGTCTGGCCGATGACTTTAACAAAGTTGATGAAGGCACCTTGACTATTGCCACCACGCACACACAAGCTCGTTATGTACTGCCTCCGATTGTCAATCAATTTAAGAAACTGTTTCCAAAGGTACATTTAATCTTGCAACAGGCCAGCCCAACCGAAATCTCAGAAATGTTGTTGCTTGGTGAAGCGGACATCGGTATTGCCACCGAGTCTTTGACCACCGAAGATAATCTGGCCAGCGTCCCTTACTATCAATGGGAACACAGCATTATCACGCCGCAAAATCATCCGCTTGCCAAAGAAACCGACATTACTCTTGAGAAGCTCGCAAATTTTCCAATCATCACCTATCACGGCGGCTTTACTGGGCGTTCAAAAATCGACAAAGCCTTTGAAGATGCCGGCATTGATGTCGATATCGTCATGTCTGCACTCGACGCCGATGTCATTAAAACCTACGTAGAACTCGGAATGGGTGTGGGAATTGTGAATGACGTGGCCTACGATAAAGAACGAGACTATCGCTTGAGCCAACTCAAAACCGGAATTTTTGGCTTAAATACAACATGGATCGCGGTTCGTAAAGGACACTTACTTCGTGGTTATGGTTACGAGTTTATTTCTTTATGCTCACCAGAAGCGGACATTAAGCAGCTTAAAAAAGTGGCTTACCCAGACGAGTAAAATCAAATTGATAAAACAAAAAAAACGGGATTTCTCCCGTTTTTTTTGTTCAAACAATTACCAGTTGTAGCTTACGCCCACTTTACCAACAGGTAACCATTTGTATTTGTCATCGTTACGGATTTTATTTTCTTCAGCCGCCAAATCACGATCAAAATCTGCACCGTTCACATTAACGAATGTACCGTTTGCGTCAAGATTTACACGTGGATTACCTGCATAATAAGCACCTATTTCACCAAAAACGCCCCAGTTTTTAGTCAACTTAGGTGAGAAACCAAGTCCAACGTACGGTGCGATATCGTTTTTATAATCTAGCTTACCGCGAACTTCACCATTAAAGTTATAGTTATTACCATTTACTTTAATTGTTCCGTCAGTTGAGCGCTTACTTAAATCGTAATCGTTATCTAGGTATGCTGCACCTGCCGCAACATATACAGCTTGAGCCCAACGGTTCTGGCTTGCACCCCAAGGACGAATTTCTGCATTCAGGTAAACGTTGTTGTTATTCATATCAACATCGTATTTAGTACCGTTCACAGATAAATCATCGCGCCATGAAATGTCGCCACCATTGTAACCAAGTGCTAGACCTACATACGGGTTTGCTTGCCAAAGCAAAGCACCACCGTAACCTGTTGTGCCTACTTCAGCACGAACACCTACAGGAATGAGCTGCTGCGCGTCAAATGCATAACGGTCATGTACCACAGCATCATCAGCTGATGCAACGCCTGCTACAGCGCTAAGTGCACCTGCTAATGCGAATACTTTTAATACTTTCATTTTCGTCTCCTCAAAAAGAGTAAAGGCTTGTTCTAATAAATCTGATTTCTTTTGGTAAGCCCATAGTAGATGAAATTGTGATTTGTTTTTATACAAAATTTGCTTATTTTCTGTTAATTTTTGATACAAGTTGGCCTTTTAGCTTGTTTTTTAATCAATTTTTATTGAATTTAAATATAATTACTGCTGCAAAAACGCAATGTCTAAATTTTGATTGTTTTTTAATCACGGCAATCATTCAACCCAAGATTCTTTGGCCGTTTTCGTGTAGAATCTTTAAAATTTTTTTTGGAAGGACGTCCATGTCTGAGCTTTCAACGATCATTGAGCAAGCGTTTGAAAATCGTGCCAACTTTACCGCTGCTGATTGCCCTACAGAAATTCGTGAAGCAGTTGAACACGTTATTGCTGGTTTAGACAACGGCACTTTACGTGTTGCTGAAAAAATTGATGGTGAATGGATTGTTCACCAGTGGGTTAAAAAAGCGGTTTTATTATCGTTCAAACTTAACGACAACAAACCTGTTGAATCTGGCGATTTAGCGTTTTACGATAAAGTAGACACTAAATTTGCAGGCTGGACTGAAGCGCAGTTTAAAGAAGCTGGTGTTCGAGTTGTTCCTCCTGCTGTTGCACGCCGTGGTAGCTTCCAAGCAAAAAATGTTGTGTTGATGCCATCTTATGTCAACATTGGTGCTTACGTTGATGAAAACACCATGGTTGATACTTGGGCCACTGTAGGTTCATGTGCTCAGATCGGTAAAAATGTTCACTTGTCTGGCGGTGTAGGTATTGGTGGTGTACTTGAACCACTTCAAGCCAATCCAACGATTATTGAAGATAACTGCTTTATTGGCGCGCGTTCTGAAATTGTTGAAGGTGTAATCGTAGAAGAAGGTTCTGTCATTTCAATGGGCGTATATATTGGTCAGTCGACTCGTATTTACGACCGTGAAACTGGTGAAATTCATTACGGCCGTGTACCTGCGGGTTCAGTAGTTGTACCGGGCAGCTTACCGTCTAAAGACGGCAAGTACAGTCTGTATGCTGCAATTATTGTGAAAAAAGTAGATGCGCAAACACGCTCGAAAACCAGCTTGAACGATTTGCTTCGCGCTGAGTAATTCTCACAGATTAGCGAAATATTGATGCTCTTCGGAGCCTGATTCGCTTCTCGTCTCTACGGTCAAGCCTGATCGTAGAGATTTTTGTTTTTCAACTCTTGGTAATGCTGTAATGACTTCTTTACGTTCTACGACAATTCCAGTGACGGACCCGGCTGCGGGACTACGCATAACGGAAATTTTCTACTCTTTACAAGGGGAAGCCAATACTGCGGGTTTACCAACAGTTTTTATCCGCTTAACGGGTTGCCCTTTACGCTGCACATATTGTGATACCACTTATTCATTTGAAGGTGGGCAACGACTTTCAATTGATGAAATCATAGAAACTGCACGTGCCTACAAAACGCCTTATATTTGTGTGACAGGTGGCGAGCCACTGGCTCAGCCCAATTGTCAGGTATTATTAACGCGTCTGTGTGATTTAGGTTTTGACGTTTCACTGGAAACCAGTGGTGCACTCGATGTTTCAATGGTCGATGCTCGGGTATCAAAAGTGCTTGATCTCAAGACGCCAACCTCTGGTGAAGAGAAGCGTAACCTGATGAGCAATCTTGATCATTTGACTCCTCACGATCAGATCAAATTTGTGATTTGTAATCGTGAAGATTATGAATGGTCCAAACTTCAGGTTGAACAATTTCAACTTGAGAAAAAAGTGAGTACCGTATGGTTCTCGCCTGCTTTTGCCGTTGAGAAAAATGCAGCCAAACTGCCTCAACTGGCTCGTGATTTAGCAGAGTGGATTCTAAACGACCATCTCCCCGTGCGGTTTCAGTTACAGCTCCATAAAATTTTATGGAACGATGAAACGGGTCGTTAATTTAATTTGATTGGAGAATGATATATGCGCCCTCGTGCCATTGTTTTATTGTCAGGCGGCTTAGACTCAACAACCTGTTTAGCTTGGGCACAAGCGCGCTATGAATGCATGGCCTTAAGCTTTATGTATGGTCAACGTTCATCTACAGAGCTAGATGCAGCCAAAGCACTGACTCAACGCGCTGGCGTTGAACATCGCGTGATCAATATCGATTTAGGTAATTTGGGTGGCTCTGCCCTTACCGATCACAACATTGATGTTCCAGAACAACAACAAGATGGTATTCCGGTGACGTATGTACCGGCTCGTAACACAATTTTTCTCTCGTATGCGCTTGCTGCAGCAGAAGTTTTTGGCGCTGAGGCTATTGTTATTGGCGTAAATGCAGTAGATTATTCTGGATACCCAGATTGTCGCCCAGAATATATCGAAGCGTTTACAAATATGGCACGCTTGGCAACAAAAGCGGGTGTAGAAGGAAAACCTCTTACATTTGAAACACCTTTGTTACATTTATCCAAAGCGAATATTATACGTCTTGGTATTGAACATGGCGTAGACTATAGTCAAACAGTTTCTTGCTATCAGGCTGATACGCAAGGCCGTGCTTGTGGTAAATGTGATAGCTGCCGCTTACGTAAAGAAGGTTTTATTGAAGCTGGCGTCGCAGATCCAACACGCTACATACCGCAATAATAAGGTACTATTTATGAAATTTTTGAATACCAAACTTTTACTTTCTTCTGTAATGGCATCTGCAGCTTTGTTTGCATCTGTAACTCATGCAGACGACAACAAACTTCAGCAAGCCTACAAAAGCACAAATGTAAAAGGTGCTTTGATCAATCTGTGTAAAGAAGAGACTGCTAAAGGTAATAAACTGAACAGCGCAGAAGTAGGCAAATATTGTTCATGTGCAGTAGAAGCAGACGGCAGAATGACCAATGCACAAAAATGGGAAATTCAAAGCGCGATTAATGCTAAGAAAAGCCCAAGCACATTGGCTTTCGTACAACAGCAAAACAAAAGCCTTCAAACTTGCTTAGGCCCTCAGTTGACTTCAAAACTTAAAACTTTAAGTGAAGAAGCTATGAAAGCCGCACCAGCAGCGAAAAACTAAGTTCATTTTAAAATGACATTACAAGCCACATTATGTGGCTTGTTTTTTATGGAGAGAACAATGAGTAATGTAGAAATTCAATTACCGGATCAAGTGTTTCCAACTACAACGGGTGAAATTAATTTATCTGATTTAGATAACGAATGGTTGGTGATCTATTTTTACCCAAAAGACTCCACCCCGGGTTGTACAACACAAGCAGTTGGCTTTTCTTGCTTGAAAGATCAGTTTGATGCTCTGAATGTTAAAATTGTTGGTGTATCACGCGACTCGGTCAAATCACATCAAAACTTTACAGCAAAGCAAGCACTCACCATCGATTTGATCAGCGATAAAGAAGAAGTGTTGTGTAAGCATTTTGACGTAATCAAAGAAAAAAATATGTACGGTAAAATGGTGATGGGGATTGAGCGCTCAACCTTTATTTTTCACAATAAAAAATTAGTCAAAAGCTATCGTAAAGTGAAAGCAGCTGGGCATGCAGAACAGGTGCTTGAGGATATTCAGGCGCTTCAAGCCAACTAATCTAGTCCAATAGACTTCGCTTAGAGCGAAGTCTATTGTCAACATATTAAAGATTTGAGCTGTCGTGATAAGAAAATTTGTGCTGTAACTCTCGATAGGTATCAGTTTTTTGAAAAGCCTTCAAAAATGCAATGGTGCCTTGTGGAAAAGCAGACTCATCAATGCAACCCTCATAGAACGCTTCACGCAGCGGCGTGGCCGACATAGACTGCTTTAGGCTGTCCAGTTCAACCATGTGCCACTCTGGAAACAACTTTAAGTAGTAGGATGACTCATCCTTAAAATGGCCAATTAAACCAATCTTACTTGTGGATGGAGCCAGCGCATAAACACCAGATTTAACTTGCTCAACCCACTTTTTATCGTCATAGACATCAATAATGGGCGCAAACAAAATACGTGTTTGCTGTTCGGGTGTAAAATTTGACAAGATCATGTCTTGTCGCTCTGCCGCCAGAAACGGATTTTTAATATTTCGCTCTACCTGAGCCGACCCCAAAGCAATAATCACTTGTCGACTCTGCTGTAATGCAATTTGAATCGTTTCAAGATGAGCCAAATGAAAAGGCTGAAAACGCCCAATAAAAACAAGGTAATCAAACGTATACATATATCAACTTAACTTCAATGAACTCATCAGTTGCTTTTTTCAAGCAGTTTTAGGACATAATGAGCCGCATAGCCTTTTATAAATAACCAAGGATAGTACGATGACACTACAATGTATTCAACAACCTCATCAACATTTACAAGCAAATTTAGAAAATGGGGTGCTTACCTTAGCGCTTAATCGTGCAGAAGCAAAAAATGCACTTTATGGCGAATTATATCTTTGGCTGGCAAAAGCGCTCGATGATGCTGATGCATCGTCTGAGGTTCGAGTGGTTGTGTTACGTGGTGTTGATGCAGATTTTTCGGCTGGCAATGACATGAAAGACTTTATGTCATTTATTCAAAAACCGCATGAAGGCAAAGCTGGCGATCAACCACCTTTTGTCTTGTTAAAATCGGCTGCGCGCTTTTCAAAGCCACTTATTATTGCAGTTCGCGGTGTCGCCATTGGTATTGGAGTGACCATTTTGCTACATGCAGATATTGTTTACGCCGACAATACGGCGTTGTTCCAGATTCCATTTGTCAGCCTAGGACTGTCACCTGAAGGAGCTGCAAGCCGTCTGTTGGTGCAACAAGCAGGATATCATCGTGCGGCAGAATTACTGTTTACTGCACAAAAATTTAATGCCGAAAAAGCGCTACAAGCCAGTTTGATCAACCAGATTTCAGAAGATGTCTATACATTAGCAAACAAAACGGCTCAACAGTTATCTGCCCTTCCTTTAGCTTCCATCAAGCAGTCTAAAGCCCTGATGAAGCAAGACCTCTCTGAGATTATCGACTGCATTGACAAAGAAGCCGAAATTTTTATGCAACGTGTACAATCGGCAGAAATGAAAGAAGCGGTGCAAGCTTTTATGCAAAAACGCCAACCTGATTTCTCACAGTTTGCCTAATTATTATACTTCAATACAATCAATCACTTAATCATCAGTTTTGTGATACATTTTTTTAACATCACAAAATTGATGCAGTGATATGCTCATTTTATTGTCTCGCTTAAGTAAAGATCATGACCACGACTTCTCACGATTCAGCAACCTCAGATTCAACTGAAAAAAAACGCTATTTTGAGCCTGCACCTCAAGATATCGATGTCGATAACTTTCGTAAAGTGCTTGAAAGCAGACGCTCGGTACGCAAATTTACCGATAAAGCCATTCCTACTGAGGTCTTAGATGCCTGTCTGGATTTGGCCCTACTGGCACCAAACTCGTCAAACCTTCAGCCATGGACATTTTATGTAGTGCAAAATCCAGCCAAGAAAAAGCAGCTGGTTAAGGCTTGCTTAGGGCAATTGGCTGCAAAAACAGCGTCAGAACTGATCGTCTGTGTTGCGCGTACCGATCGTGTTGATGAAATGGCCAAGAAAAATATTTCTGAATTTCCATTTAATGAACCGCCTAAAATGGTTAAACAGTATTACCGTTTTATTCCGTTCAACTACAAAACCGGCTATTTCAACGCACTGGGAAATTTAAAAAAAGTGGCTTTTAAAGTGGCCAGAACACTGGATCGCCAGCTGCCTGTGACGGCATTTAATCCAGCCGATGCAAAGCTTTGGGCTGCAAAGAGTACCGCACTGGCCTGTGAAAATCTGGTCTTGTCATTACGAGCCTATGGATTTGATAGCTGCATGATGGAAGGCTTTGACGAGCCAATGGTTCATAAGCTGCTTAAACTCAATGACGAGCAATTTCCCATTATGGTCATTGCGGCGGGTGAACGTGCCACAGATGGTGTGTTTTATCCACAGTACCGATTTGATCGTAAGCTGTTTATTCAGAAAATCTGATTGAATCAATATCTACCATTTGAATAAATTCAAATGCGGGTTCTTCATACGGATGAATTGCACTTAAGGCCAAGGCAACTGCTTTGGCCTTTTGTTCAGATACAATCGTTTCCACACGCCATTCTTCAAGCTGCTCTAGAGCGTCTAGTTGCCCTAAAAAAGGTTGAGCATCTTTAACTGGTTTAAATTGTCCAATACCTTTTACTTGCCAAGCGCACTGCTCATAATGACCAACACCGCCTGCCCCGGCGGCAAAAATTGCAGCTTTGGTCGATTCCAGATGAGATTCAGGTACGTAATAAATTAGTTTAAGCATTAACTTACTGCCAAAAATCAAAGTAGTTCAAGTTATTTCATAATATCATAAATAAAATACAAGCTATCTCAAAATATATTATAAAAAAATTTAAATCTTCTTATTATAAGAATCATCAAGAAAGAAATATTATAATTCTACTCTATATTTTAATCACTTTAACTATTAAGAATTAATAAATATTTAGGTTTTTTATAATTCAGTTTATCTTAATAAAATTTTCTTCAATATGATCTGATAAAATTTTTATTAATTCATTCTTTTTATCGGCCACTACTGGAATAAGATATATCGATTTAGAGCTTTTGATACCCACGCAATCGAAAAACTCTTTTTTAAAACCATTTCTATACTGAATACGATAGGATTCACCAACTACAACTTCAAAGTCTTTAACAGTAACAGTTAAGAACCAACATATATTCAGTTTTATTAAGTTCTCCTTAAAAGAAAAGCTAAACACAGTGTAACGATAAGTTTTGAAAATCTTTATTATTATAGCAATAATACAAAAAAAACCTAAGAGTACTGGATATAAATAATATAATGATATAATGATATATTAAAATCAAAATAACATACTTGTAAAGCGTTCGATTCAAAAACAGACGGAAATAAGAATAATGTACCAGCAGAAAGAAATATTAATAAAAATATCTCACCTAATATCAATTTTATACAAGAAGGATTAATAAAATAATCATACTTACTTAAATTCATATATATACAACTTTTTAATCTTATTCATTAAAATATAAAAATTACAATAAATTCTTATAAAAACATTAGAAATTATAATCATTACATCTTTAGAATTAATTTTAACATATAATATTTTCAAGTCTAGAAATATCAAATCTAACGAGAAAAATTTATTAATTTTTTATAAATCAAAATATTTACAGACTAAATTAAATACATAACAAACTCCTTCTACAGCGGCAAAAATTGCAGCTTTGATCGATTCCAGATGAGATTCAGGTACGTAATAAATTAGTTTAAGCATATAAAATTCCTAATAATTTTAAATAGTGGTTATAGATTAATGATATTCGAAGCGAACCAAAGCATGGTATTTTAGCTGTTCCAAATACAGCTGTCAGATCTATAGATGGAGCTTATAGTAAGATGACACTCACCGCCTCCTCGCCACGCCCAGCCGAAACGTTACTTATCCTGTTCGCAGGCATTTCAAGTTTAATTGTGGCACATGGTCTAGGGCGATTTGCATTTACCCCCTTACTGCCTTATCTCATTCAAGATAATGTGATCACACTTGCTCAAGGGGCTAATCTCGCAACTTGGAATTATATTGGCTATTTGGTCGGTGCACTGGTGGCAGTCTCTCTACATGGACGAAACAGCACGCAAAGTGTGCTGATCTGGGCATTACTCGTCAATGCAGGATTGACTATTTTGCAAATTATCACAACAGATTATACGTTTTTTCTACTGCTGCGTTTATGCAATGGTATCACCAACGGGCTGGTGTTTGTGCTGGTCCCTGCGCTGATTCTTGAATGGTTGGCAGAGCATCATAAAACACAATTAAGCGGGCTGATGTTTACAGGCGTGTCGATTGGGCTCATTTTAGACAGTATATTAATCGACTGGTCATCGGCATGGTTTAGCGGACAATTGCGCTGGATTCCAATCGGGTTGATGGCGCTGCCGCTGGCGTTATTTAGTGTCTGGCAACTTAAGAAAATTACATTATCTTCTCGCCCTACAGCCGTCATTCGTTCATCACGCTTACTAGACCGAAACAGTACTCCGTTATTTATCGGCTATGCAGGTGCTGGCTTAGGCTATATTTTACCGATGACATTTTTGCCTACACTAGCACATGAGTTAATTCGTAACCAGCCATTTATTCTGACCAATATCTGGCTAATTACGGCACTTTCTTGCCTAATCTTGTTACCTTTCTGGAATAAGCTTGGTGCAAGTACCAATGACCGCTTTGCACTGATTTGTTCTTATATTGTGCAAATTTTAAGCTTGATTGCTGTATTGATCTTTCATAATGCAATCGGTGTCGTGATCTGCGCGATTTTGATGGGTGGGAGTTTTATGGGGACTGTGGTGTGCTCTCAGCGAATTGCGCGAATCTTTCAACCGCATCAAGGCCCTAAACTGTACGCAGCGCTGATTAGCCTATATGCTGGCACCCAACTGATTGGACCGTGGCTGGCTAAACTCTGGATTGATCATGGCGGGACATTACTGCAAAGCTTTTACATGGGCTTGGCAGCTCTGATCTGGGGCCTGCTCTGGACACTGCGTACACCGAATCCCGCGAATGTCGTTACGACACATTAAGGCGTAAATAATTTGCCACAATCCAGAGCATTTCCAGACTCATCACCATGCCAAATAACCACCACCCTCTGCGTTTGTGTTGAACTGTGTGCTTATTAGAATACATTGCAGATACATCCTTTTTTTATTGTGCTGATAAATCTAAAGCAAAAGCCATACCACAGCACAAAATATAAACACCATAAAAAAAACGCCACACAAGGTGGCGTTTTTTTTATGCGGCTGAATTAGCCAATAAATTTACGTGCGTTACGGAACATACGTAACCATGCACCATCTTCAGTCCAGTTTTCTGGTGACCAAGAGTGTTGAATGGCACGGAAGTTACGCTCTGGATGCGGCATCATAATGGTTGCACGGCCATCTTTAGAGGTCACACCTGTAACAGCTTCTGGTGAGCCATTCGGATTCAGCGGATAATGCTGAGTTGGGTTACCCAAGCTGTCGACATAACGTAAAGTGACTTGCTGATTGGCATTTAAGCTCGCCAAATGAGCATCGGTTGTCACTACACGACCTTCACCGTGAGCGACTGCAATTGGCAAGATCGAACCTTGCATATCTTGCAACAATACCGACACCGATTTTTCAACACGCACGTTTACGCTACGCGCCTCAAACACTTCCGAAACGTTACGATGGAAACGTGGCCATGCATCGGCACCCGGAATAAGCGGTGCAAGCTGTGACAACATTTGGCATCCGTTACAAATCCCCAGACTAAAAGTACTGTCACGATGGAAGAAGCTCTCAAACTGATCGCGTAATTTCGGATTAAACAGTACCGATTTGGCCCAGCCACCACCTGCACCCATGACATCACCGTAAGAGAAGCCACCACATGCCACCAAACCTTCAAAATCTTGAAGATCGACACGACCGGCGAGTAAGTCACTCATGTGAACATCAATGGTGTTGAATCCGACTTTATCGAATGCCGCCGCCATTTCAACGTGCCCATTGACACCTTGCTCACGTAAAATCGCCATATTTGGACGACGTGTCGCAATGAAAGGCGCTTCAACTGGTTCGTTTAAATCAAAAGTAGCTTGTGCAATCAAACCTTTATGATCTTGATCTGAAATCAAGGCAAATTCTTGGTCGGCAGTTTCAACGTTGTCACGTAAACGCTGGATTTGATGAGACACTTCTGCCCATGCACGTTGTAATTCGGCACGTTCAAAAGTTAAACCGTTCACCGTTAATTGATCTGAACTGTTCACACGGCCAACTACCGAAATCGCATCTTTAAGGCTAGAAGCCGAAATTTCAGCTTGTACAGCGTCCCAATCTGCAGCTTTTAACTGAACCACTGCACCAATTTCTTCTGCAAACAGGCTTTCAACGCTTTGCTGTTCAAGTGCAACACCTAAACGTGATGCAAACATCATTTCGGCAACCGTAGCGAGCAAGCCACCATCACCGATATCGTGATAGGCTTGAATTAAACTGCGATTATTCCAGTCTTGTACCAACGCAAAAAATGCTTTTAAATCATCAAAACTGTCAACATCTGGCGTGACCGTTCCAATTGCCTTGTATACTTGAGTGAGAATCGAAGCACCGAGACGGAACTGGCCTTTCGATAAATCGATACGTACCAGAACAGATTCATCAAATTTTTTCAGCTCTGGTGTTAAGGTTTTACGCACATCACTCACAGGTGCAAATGCAGTAATCACACCCGACATTGGCGAAGTCACGGCTTTGTCTTCACCATTATCATTCCACGTGGTACGCATGGAAAGCGAGTCTTTACCGACCGGAATCGCAATACCCAGCGCAGGGCACATTTCCATACCAATGGCTTTTACACCTTCAAATAAAGCTTGATCTTCACCTTTTTGACCTGCAGCTGCCATCCAGTTTGCAGAAAGTTTGATGTCACCAATTTGTTCGATATTGGCCGATGCAATATTGGTAATCGCTTCAGCCACCGCTAGGCGTGCAGATGCCGCAGGGTTTAACAATGCCACCGGCGGGCGTTCACCCATTGCCATAGCTTCACCTGTGTACCCTTGAAGGCTGGTTGTGGTCACCGCAGCATCGGCAACAGGCACCTGCCATGGGCCAACCATTTGGTCACGTGCCACCATCCCCGTAATCGAGCGGTCACCAATGGTGATCAAGAACGATTTAGATGCCACAGTTGGGTTTTTAAGTACACGGAAAATGGCATCTTTTAAATCGATCTGTGTCGTATCAAAAGCTGTACCTTCACGTTCAATGCTTTCATAAGAACGTTGCATACGAGGCGTACCACCTAGCATGACTTGCATCGGGATATCCACCGCATTGTTTTCAAACAATGGATCTTCAACCGTTAAATGACGCGCTTCAGTTGCTTCACCAAGCACAGCAAACGGACAACGCTCACGCGCACAGATTTCTTCAAACTGAGCCAAAGACTCTGGACGAATCGCAAGCACATAACGTTCTTGTGCTTCGTTTGACCAGATTTCCATTGGGCTCATGCCAGGCTCAAGCGATGGAATTTTACGTAAATTTAAAATCGCACCCAACTCATGGTCGTTTACCAGTTCAGGCATCGCATTTGAAAGACCACCTGCACCAACGTCATGAACAGACACAATCGGGTTGAAATCTTCTAGGCGCCAGCAGGTATCAATCACTTCTTGGCAACGGCGCTCCATCTCTGGGTTTTCACGTTGTACAGAAGCAAAATCAAGGCTCTCACCCATGGTACCGCTGTCTACAGAAGATGCTGCTCCACCACCCAAACCAATCAACATGGCTGGTCCGCCCAGTACAATCAGTAAATCGCCTGGTTGAATTGCATCTTTTTCGACATGATCTGGACGAATGTTGCCATAACCACCCGCAATCATGATTGGTTTATGGAAGCCTTTTACTTCGCCGTTGACATTTTGTTCAAAAGTACGGAAATAACCATTTAATGCCGGACGGCCAAATTCATTGTTAAATGCTGCACCACCCAATGGACCTTCAATCATGATTTGAAGTGGAGATGCCATGCGTGACGGTTTACCGTAGTTTTCTTCCCAAGGCTGTTCAAAGCCCGGAATATTGAGGTTTGAAACGGTAAAGCCGGTCAAGCCTGCTTTTGGTTTACCCCCACGGCCTGTTGCGCCTTCATCGCGGATTTCACCGCCTGAACCCGTTGCAGCACCCGCAAATGGCGAGATTGCAGTTGGATGGTTATGGGTTTCAACTTTCATCAGGATGTGTGCAGCCTGACTTTTATATTTATAAATATAATGACCGGTGTCGTTGTCTTTTTTTGGATAAAAACGCTGAGTATCGTAGCCCACAATCACAGACGCATTATCTTTATAGGCAGATAACACTTCGTCTGGTGACTCTTTATAGGTGTTTTTAATCATCTGGAACAAGGATAACGGCTGTACTTCACCATCAATCGTCCATTCTGAACCAAAGATTTTATGACGGCAGTGCTCTGAGTTTGCCTGAGCAAACATCATCAGCTCGATATCGTTCGGGTTACGGCCCAATTGAGTAAAGGCATCGGTAAGGTAGTCAATTTCTTGCTCAGACAATGCAAAACCAAATTCATTGTTGGCTTTAACCAGTGCCGCTTTACCCTCACCCAAAATATCAATCGAGTTGAGCGGTTTTGGCGAAGTTTCCAAAAACAATGCATTGGCACTGTCAATTTCTGCAAAAACTGTTTCAGTCATGCGGTCATGAAGTGCTTGTTTCACTTCATGGGTCATTTCGCTAATCCCTTTAAGGGTAAACAAAATACCACGCTCTAAACGATGAATCGGTGTATTACAGTTTTTGAAAATATCGGTGGCTTTAGACGACCACGGCGAAATGGTGCCGATACGTGGCGTCACCAAAACTTGGATTTCATCTGTTGCCGCCTGACGCAGCTCAAACGATGATCCATCATTTAATAGTTGTAATGCAGATTGATGCTGCTGCTCGTTGAGCGCTTGATCAAACAGATAAACCCATTGGCTGTCAAAAGATTGTACAGAACTAATTGACGATAAACGTGTTAATAGTTGAGCTTTCTTAAAAGAAGAATGTGCTGGTGCACCGGCCACGATAAACATGTTGATTTTGGCTCCACGGGCAAGTCTGATGAACTTTACCGCAATGTGACTTTAGAGAGAGCGCATATTCTACTGTGAAAAGCAAAAATCGGCTAGATGAACATTCCGTATTATCTAAATGAATTGCATCAAAATAATCACATTCACGAAAAGAAATTAAATTTCACTAAAAGCGCCAACTTCTGTCGCACTGATCTAGTGCTTTTTTCTTTTTTTTGGCATCATGAAATCAGAGATCTCAAGAAAAGTTATAAATGGAACAAATGCGCTGGTTAGAGCTGCTTTCAGCGGTTCGTTTAGGTAGTAAAAAAAGTAAAACTGAATTGGCCCGTAGCCCATATCATAAAGATTATGATCGCATCATCTTCTCGCCGAGTTTTCGGCAACTAAACCGCAAAACTCAAGTCCACCCGCTCACCCAGCAAGATGGCATTCACACACGGCTCACACATTCACTTGAAGTATCTTGTGTTGGGCGCACATTAGGAATGTTAGCTGCTGAAAAAATCAAGAATGAACTTCCCGCGTGGATTTCTCCATCAGACATCGGTGCCATTATTCAGGCTGCGTGTCTTGCACATGACATTGGCAATCCACCTTTTGGTCATGCAGGTGAATATGCGATTCGTGACTGGTTCGATGAAGCTGAAAATCAGCGCTATCTTGAAGGCCTTACCCCCGAACAACATGCCGATGTATGTCAGTTTGAAGGCAATGCCCAAGGCTTACGTATTTTAACGCGTCTAGATTATCACCCCAATGACGGTGGGATGCGACTCACTTTTGCTACACTGGGTGCTTATTTAAAATATCCGTGGTTGTCTCATCCGGTTGACCATATCGACTCAACGCATCTGCGCTCCAAGTTTGGCTGCTATCAGTCTGAAAAAGAAGTACTTGTGCAAATTGCAGAACAACTCGGGCTCATCCAGTTAGGCGACTATCATTATTGTCGCCATCCTTTAACCTATTTACTCGAAGCGGCCGATGATATTTGTTATGCCCTGATTGATCTTGAAGATGGCATCAGCATGAATATGCTCGAATATGATGAAGTTGAGCCTTATTTTCTGAATTTGATTGGTGACTACGGCACCCCACACGAACTGACCCTCCCGCACGCCACATGGCATCAGAAAGTCGCGGCCTTACGTGGACGAGTAATGAAACGTCTGGTTGCAGAAGTAACCAACGCCTTTGCACGTCATCATGATGAAATACTGGCGGGTAAGCTCAATGGCGGTTTATTGCAATATTGCCCAAGTGATATTCATATTGGTATTCAAAATGCAAAAAACCTGACTCGAGATAAAATTTTTGATCATCCACACAAAGCGGATCTTGAATTACTGGCACACTCGAGTTTGCAGCATTTACTCGATGCTTTTATTCCGCTTGCTCAACCAAAACAGCGGCTACGCTTTAAAGATCAGCGTTTAATGGTAATTTTGCAAAATCTTGGCATGATCATGAGTGATGATCTCTATCAAAACATCATGCAGATTTTAGATATTATTAGTCGTTTTTCCGACCATCAGGCTTATGCCATTTCGCAAGAGCTCAAAGGCAATAAAGTCAGCATGTTTTAAATTTTAGTCGCCAGATCAAATCAGTTGCTTGTACAACAGCCGGTTATTTGCTGTGGAGTATCAAGATTTTTGTTATTGTATTTTTTGAATTTGAAGAGTGATTGAATCGCATGATTGGTTGTTTAATTGGTGAAGTTTTTGCGCTTGAGGCGCCGACCGTATTGCTGAATGTCAATGGTGTCGGTTATGAAATCGACACGCCGCTATCAACATTTTGTCAGTTGCAAAAAGGACAACGCGTCACATTATGGACGCATCTGGTGGTTCGAGAAGATGCACAGCAACTGTTTGGTTTTATCGATGCACAAGAAAAGTTGGTTTTTAGAACCCTACTCAAAGTGAACGGTGTTGGTCCCAAAATGGCATTGGGCATTTTATCTACCCTCAGCATTGATTTACTGATCCATACCATTGAGCATGATGACATCAATACTCTTATTAAAGTTCCTGGGGTAGGTAAAAAAACAGCCGAACGTTTAATGATAGAGTTACGTGATCGCTTCAAAGCCTTATCTACTCCGAGTGGCACAGGCTCCGCTATAGCGCCAGCACAGATCCAGTTTAGCGCTAACTCCCCCGTGGCAGAAGCAGAAGCCGCCTTACAGTCATTGGGCTATAAACCAGCAGAAGCACAAAAAGCAGTGGCAGCAGCAAAAG
The DNA here is from genome assembly GCF_023614015.1 of Acinetobacter sp. ACZLY 512. Classification (NCBI taxonomy): domain Bacteria; kingdom Pseudomonadati; phylum Pseudomonadota; class Gammaproteobacteria; order Moraxellales; family Moraxellaceae; genus Acinetobacter; species Acinetobacter sp. ACZLY 512. The sequence goes on from NZ_JAKIVI010000001.1 coordinate 352,154, forward strand.
CCAACCACACCGAAGCAGCCGATATTATTCGTGCTGCATTAAAATCGATGATGAAGTGAGCCGTCAATGAGTGATCGTTTAATCAGTGGCAGTGAAAAACCAGAAGATCATTTTGATCGCGCCATTCGTCCTACCTCGCTCGCTGACTATATTGGTCAGCCCGTGGTTCGTGAGCAAATGGAAATCTTTATTGGTGCGGCACGTGGCCGAGGTGAAGCACTGGATCATACGCTTATTTTTGGTCCTCCTGGCTTAGGAAAAACCACACTGGCCAACATTATTGCCAGAGAAATGGGTGGAAACCTCAAGTCAACTTCAGGCCCGGTGCTTGAGCGTGCCGGTGACCTTGCCGCCATGCTGACCAACCTTGAAGAAGGTGATGTGCTGTTTATCGATGAGATTCATCGTTTATCGCCGGTCATCGAAGAAATTCTGTATCCAGCAATGGAAGATTATCAACTGGATATCATGATTGGTGAAGGGCCTGCTGCGCGTTCGATCAAGCTTGATCTTCCACCGTTTACCCTAGTGGCCGCCACAACACGAGCAGGTCTACTCACCTCGCCGCTGCGTGATCGATTCGGTATTGTCCAGCGTCTTGAATTTTACTCGGTCGAGGATCTGACCCATATCGTGACGCGCTCTGCAAATCTGATGGATGTTCCGATCACACATTCGGGTGCGGCCGAAATCGCACGTCGTGCACGAGGTACGCCGCGTATCGCCAATCGTTTGCTCCGACGAGTACGTGATTATGCGCAGGTAAAAGGGACTGGTGAAATTACACAAGAAATGGCGCAACGTGCACTTGATATGCTGAATGTAGACAAAGACGGGCTAGACACACTCGATCGACGTTACTTAAGCATGCTGCTTGAACGTTTTGATGGCGGACCGGCAGGTGTGGAAGCATTGGCTGCCGCTATGGCAGAAGATAGCGGAACGCTTGAAGATGTGATTGAGCCGTATCTTATTCAACAAGGTTATGTGATGCGTACCGCTCGTGGCCGAATTGCCACCAACATGGCGTATTTACAATTTGGCTTAACCCCGCCAGAGCCTAAAAGCTAATTTTTAAGAATGTGCCAGCGAGAAAAAATTGATCTCTGGCACATTTAAATCGTGGCTTTTTTACATATATCATTTCTGTAATTTTTATAATAATCAAAGAATAAGTATACGTATTAAGTATTTTTTTATACCTAATACGCTCATGCAATTTCGCCATAAAATTGGCAAAATAACGTTATCAAAATACAAAAAACGATTTTTGAAAAAGGAATTTTCTCTTGAAACAATTTAAAAAAGCACTGCTATGCACGCTGTCACTTTTTACAGTCTGCACAGCGAGTTATGCCGATTGGGTGAAACAGTCAGCTCAACAAGTTGAACCGCAAACAATTCAGTTACGTCATCAAATCCATCAGCATCCCGAACTTGGGAATATGGAGTTTCAAACCTCAAAACTGGTCAAGTCCGAGCTGAAATCTTATGGTATTGAAGTAAAAACCGGTTATGCTAAAACAGGCGTGGTGGGCATATTAAAAGGTGCAAAACCAGGTCCGGTAATGGCATTACGTGCCGATATGGATGCACTTCCTATGCAAGAGCAAACAGGACTTCCCTTCGCAAGTCAAACCAAAGCCATCTATCAAGGTAAAGAAAGTTACGTGATGCATGCTTGTGGTCACGACGCGCACACCGCGATGCTTCTGAGCGCTGCAAAAATTCTGGCTCAGCATAAAGATAAAATTGCGGGCACAGTGGTGTTTCTGTTTCAGCCTGCTGAAGAAGGCGGTGCAGATATTGATAACTTTACTCAGGGTGATCAAATTGGATCACGTAAAATGATTGCAGATGGCGCATTAAATCAACCAAAACCTGAAGTGATATTTGGTCTTCATGTGATCGCGGGTATGAAAAGTGGAGAGCTGTATTACAAAGATGGTGTGATTTTAAACAGTGCAGATCAGCTTCGTATTCGTGTTACGGGACAAGCCGTACACGGCTCAACACCTTGGTATGGACGCGACCCTGTTGTCGCTTCAGCAGAGATTATCAATAATTTACAGACCTTGATAAGTCGTCGTACCGATTTATCTAAAGGAATGGGCGTTGTCAGTATTGGAAATATTCAGGCAGGCACGGCAGGTAATATTATTCCTGAGCAAGTTGCTATGGTTGGGACTATTCGTTCTAATCATGAAGATATTCGTCAAACGATTTTAAAAGATTTACCTGTTATGGTTGAGCACATTGGCTTGGCAAATGATGTGAAAACCCACGTTGATATCGCACAGTATGCTCCGGTCACCTCAAATAATAAAATATTAACTGAATCTATGCTGCCAACACTTAACACCGTTGTTGGTGTGCAAAAACTACATCGCCTAGATACGAATGCCAGCGCGAGTGAAGACTTTTCATACTATGGCCAATACATGCCATCATTGTTTGTATTTCTTGGAGCAACCCCAAGCACAGTTGAACTTAACAAAGCCGCACCAAATCATAATCCTAATTTTATTGTCGATGATGCAACTTTAAAAACAGGCATTGAAACACATGTGCGGTTTGTTTTGGACTATCCAAATGTAGCGCAAAAAGTACAAGATGCTTGGTTAAATAAAGATCAGAATCCATCTTAATTGAAACTGATGGCAATTTAAATGAGTGCACTCTGCTTAAAATTAAACAATTATGCATCGCTAAGATTTTAATTATTCTGGGTTTTTATGAAAAATTCCAGAATTTTTTTTCCGTTTAAATCATCATGATGATTGGAGTGTTGTGCCATTGGACGCTTCAGATAAGCTGATAAACTTCAATGCGGTAGAACCTTGGCGCATGAGCAAATTTTTCAACTTTCCCCACAGATTTTGAACAGCGCCAACTCAAAACACAATATTGAATCAAAAGACGGAACACTCTCATGGCGAATAAATTCGAATTCCAAATTCGTGTATATATTGAAGATACTGATGCCGGCGGTATCGTCTATCATGCTAACCATATTCGCTATCTTGAAAGAACTCGTACAGAATGGCTTCGTGCCTCTGGCATCGATCACTACTGGCACCAAAAAGACTATAACTTTGTTGTGCACAAAATTGCACTGAAGTACATTCGCCCAATCATGATGGACGATATGATCACTGTTACAGCAAGTGTAGTTTCATGTAAAGCTTCGTCATTTGTATTGCAACAAAATATATATCGTGGTGAAATCATGCTAGCTTCTGGTGAAGTGGAACTGGCGTGTTTAAATGCTGAATTGCGCCCTCGTCGTTTACCAGATGAAATTCGTGGTCTTATTCTTCAAGAATTGGAACAAGCTTAAAAAAACAAACTTTGGCACACGTAACTATGGCAACACCAGCTCAATCTTCATTGCATATTTCTGATCTTATTTTACAAGCAAGTCCTGTGGTACAGGCCGTAATGTTGATCTTACTTTTCGCATCGATTTATAGTTGGTATCTGATTGCCAAGTTACATATGAGCTATAAAAAATCTGCACAACAGGATGAACATTTTCAAAAAATGTTCTGGTCGGGTGCAGAGCTGAATACGCTTTACAACAATGCACAGCTCAACTCAAAACGCACAGGTCTTGAAGATATCTTTTATCATGGACTGGGTGAGTTTTTTAAACTTAAAAAGCGCCATGCTCCCGCCTCTCAAAGTATTGAAGGAACTGAGCGAATTTTACGTGTCGGTTTAAGTCGGGATCAAGGCCGCCTCGAACAAGGACTTGGTGCCTTGGCCAGTATTGGTTCTGTTGCACCTTATATTGGCTTGTTTGGTACCGTATGGGGCATTATGAATGCCTTTATCGGTTTGTCAGCAGTTGATCAAGTTACCTTGGCCACTGTTGCACCGGGCATCGCAGAAGCACTTATTGCCACAGCAATCGGTTTGTTCGCTGCAATTCCAGCGGTACTCGCCTTTAACCATTATACGGCTAAGGGTGAAGCGCTTTATTCTGACCGCGCACTTTTTGCAGAAGAAATGGTCGCATTGCTGCAACGTCAATCTGTAGGTTCCACTCAGGAAGACGTATAATGGCCATTCAGCGTTCCGGGCGCTTTGAGCGCATTAAAAAGCCGTTAAAAAGTGACATGAATGTCGTACCCTATATTGATGTCATGCTGGTGCTCTTAGTTATTTTTATGGTGACTGCTCCAATGATCACCAGTGGTATTAAAGTAGATCTACCACAAGCCAATAACACACCAATTGAATCTAAAGAACCCGCAATCGTAACCCTTGGACAAGATGGCCAGATTTTTCTGCAATATAAAGATCACAAAGAAGAACCTGTTTCACTCGATCAGCTCAAAAATATATTAGGAGAGGCTCAAGCTCAGGCTGATCAAAGCAATCAGAAGCTGACTGTATTGGTCAATGGTGAAAAATCTAGACCTTATGGCGATGTGGTTTCACTCATGTCTACTTTACAAGCAGCAGGTTTAACACAAGTTGGTCTGCTTACAGAACCATTAAAGTAACCCATGAAAAATTTTCAAAAGCCCGCTTTTAAAGAACGATCAATTGCACTAGGATTTACACTTGGTGTGCATACGCTGGCAATTGTTGGCTTACTTTATTTGGGCTTAAGTAAACCACCTGAAACGCCTAAAAAAATCACCACTGTACTGGTGAACCCTGCCGATTTGGCTTTACCTGTTCAAGAAGCAGATACGACGAGTACGCAAGTCGCACAGAACATACAGTCAACACAAACACCCAATCAAGAAGCTCCCATTATTCCTGCAAGTCCTCAAGAGCAATCTCAATCTGAGGCAAATGCCGCCGCACTCGCAGCAGCAACGGCTGCCGCAAAAGCTCAAGAGCTGACACAAGCAAAAAAAGCAGCAGCTGAAGCAAAGCGTGAAGCAGAAGATAAAGCTCGAGCTGAAGCTCAAGAAAGATTAAAAGCCAAGGCAGAGGCTGCTGAAAAGACTAAAGCCGATGCAGCCGAAAAGGTCAAAGCTGAAGCCGCTCAAAAAGCTAAAGCAGATGCCGCTGCAAAAGCCAAAGCTGAAGCAGCAGAAAGGGCCAAAGCCGACGCTGCTGCAAAAGCTAAAGCCGATGCCGCTCAAAAAGCCAAAGCGGATGCTGCTGCAAAAGCCAAAGCCGACGCTGCTGCAAAAGCCAAAGCTGAAGCCGCTGCAAAAGCTAAAGCCGACGCTGCTGCAAAAGCCAAAGCTGAAGCAACAGAAAGGGCCAAAGCCGACGCTGCTGCAAAAGCCAAAGCTGAAGCAACAGAAAGGGCCAAAGCCGACGCTGCTGCAAAAGCTAAAGCGGATGCTGCCGCAAAAGCCAAAGCGGATGCCGCTGCAAAAGCTAAAGCGGATGCCGCTGCAAAAGCCAAAGCGGATGCTGCCGCAAAAGCCAAAGCGGATGCCGCTGCAAAAGCTAAAGCGGATGCTGCTGCAAAAGCCAAAGCGGATGCTGCTGCAAAAGCCAAAGCGGATGCTGCTGCAAAAGCCAAAGCGGATGCTGCTGCAAAAGCTGAAGCTGAAGCCCGTGAATCTGCGGCAGAAAAAGCACAGCAAGAAGCGGCACAGAAGAAAGCTGAAGCTAGACGCGTGGCTTCAAGTGCCAAAAAAGATTTCGAGCAGAAAATTTACCGCGCATGGAATATTCCTATGGGTGCAGCTGGTAAAAAAGCCACTGCACGTGTCACTTTAAGTGATAGCGGCTCTGTACTTTCGGTGGTGGTGAATTCCAGTGATGCAGATGTCAAAGCGAGTGTCGAAGCTGCGGTACGATCAGCCGCCCCTTATCCAATGCCGTCAGACCCAGATGCACGACGTGAAGCGCGTACGTTTACCTCGTCGTTTACAGCAAAATAATTTTTGATTGTGATTACATGCTTTAAATGGATTCAAAGCATGTAATCGTGCTAAAACAGCACAAGCCATTCAATTTGACCCTCTATCACGATTATGGATATGACGCGTAAACATTTACTTTCTTTCGCACTCATTGCGGCTCTCGGGATGACCGTGACTTCAAACACGTTTGCCCAATTGCATCTTGAAATTGCAAAGGCGCCTGAAGAAGCGCCTAAAATCGCGATTGTGCCCTTTGCAAATGATCAATCCTTGTTTCCGATTGTGGAAAACGACTTGAATCGATCTGGTCGTTTTAGCAGTTCATCCAAAAATTTACCCGCTACAGCTTCGGTAGATCAGGTGCAGGCTTCAGCATGGCAATCTGCCGGCATTCCCTATGTCGTGGTAGGTAATGTTAAACCTGCAGCCAATAATGCACTTGAAGTACATTACCAACTTTACGATGTGCAAAAGCAGCAATATCTTTTAAATGAAGTCTTAACTGTTCCAGCTTCGCGCGTACGTCAGGCTGCGCATATGATCAGTGATGCGATTTATCAAGCCCTCACTGGTATACCGGGCGACTTTAGCGGGCGTATTGCCTACGTACTTCGTAATCCTGCTACTCCAAATCAGCGTTATACACTCCAGATCGCAGACACAGATGGCGAACAACCTAAAACCGTTTTATCGTCTCGTGATCCAATTCTATCACCGGCATGGACACCCGACGCTAAAAAGATTGCTTATGTATCTTTTGAAACCAAACGACCCGCTATTTATTTGCAAGATTTAGCAACGGGGCAACGCGAAGTTTTGGCAAGTTTTAAAGGCTTAAACGGCGCGCCAAGTTTTTCTCCAGACGGCAAATCGATGTTATTTACAGCGTCGATGAACGGCAATCCAGAAGTCTATCAAATGGATTTAACCACCCGCCAATTACAGCGCATGACCAACGATAACGCGATTGATACAGAAGCACGTTATGCACCAGATGGCAAATCCTTTATTTTTACCTCAGATCGCGGTGGCTCACCTCAAATTTATCGCTACAGTTTCGATGATTCATCGGTTAAGCGCTTGACCTTCCGTGGTGCCTTTAATGCACGTGGCACACTCAGTGCAGACGGTAAGAATATCGCATTGGTACATCGCCCTTCAGGTAGTAATTACAAAGTGGCCATCATGAATATTTCGACTGGTATCGTGAATATTCTGACCCCAACCAGCCTTGATGAATCACCAAGCTTTTCACCGAATGGCCAGATGGTGGTCTATGCTACCTATGAAGGAAGTCGTGGCTTATTGTCTATTATGTCGACAGATGGCCGCTTCCGAATGAATTTACCAAGTGAACAGGGTGAAGTGAGAGAACCTGCGTGGGCACCGAAATAACGCTTAGACATAATCTTACTGGAGATTAATATGAACGCTGTGAAATTATTTGTTTTACCTGTGCTGGCAACAGCGGTAATCATGACAGGATGTGCAAGCCGCAAACCTGCTGCACCTGTGACCACTGGAACGAATCCAACTGGCACGACCACTGTAAGCACAGAAGGTTTAAGTGAAGATGCTGCATTAAATGCAAAAAATCTGACTGGTGCGTCATCTAAAGGGGTCACTGCTGCAAATCGTGCCTTTCTGGCAAAACGCGTGGTCCATTTCGATTACGACAGCAGTGATTTATCCACTGAAGACTATCAAACACTTCAAGCACATGCTCAATTTCTAATGGCAAATGCAAACTCTCGTGTTGCATTGACAGGTCATACAGATGAACGCGGTACACGTGAATACAATATGGCCTTAGGTGAGCGTCGTGCAAAAGCAGTACAAAGCTACCTAATCACCAATGGCGTCAATCCACAGCAGCTTGAAGCAGTGAGTTATGGCAAAGAAATGCCAATTAATGCGGGTCATGATGAAGCAGCATGGAAAGAGAACCGTCGCGTTGAAATCAATTACGAAGCAGTTCCTCCTTTGTTGAAGTAATAGATAAAAAATATAAAAAGCGCCTTCATTGAAAGGCGCTTTTTATATGAATGTCTTTTACTGTGAAGTATGGTTTGAATCTGCTTCTTGGTGCTGAAACGACTCGATCAAATCGTGTTTATTAAACTCTTTATATTCAGGTTTTGCTTGATACCCTTCCCAAGCTGCAGCAATACTTTCTTTGGAGATCTCATCCAAACTCAAAGCTTCGCTCGGGGTGGGACTTGGCTCAAACTTCTTGGTCGTCATTTTTGCTGCTCCTACCCTCGGATTTCTCCTATGCCACTAAACATAACATGTTATGGCAAGCTTGCAAGCAAAAAATAACCAGAAATAAAGTAAGATAATTTTTCTTTTTGTCCAATCTCATCTAAACTATGCGCCAGTTGCAGATCACCACTATTCATCTTCTTCGGAGTTATTTTGTATGTCAAATCTCACCTTGGCTCAATACCTACAACAAAAAAATGGGAATTTGACACCTGAGTTGGCACAAGTGATTGAAACAATTACAAATGCTTGTAAAGAAATTGATCAAGCCATTCAAAAAGGAGCATTGGCCGATCTGCTTGGAAGCGCAGGTAACGAAAATGTTCAGGGTGAAACGCAGAAAAAACTCGATGTGTTATCAAATGATCTTTTGCTTGATGCCCTTCAAGCACACCCTCAGGTAGGTGGCCTTGCATCGGAAGAGCTGGACGATTTTACCCCAGGTCATCAAGATGGCAAATACTTGGTTTTGTTTGATCCTTTAGATGGATCAAGCAACATTGATATCAATATGTGCGTCGGCACTATTTTTTCGGTTTTACCTGCCAAACAAGCAGTGACACAAGCTGCTGACTTCATGCAGCCTGGTACAGCTCAGGTTGCTGCCGGTTATGTTATGTACGGGCCTTCAACTATGATGGCGCTTACCTTTGGTGCAGGCGTAGACTTCTTCACTTTCGATATCGAAAGCCGTGAGTTTATCTTGACGACTGCGTCGGTTAAAGTTAATGCGGATACTCAAGAATTCGCTATCAACGCTTCAAACCAACGTCACTGGGAAGCACCAGTTAAACGTTATATCGATGAGTTGCTTGCAGGAAAAACGTCGGTTCGCGGTAAAGATTTCAATATGCGCTGGATCGCATGTATGGTGGCAGATGTTCATCGTATTTTATGCCGTACTGGTATCTTTATGTATCCATACGATTTGAAAGATCCAAGCTCAGCTGGACGTTTACGTCTCATGTATGAAGCCAATCCAATGAGCTTTATTATTGAACAAGCAGGCGGTGCAGCAACCACGGGTCGCGTGCGTATCATGGAAATCGAGCCAAACGATCTTCATCAGCGCATTCCTGTCATTATCGGCTCAAAAAATGAAGTCGATCTTGTGACCGGTTATCATCAGTAATTTTATCAGACTGTGATGTCAGTTTTGGCATCACAGTGGACTTTAATATATGTCGATTATTTATCTTGAATCTAAAGATAACCCCAAAATTAAACATTTGCGCGGGCTGATCGAACAGCAAGCTTTTCGTAAAAAGAACCGTCAAACTGTACTTGAAGGCACACATTTATGTTTGTCTTGGTTACAGCAACAACGCAAAATTAACAGCATTTTTACCACTGAAGCCGCATTAAAACATCCAGATTTTGACGCCATCGCAGCGCAATATACTGGCCACGTGTTTATTTTAGCAGAAAGTTTGTATCGCGATTTAAGTACGCTTGGTACCTCACTGGCATGTTTGGCGATTATCGACTTACCTCAATCAAGTCAGGCCATCGATTTTTCTCAAGATACACTTATTTTGGAAAACATTCAGGATCCAGGCAATGTCGGAACGTTGCTTCGCTCTGCAGCGGCGGCCAATATTAAGCAAGTCATTTGCACCAAAGGTTCGGCATCTTTATGGTCGCCTCGCGTGTTACGAGCCGGGATGGGTGCACATTTTAGTCTGTTTACCTTTGAAAACATTGCGCTTGATGTTGTACTTGATCAGTTTGAAATTCCGGTCTATGTGACCAGCTCGCACGAGGCGACCAGCATCTATGATCAAGATTTAACCCAACCTTGTGTCTGGATATTAGGGAATGAAGGTCAGGGTGTGTCAGATTATGCACTTGCCCATGCGCAAAGTGTCACCATTCCGCAGCCGGGTGGTCAGGAATCCTTAAATGTGGCCATTGCAGGCTCTATCTGTTTTTTTGAAATGGTTCGCCAACGACTGTAGAAACGTTAATTTATATTAAAGTCTCTCTTTTATCGAATAAAATCATTTAGACTGTATGTAAATAACTGTTGATGTTGTCAACCTATTCTTCTTATTGAGCGTTATATAGAACATGTAACCAGATAGGAAGAATGGGGATCGAATGACAGGATTTTCCATCTCTATGGATTTAGCGCCCAAACAGTCTCGAACTGAACGCAGTACCCATGAAGGTACTGTCGAACAACGTCTTAAGTTTTTTATGCAAGATGTGAGCGGCCGTGCGCTTGTCATGATGGAAAGTGCCACTCAAGGTCAGCAAGGCATTGCCATGGATCTGGTACAAGAAGCGTTTATTTCGCTTCACAAGTCTTACGCAGACAAGAGTATCGATGAATGGTATCCTCTTTTTTACACCATACTGAATAATAAATTACAGGACTGGCGGCGTAAGGAAGCCCGAAGGTCTAATCCGTTTTCTTTTTTTAAAAAAGTCAGTTTAGATTCCGACGACGAAATAACTGATGTTGTTGATGAAACAACACCTAATCCTTTTGACTTTCTGGATCAAGCCGTAACCATTGAAGAGATTCAAGACGCCATCAGTAAACTACCTGTTCGACAACAACAGGCGTTTATGTTGCGTGCTTGGGAAGGGTTTGATACTCAAACCACTGCTCAGATCATGAATTGCACAGAGGGAAGCGTAAAAACGCATTACCATCGCGCTATTCAGGGTTTACGCGCTTCGTTAGCTCATTTAAATCCATCTTTGGGAGGTTCATCAGATGAATCAAGATGATTTCACAAAGCGTGTGACGTCTAAGCTTGATGGACTCGCACGTCATCATAAAAACAAAGCTGTTGTCATGACCCATGTTCTTGAAAAAATTAAAGAAGAACCAAAGTCATACTATAGCGTGTGGAAAATGTCAGGTTTTGCACTGGCCGCAGCAATCACAGGTTTTGTGATTTTGCCAAGCTCGTTTGATCTGACTGAAAAACCACAAAATCAAGTCATTGTGACACCAAAACTTTCACCGCAAATGGTGGAGGATTTTGAAATGCTAAGTGTACTTGGCGAAGATAAGGTGCCTCATGGTAGCTAAACGACTTGCCATTGCCCTATGTGCTTTAAGCTTTCTGCAAACTAGTTTTGCAGGATTCGAGCGTTTTTGGTTTTTTTCCAAAGATGCCAATACGCAAGTCAATGAAACCTGGGATGCACTTTCAGATGACGAACAACGTGCACTCATACAGCGCTACCAATCGCTGAAAGAGGCACCAAAAGATAAAAAAATTGATTTGCAGCAGCGTATGGACTGGTTCACTCAGCTTCCAGAGCAAGAAAAACAAAAAATGCGAGATACTTGGCAAAAAATGAGTACTCAAGAACGCAACGATTTAAGAAAACGTATGCAAAATGCCAGTATGGAAGAGCGTACTCAAATTCGTGAAGAATACATTCACAAGTATCTGACGACCGCCGACCCGCAATAATACAGCGATATAACAAAAAAGAGGTCGATTGACCTCTTTCTTACTTTTAGAAGTTGACTATTTGAAGCGTCTGTATAGCGCAAGCCCCATAAGACCAATTACGCCGAATACACCAAGACTGCCACCCCCACCGCGACTGTCATTGGTTGTTGTTGCGGTATTGACCAGTTTCACAGTCGCTTGTTCAGACTTTAGACCTTCAGCATCGTAAATCACATATTTGAAGGAATAATTAAATGGGCTGAAGTTGTTTTTTACCTGTATACGCAGATTACCGCCATAACAAAGATTAGCAATATCATCACCCGGACAGTTACCTGTTCGGTCTGCTGCAATGGTAATACCTGATGGGACATCAATTAAACTTACTGCAAGCTCTGCCCCGTCATCGTTGCGATAAAATTTTGGTTTATTTGGATTTGACGTTAAGGTTGAACTTGGCCCATCGCCATCATCACTGTCATTGCTCAGCAGATTAACGCTAATTTCTTGACTGCTGCCATATTGCAGACTGTACTCATCATCTTTTGCAATTGGTTTAATATTGACAAACTGTGCAAATAACAATCCAGATGACTGACTACTCGAATCCGTTTTTGACGTTAATGTATATTGGCAAATGTTGTATTCATCGGCTTGTGTAATGGTATCGTCTTTACGTGAAATAATGATCCGTTTTAAAGTCGGATTCCATTCACACTGTAAATTTGCGTCGTCTCTTAATTTGATTACGCTTGCGGTACTGCTTGAGTTATTCAATGTACCAATTCCAAAACGTTGCACGCTTACATTATAATTTTCCAGATTTAATGGCTGGATTTCATGCGCGGCGTTTTCATTGGCAAAACTTTTTGCAAACGGATCGACGTAAATTGCACGGTACTTTAAATTGGCTTTGGTATTGGTCACCAAGTCACTGTATTTTTGAAATTCATCGCGATATAACGGTAAAAACTTCGGATCTGTGGCACTGTCTTCAATCAGTTTCTTATACGAATCCCTTAAGGTTTCATAACCTGAATTAGTATTTGTGAATAAATCGACCAATGATGTATTGGTTAGATTTTTTAAATCACTTGCGGTCAGTTTTAACAATTCAATTGAACCGATATCACAGCTATTGGCAGCAGCGGGATTCAGCAATAACGTCGCATCGGTAATCCGCTGAATACCACGTTGATCATTTTTGGCATTACAACTGGTCGAGCCGACATCAACCAAATCGCTTTGATTTTGATTATTTCTTGGAAAATATACAGGTAAGTAATTGGTATTTTTATCACCTGCACGTAAATCTTCGAACAGGCTTGAGAAGCTGGTGGTACTCACATCGATGGTATTGTGCTGTGTAGCTAAAACCTCATTACCGACATCACACTGCCCTTCTTTTGCAGCAGACAAAACCAGCGCATTATAAGATAAATTCAAACCGGTCGAAGTTTCTGATTTGGCATCACCGTATGCATAACGGCATGATTTTCCTGTATTTGCAAACAAAGCATTCAGGGTTAGTCTTTTGGTACCAGTCTTATCGTATAAAAAGGTACTAAATGCTGTGTTTTTAACAATCGTGTTATTTTCAAGGGTTAAATTGGAGCTGGCATCAAGATTACTCGATTGCGAGTTTGATTGATCACTGCTGAATTTTATAATACTGCCAGAAGTCGGATTGGCAGTGTTGAGTGCAATCGTGTTAGCAGTTAAAGTTGCTGTGGGCGTTCCACAAAAGGTCAGTACACTGTCACTCGATGCACTGCCATTTTGTATAATGCTGTTATTGGTCAGCGTGAGAGTGCGTGGATTAAGCACACCGAAGTCACGGCATGCCATGCCCAGTACTGCATTGGTTGATGCTGTATTTCCCTGAATAAGGCTATTACTGATCGTCACGGCACTGGTGCCATTTTCAAGATAAATTGCGCCACCATTGGCTGCGCTCGAGTTGAGGATATTTACCCGATTGAGCGTGGTCGATCCGCCTAAATAAAGCGCTCCCCCACGATCCGAACTACGGCCCTGACGTAACTCGAGATCATTCAAGGTGAGTGCAGATTTCGCATTGGTGGTATTTAAAATACGTACATTATTTTGTCCTGAAATCACAGTTCTCACTGCGGTCAGTGCAGGATACTGCTGGGTGATGGCATCTTTTTGCGTATAATCGAGCGCCTCTTTTCCTTTAATAATCACCTGTGAAGTCGGTACCAGCTCGGAATTCAAATTATACGTTCCCGCTTCAAGCTGGATGGTATCGGTGCTAGATGCAACGGTATTTCCAGCCGAACATCCACCATAGGCTTTATTGGCTGCCGCGGCTTTAAGCGCCATGCGTAGTGAACATTTGGCACTTGAGTCACTGTCGATATCTTCAAAGGTATTCACGTATATGGTTTTATCTTCTGCTGCCATGAGTGACATGGCTGATAAAATCATTAATGTCAGTATTCCTTTTTTATAATTCTGCATGATTCATCCTTTTCTTACTGCTGACGTTTCCGACGCCATATCATCAATCCACCCAATACGATCAAGCTTCCCCAGCCAAAACTCCCACCACCACCTGTACTGACTTTTTTATTTTCGAAGGTATTTGGTGGGTCTTGCTTTACTTTTGCTGCAATATCGATATATCTACTATTATTCGACGAACTAAAACGGCTAAATGTGGTTACAACACGGATTTTAAATTCATCTGTTCCCTGCCAGTTGCCATTGGGTGTGTAAACCACATTTCCATCCTGATCGAGCGTTAACGCTCCCTTAGACGGCGTATTGGTTTGTATAACGTCCAAACAACCGACTTGCCATGCTTTACCGTCTGTACGTTTTCCTAAAATAGCCTCGCACGCACTCGCCGGGACTAATTCCCCATCTGTGAGTTGTTCTGCAATCGAAAATTTTGCCTGTTCACCATATAAAATATCACTTCCCACAGTAGCGATTGATGAGGTGTCGATGACGAGTTCAATGGCACCCAAGTCACATGATTGATTACTACTACGAGATTTACCACGCTGATCGACTGATTCGCATGCACCCGTGCCACTAATACGACCGCGATTCACAATCAAAGAGTCATCTAAACTGTTGTAGCTAAGCAATAAGCGCGGTCTAAAAAAACCTAAAAAGGTCATACTCGGTGTAGCAAACGGACACAGTAATCCTTCAGCCGGTGCGAGTGTACATTTTCCTTCTACACTCGAGCCTGCAAATAGTTTTACAGCACCGAGATTAATATTGGGTGCATTACTTGAACCCGATCCACAGTCAGAATTCACCAGATTATTTTGAATCAAGCTTTTGTCAGAGCTTGTAAAGGTACAGTTCTTGGCAGTTTGTAATACTTCGTTTTGAACAATCCCGTTTTCAACCACAATACTATTGGCTAAATAGGCATTGCCAAGCGGCGCATCGAAATAGATACCTAAAGAGTTGCGTACCAATGTGTTGTTATTCAAACTCTGGCCATCACGTAAATTGATGAGATAGCCCGTGTTTTTAAGGATTGTCGAATTTTTTACACCATACAGCCCCGAATTAAAAAAACCCGCTGTAAGATCATCGCTAAACTTTGCTGCGCTAAAAAATAATGTCGGTGTCGTTGTAGTCGTTGCAGTGTTGTCTCGCACAACCGATTGAGTCATCACAAATCGGGGAAGATCACTGTAAATCACGGCGCCTTGGCTGGCAGTATTATTTTGCATCAAACTATTGATAATGGTGACTGATCCACTGGATTTATCTGTAGTTGATGCTTGTGCGTTATAAATTGCGCCACCCAAATTCGCATATCCGTTTTTAAGCGTCACATAACTTAAAACGAGTGTCTCTTGGTTGTATATCAAACCACCCTGAGCAATGCCGCAATCTTTGGCACAGCCATCCAGATTCACTTCTGTGAGCTGAACATTATATTGCTCATTCTGGGTGCTATCATCACGGATTCGAAAAATTTGATCAGCCCCTGTCATTTTGATGGTGGCATTATTCAAACCTAGCTGATTGGTAATAGTCGTGTCGTAAGTGGTTTTAATTTGCAATGCTTTTTTAATTTCAATTTTGCTTTTTAATTCGTAGGTTTTACTTTTTTCAAGCAAAATCACCGGGTTGCTGTCTTTACCCCCGCATCCATTGTAGCCTGATTCAGGCGACCCTTTATTAATGTACTCCACAGCTTCACGTAGTGAGCACAATTGGTCATCTTTCACTTCATCCGCTGTGGTGTTTACTATAATACTGTCACAGTACGCATGCCCCGCAATACACAACAAGCCAATGCCTAAGCCCTGCTTGAGCATATTATTCTCCTTAACATTCCATTTTTCATTATTTTTTTAAAGTTGCTCTATCCCAACAACTTTGAATTCTTTGCCTACTTTGTCACAGCTAGAGTAATTACTCAAGATCTAATTTTAGTGTCGATATTCATCTATCAATGCGTAAATCTGACGCAAGGTCGCATTGGATAATTTTGTCTTTTCGCCTTTTAATAATTTTTCAAGCTGGGCAATGGTTTGCAAGAGTAATGACGCTTGATGAGGCCCGTGCAAAAGCAAATAGTCTAAAATTTGCGGATCAAATTGCAAACCACGACGCGTCATGGTCGATACAATGAGTGCCTGTCGATCGGCATACAAACTACCATTGGGTAATTTTACACTGACTGCCTGCGTAAGACGCGATTGTAAATCCGGTAATTCCAGACGTAGTTCAATCGGGGCAACACGTGAAGAAAACACCAGTTGTCCGCCCACTTCATTATTGTAATTAATTAAGTGAAACACAGCTTTTTGCCAATGCGGAACACCACTGATCGATTCGATATCATCTAATGCCACAAGATCGTAACGTTCAAGCGAGGTGATGGCTTCAATAGGCGCATCTAAAAGCTCTAACAAAGAGACTTTAATGGCCGACTTTCCAATTTCGAGGTAGGAATCACAGATAGCCGAGAGTAAATGGCTTTTACCGGAACCCGCCCCTCCATAAATATAAAAGCGGTTCATTAATCCGGCATGTAACTGGCGTACGGCGTCAACCACATGTCCCCATCCCGGCCCGGAAAAATCGCTAATGCGGGCATCGAGCTGAGGTTCTATATCCAACTGTAGTTGACGCATAAATCCAATAGACCTTCGTGTTACTTCCGATCAACATCAATCGATGTATCAGTATCTTGCGGCTTTTTGACCTCAATATCAAGATCAACCGATTCAGTTTCTACACTGATACGCTCGCTGTCTCCAGTAGAAACGACCACTGCTGATCCACCATATAAAGCAGTATGTTCATAGGCTTCGCGAATGTGCCTGAGCAGAACCACAATGACTGCTGCCACAGGCAAAGCAATCAACATGCCTAGAAAACCAGCTAACTGTGCACCAGCCAATACGGCAAACACCACTGCAACAGGTGATAGGCCAATTTTATCGCCTAACAAGAACGGCTGAAGAATATAACCTTCGACAGCTTGCCCAATCATAAAGACCACACCCACAAGCGCCAGTTGCATCCAGTCGACGCCAAACTGAAAGAGGGTCGCAATCACGGCCGCAATAATTCCGACTGCAAAACCTAAATACGGAATGATACTCGCCAGTCCGGCCACCATTCCGATAATCAGACCGACCTCTAAACCGATAAGTTGTAAGCCAACAGCATAGACAATCCCCAAAAGTAGCATGACCAAAAACTGACCTTTGACAAAAGCACCTAAAACACTGTGGCACTCACGTACAATTTTTAACGTGCTGTGTTCATATGGACGAGGAATTAATCGACGCAAACTATTCAGCATTCGTTCCCAATCGAGCAAGAAATAAAACGAAATGATCGGGATCAATACAATGGTGCCGCCCACCTGAATAAAGCTCAAACCAGATTGTGCCAAACGTAGCGCCATGCTTTGAATACTGTCTGCGCTGTAGTTGGTCTGAATGTACTCCATAACCACAGTCGAAATCTGATCGGTATCAATTTCCATCCGCTCAACATTAAAGTTGTGCGAAAGCCACGGTAAGAAGGTGGCATTAATCCAATGAATTCCCGAAGGAATACTGTCTCGTGCATAAATGAGCTGACGCCAAACTAACGGCACCACATACCACATCGCCCAAGTAAGTAATACTCCAATGCCGACAAACACAATACTAATCGAAAGCCAGCGAGGCAGATGCAACTTGCAAAGTTTATCAACCAATGGACTAAACAAATAAGCGATTAAAAAAGCGCCAATAAAAGGCAATACGACAGGTTTAAGTAAGTACAGGATCCACAATAAAAGTGCTATACCTGCCAAGATGAACACGCGTCTAAGCATACGATCTTGCATAAATTCTAGCCTTTTTTTAATGTATTCGTTATAGATGCAAAAATAATTCAGTAAAGATAGCATTTTCGATCATAAATACCATAAGAGTTTCGTATATTCAGGTTATAATCTGCCGCCAATGCGGAGACTTCACTATGAGCAACTCAACTTCTACCCCTAACACTGGTTTAAGCTATAAAGATGCGGGTGTCGACATCGAAGCGGGCGACGCATTAGTCGACCGAATCAAGTCGGTAGCTAAACGCACCACTCGTCCTGAAGTAATGGGCGGTCTTGGTGGCTTCGGCGCACTATGCAAAATTCCAAAAGGCTATGAAGAGCCAGTACTGGTTTCAGGTACAGATGGTGTAGGTACAAAGCTACGCTTGGCACTCAATCTTAATCGTCATGACACTATTGGCCAAGATTTGGTTGCCATGTGTGTAAACGACCTTTTGGTGTGTGGCGCTGAACCTCTATTTTTCCTTGATTACTATGCAACAGGTCATTTAAATGTAGACGTTGCAGCCGACGTTGTGACTGGAATTGGTAAAGGTTGTGAGCTTGCTGGTTGTGCACTCGTTGGTGGTGAAACAGCAGAAATGCCAGGTATGTATGAAGGTGAAGATTACGATCTTGCCGGATTTGCCGTAGGTGTGGTTGAACAAAGTAAAATCATTGATGGCTCAAAAGTCAAAGCGGGTGACGTTTTAATCGGAGTAGCATCAAGTGGTGCACACTCTAACGGTTACTCCCTGCTCCGCAAAATTTTAGATGTTAAAAATGTTGATTTAAATCAACAAATCGATGGACGTTCACTTGCAGATGTTGCAATGGAACCTACCCGTATTTACGTTAAGCCTGTTCTTGAATTATGCAAGCAAGTCGATGTACATGCTATGGCGCATATCACTGGCGGCGGCTTACCGGGTAACTTACCGCGTGTTTTACCAAATGGTGCGCAAGCTGTGATTGATGAAGCATCATGGGAATGGCCAGAATTGTTCAAACTTTTGCAGCGTGAAGGCGGTGTTGAGCAGTTTGAAATGTATCGTACCTTCAACTGTGGCGTAGGCATGGTGATTGCGGTTGATGCGGCGGACGCACAAAAGACCATCGATGTGTTAAATGCACAAGGTGAAAAAGCATGGAAAATTGGTCATATCCAAGATAATCCAGCATCCGTTGAAGGCGCAGACGAAAAAATTCGTGTGATCTTTGCATGATAAAAATTGCGGTACTCGTTTCAGGAAATGGCAGTAACTTACAAGCTCTGATTGATGCAAATCTTTCAGGTGAAATAGTCGGTGTCATTTCCAACAAAGCAGATGCATATGCACTAAAACGTGCTGCAGATGCCAATATTCAAACCAAAGTGATTGAACATAAAGCGTATCCTACTCGGGAACTCTTCGATGCAGCATTGCATCAACAGCTTACCGAGTGGGAGGTCGATTTGGTGGTCTTGGCAGGCTTCATGCGGATCTTGAGCGAAAAATTTGTACGAAACTGGCACGGAAAGATGATCAATATTCATCCTTCCTTGTTGCCTTTGTACAAAGGGATGCATACCCATCAACGTGTATTAAATACCGGTGATGTGTATCATGGATGTACCGTCCATTATGTGACCCCAGAGCTGGACGCAGGGCCAACGCTCTTACAGGGAGTGATACCCGTCGGTCATCATCAAACACCTGAAAGTTTGGCACATCGTGTACATAGCATTGAGCATAAAATTTATCCACAAGCTGTGGAGTGGATTTGTAACGGTACACTCAAACATCTTGAAAATGGTCAGATTTTGTACAAAGGCATACCACTGAATAAACCTATTCAGTTTTGTGATTTATAAATCAAAAAACGCATCCACGGATGCGTTTTTTATGACTAGGTTTTATGTGTCTAGATTTCTTAGTTCTTGGAAATCAGCGTTTTAATGTGAGCAACGGTCTCTTCAGGATGCTCCAGAGGGAACATATGACCACCACGCAATGTGGTAAATGGAATACCTAAACTTTTCTTGGCTTTGTGCGGCAAGCGTCGTTTAAAAAAGTTACTTTGCTCACCCACCACCAACTGAATCGGCACGGATGGTTTACGATTAAGCGTCAGCCACCACCATGAAGGATTAGTTCTGAAAATCGCCACTTCATCCGCTTTTGGAATACTTAAGGTCACGCCACCTCGAACAGGATCTTCTGTCAAGGCATAATCTAGATAGGCTTGAAAGCAGTCTGGATCAAAATCTCGATAAAATCCTTTAGGACGCAAGCGTGAAGCAGCATCTTCTCGTGACGGCCAATGGTCGCGTCGGTGGACAGATAACCCAGCGGGCGTCATCCGATCAACCGTTTTTGGGCTAAAGACTTTTGCCAAATGAAAGGCAAAAGAATAAGCACCCAAAATTAAAGGCGGGTCGAGCATGATCACTTGCGAAAAAAGCTCAGGACGCTTGTAACTGGCCATCATGGTTAAAACTGAACCTAAGGAATGTCCTAGACCAATCACTTTTCGTCCATTTGCCTGACGCACAATGCTGTCAATCACTTGATCGACCAGATGTGACCAGTGATTGGTGACAGGATAGCGCTTATCTGGACCAATCATCGGCACATAAATAATGTCGTAACGATCACTCAATAGATCGAACAGTTTTTGGTATACCTTCGAAGGTATACCGTTGGCATGGGCAAAATGAATTAAAGGCTTGTTCAAGTGATCCTCGAGATTTATTGGAGTTTCGTCTGCTGTTCCGTTTGCAGGTGCTGGCTCAATGATGCAGCGACACCTTGACCAAATTCTGAACCCATTCGACCTAGAATTGTTTCAAATGGATTGCGCTCAATGGTGTAATCTACTTTATTGTCTACTTTTAACTCACGCATCAAGGTTTGTAAATTACCTGTCCGGTCAGCCACACCCAATTTGACCGCTTGCTCACCCGACCAGAACAAGCCCGAAAATACCGCCGGATCATTCGATTTTAAGCGATTGCCCCGCCCCTCTTTAACCGCATTGATAAAATGTGCATGAACGTTATCTAAAACCGATTGCACATGTGCACGTTGTGCAGGATTAACCGGTTTGGTCATGCTTAAAATATCTTTGTTATCGCCGGATGTAAGTGTACGGTCTTCAATGCCCAATTTTTGCGCCAGACCGGTAATGCCATAGTTTGGCATAATCACACCAATTGACCCCACCAGACTCGAAGGGTTGACAATAATTTCATCTGCAGCAGAAGCAATATAGTAGGCGCCTGAAGCCCCCATATCACCAATTACGGCATAAATCTTTTTATCTGGGTGCTGTTTTTTCAAATAACGGATTTCTTGCCAGATTTCATCTGACTGAACTGGCGAACCACCCGGCGAATTGATATTGAGGACCACGGCCTTACTTGATTTAGCTTCAAACGCTCGGGTAAGTGCTTTGTTGGTATCTTCACTATTGACCGATTTACTGCTTGAATCGATGGTTCCAATAATATTGACCACAGCCAAATGTGGGCTACTACTTGACGTACCGCTCGCCCCATCACTGACAGAACAACCACGGCCCAGCAAAACCAGCACGAACAGTACATATAAAAAAGTAAGCGTTTTAAAGAAGATCCCCCAACGACGACTACGACGCTGCTCTTCGACAGAGGCCAAAACAGCTTTTTCTAAAATCTGCCATTCTTGACCAGTTTTATTGTTGCTATTTTGCACTTCATTTTGTGGTTTAGGCGGCCAATCAGACATAAAAAATAACCCAAAAAGTTGAAAATACTGCCATTATATACACTGAATCGGGAAAAACTGTTTAATCGTTATGATTTAACTTATAATATTTTTATCCGACAAGCCTCCGTTTTTGTTTTTAAGCACTTTTATAATGACGACTTCCGATTCACGTAGCTTAATGTATCGCTTACTTAATTTTATTAGCAGACAGCCTATCCAGCTTTCTCGTCTATTCGCACGGATGCTTGCTAGCCTTGTAAATGGTTTGAAACTTACAAAAACATCTAAGACCATACAACTCAACCTAAAAATTACCTTGCCGTATCTCAATGACGAGCAGCGTCATGACATCATTCGTAACGCAATTCGAAATGAACTGATGTCTTATATGGAATTCTTTAGTATTTGGGGATCTTCCAACGAAAAAAATATTTCTCGAATTCATAGCATTCAAGGTGCAGAATACTTTCACCAAGCGGTCGCCGAAAAAAAGGGACTGGTTTTGATCGTGCCACATTTTGGTACATGGGAAATTATGAACGCATGGTGCGCTCAATTTACCGACATGACCATTCTATATAAACCAGTCAAGAATGAAGATGCCGATCGCTTTGTACGCGAAGCACGTAGCCGCGAACAAGCCAATCTGGTTCCAACTGACGAAAGTGGTGTCCGTCAAATTTTTAAAGCCTTAAAACAAGGCGGAACTACCGTGATTCTGCCCGATCATACGCCTAACGTGGGCGGCGAGTTGGTTGAGTATTTTGGTATCCCTTTGGCATCGAGTAATTTAAGTGCCAAGCTTATTCAGAAAACCAAAGCCAAAGCCTTGTTTCTATACGCCATTCGTAATGAAAATCACGGGTTTGATATGTATATCGAACCTATGGATACAAAAATCTATGAAGGCACAGATCGCGATGGCACAGCGGTGATCCATCGAGCAATTGAATCTTTAATTCAAAAGTATCCAGATCATTACCATTGGAGTTATAAACGCTTTAAAGCCAACCCTGAACTCGACAATCTTTACACCTTAAGCGAAGAGGAAGCACTCGAAAAAGTGCAACAGGTACGTAACGCCAATCAGCGCGAAAAGGCTATTGTGTTAACCAGCGGTATTGATGGCGATAAAAACGTGGCTGCTCATTCGCTTGATCAAAACTAAAAGAAATACTGCCTGCTTTGGCTGTGCTGAGTAAAGGAATTTGTAACGCTGCCAGTCGTGCCTGAACTTCAATACTAGGATGGCCATAACGATTGGTTGCACCTGCCGATGCAATCGCATATTGAGGCCGATAATGCTGTAAAAAATCATGGGCTGAACTATGACGACTCCCGTGATGCCCCAAAACCAAAACATCTACGCGCAGATCCGGATAATGTTGAAGTAATTTAAACTCGGTTTCCCAACCTGCATCTCCCATAATTAAAAAATGTCGTATGGGTTGATTGTTTTTAAACTCGATATGCATAACACATGACGATTCATTTCGATTCGTATCAGCACGTCCGATCTCCTGAAGCGCTGGTGATAAAACTTGTATAATGGTTTCAGGTGTCTCAAAACGCTGTCCGGCATAGCACAGCTCAAAAGTAGATTGAAGTTTAGGCATTGGTTCATTGGCTTGAATCTGCGTAACCGATATTGCATCCAGAATCGCGGGTAATGCCCCGCTATGATCTTGATCTAAATGTGACAGTATAATTCGGTCTAGCTGCTTTACGCCCTGTGCCTTCAAAAATGGCACCACCACCTGCCTACCTACACTAAACTTTTGCTCGTCGTGATTGCCGCCAGTATCGAGCAGTATTCGTTGTGTCTGATCTTGGATGAACACAGACTGTCCTTGACCGACATCTAACACCACTAATTGGGTAGGTGATTTTAATTGTGCAGGTAGAAAAACAGGCACACAGCATATGATTGACCAGCATTTAGGCACTGTGCCTTTAGGCAAAAATAAAATTAAAATGCCAAATGAAATGCTGATGATCATCCAAGGACGAAGTGCAAAATATTGTAACTCCGGTGCAAAGATATGATCCATCATATTAAACAGACCCAAAACAGCCTGTAATACCCCATCATTGAGTTGAAAAATCAAATGTCCAAATGCAGGAAGGATGAGCCAGAAGCATGCAGCGATAACATCTAAAGGCACCACGATGGCACCCAGAACTGGA
The DNA here is from genome assembly GCF_023614015.1 of Acinetobacter sp. ACZLY 512. NCBI lineage: Bacteria > Pseudomonadati > Pseudomonadota > Gammaproteobacteria > Moraxellales > Moraxellaceae > Acinetobacter > Acinetobacter sp. ACZLY 512. The sequence goes on from NZ_JAKIVI010000001.1 coordinate 375,927, forward strand.
ATGGCAATGATATTGGCAAATGGAGTCATCCAAGAAAACTGTTTAAAGAGCAATAAGGTTAGGGGTAACAGTGCGAGAAAGATTTTCCATTGTGTCTTGATGAGAAGCTGCGCAGCATATCCGATTCGAATACGCCAAGATTGACCAGTCTTTTGCTCCTGTACAATTTCCTGATAAATACGAATCAGAATAAAACAGGCCCCATAAGATAGCCAGAATGCTGCCGAGAGTATGCTAAACGGATCGATAAATAATAGAACAGAAGCACTGAACAGCAACAAGAAACTGGCATGTACAGGACGTTTTAAAAGTATGAAAATACTCAGTATGGTTACGGTCAGCAGCGTTCTTAGAGCAGGAATTTCAAACCCCACCAACGCGCAATACAGGAGTACGCATAATAAAAATGGAATCAGCATCAGTCGCTGGCGTGGAATCACCAAATAAATTGCGGCGTAGTATCGATTGATCAATTGGATAATACACCATGTCATCAACGCTGCAAAAATAAGCACATGCGGGCCAGATATCGCCAGCAAATGTGAAATACCAAAGCGTTGAAACTGCTGCTCAAGCTCAGGATCAAGAAGACTTCGATCGCCCGTGAGTAAGGCCAGAAGTAAGCTTTGATGTTGTAAGGAAGAAGCAAGAAAATAGCCTCTAAATTTTAATCTTAAGTGCTCGGCAGCAAGCAAAAATTTTCGAGTCCAAGATTGTTGCTGTTTCACATGATCATAATATCCTTCACGTAGCGCCTGTTCACTTGAAAGCATTTCGAGTTGTACAACTTTGCCACGCCCTTGCCAGTTTTGTTGTACGAACCATTTTTCTACATCGAATGCACCTTGTGTAGCGTAACCATGCACAGGTTGACGCTGAATCACGGCACGATAATACTGCCCAACAGCTAAACTATGCGCCATGGTATCAGCAGGGATAACTGTTTCATCTATGGAAAGTACCCAGTGAATGGGAGCATCATTTTCATTGAGAATCTGTGCAGGCTGTCTGATTCCGTTTTGAGACTGCTCCCCCATACGGTTGATGTAGATGATGTATGAGTCGACTGAAGAGGTCGTGACACGATGCTCAAGCCGCGTGGTGAGTGCCTGATTGGCGTAATAGACGCCACAGCTAAACGACAAACACACCGAAAAGATGCCCAATAAGCCGCCTAACAATTTCGAAGAGTTGAACTGTTGGGCCACACGTAGATAGATGAGTAAAAATAGGAAATATAGACCGATCGCGATACCGAGTGTGACAGCCGATATGGGATCAAATATATGCCCCATGGCTGCAATTCCTGCAATCCACCCCAGAAAAATAAGCTTTAGCATTGTTATTTAAAATCTATTTTATTTACTTGCATTATAAAAATTGAAAGCCCCCGAAAGGGCTATCAATACGCACAACATCAGACTGGATCGACCCAAAGGCCATCTTGCATATGTAAAATTGAATCTGCAGATTGTGCCAACTGTTCATCGTGGGTCACGATCAGCATGGCCATATTGAATTCTTTTTTCAGCTCGGTGAGTAGCTCAAAAATACCCAGTGCCGTTTTGCGGTCTAGATTTCCTGTTGGCTCATCTGCCAGCATCACTGCCGGACGCCCAACCAGTGCACGTGCCAATGCAACACGCTGGCGCTCTCCGCCAGATAATTCACCAGGCTTATGCGTCAACCGATGTGACAACCCAACACGATCCAGTAAGTGTTCAGCCTGTTGTTTGACCTCTTTATAATTAGTCTCTGCACGAAGCATCAGCGGCATGGCCACATTTTCAAGTGCCGAAAACTCTGGTAGTAAATGGTGAAACTGATAGACGAAACCCAAATAATGATTTCGTTTATAGCCGCGTTGCGCTTCACCCAGATTATCAAAACGCTGACCATCCAGAAAAACCTGACCCTGACTCGGCGTATCGAGTCCGCCCAGTACATGCAGCAAAGTGCTTTTACCTGAACCACTTGCTCCAACAATCGAAACAAATTCCCCTGCTTTTACCTGAAGCGATAAGCCTTTAATCACATCAACTGTCGATTTTCCATCGGTAAAATGCTTATGAATATCTTTGGCTTCAAGGACAATCTTACTCATAGCGCAATGCCTCCGCAGGTTGAATTTTCGCTGCACGCAATGCCGGATAAATCGTGGCAAGAAAGCTCAATAACAGTGAAACCGACACAATCAAAGCCACATCTTGCCAGCGTAGATAAGACGGCAAGTAATTAATGAAATACGCATCGAATAAATGTAAACCAAGCGCGGTATTGAACCAGTCAATGATATTACTCACGCTTGAAGCAAACACGACTCCTAAAATAGCACCCGCCACCGTACCGATCACACCAATCACTGTACCTTGAACCATAAAGATTTTGGTAATGGTGGCTGGTGATGCACCTAGCGTTCTTAAAATCGCGATGTCTGATTTTTTATCGGTCACTACCATGACCAGTGAAGATACAATATTGAATGCTGCAACCAAAACAATCAGGAACAATAGTAAGCTCACCATGGCTTTTTCCATTTGAATGGCGCTAAACAAGTTACCGTGAGTATAGGTCCAGTTAGACGCATAGAAATTGGATGGTAAGGTCTTCACAATATCGTCTGCCACTTGAGGTGCTGCAAAAATATTGTCCAGTTTAAGGCGAATTCCTTGGGCGCCATCGGGTAAGCGCAACAGTGTAGATGCATCATTCAAGGCAATATAACCCATCATCGAATCTACTTCGGCACCAATACTGAAGATGCCCACAATTTTAAATCGTTTAAATCGTGGCACCACCCCAGCAGGTGATGGCGTCGCTTCAGGCAAAACCAGCGTCACACTGTCGTTTAGACCAAGCCCGAGTGCGTCGGTCATTTGCTTGCCGAGTACAATGCCGTATTCGCCTTTTTTAAGGCTGTCGATACTACCTGCCACCATATGGTTTTGGATGATCGAAACCTTTTTTTCATAACTTGGTTCGATTCCGCTGACCATAATACCGGCAACTTGGCCTTGTGCGGTAAGCATGCCTTGTAATTGTGTAAATGGTGCAACACCAGTGACATGAGGATGACCCTCAATTTTTTTAGCAAGTTGAGGCCAGTCGGTTAGAATCTGGTTCGATGAAATCGTGGCCTGCGGTACCATACCAAGTACACGATTTTTCAACTCGCGATCAAAGCCGTTCATCACGGACAAAACGGTAATCAGTACCGCAACGCCCAAGGTCAGACCAATCATCGAAACCAAGGCAATAAACGAAATAAAGTGATTACTACGCCGAGCGCGGGTATATCGCAACCCTATATACAGCGAGATTGGTTTAAACATACCACTTAGTCCAAGGTCATTTCATAAAAGAAAAAACAGTATTTATTTAGATACTGCGATTAACATCGATTACGCACAGATACACCAAAAGAATCTCGATAAAACTTCACCCGGCAGACTCTTATTATTGAATGACCCTTACGATTCAGATTATATAGCGGGCTTATTTTGTACCAGATACCGCAGTAGATCAATTTGATCGTACGGATTACTACGAAATCGAACAATTAAGGCATAAAGATCAACATTTTGATGTACTTTATGAAGCGTATGTTACCCGGTTTTAAGCCAAATTCAATCGTACCTGTCTGTGCATTACATTAGGCAAGCTACAGTGATCCTCAAGATTTGATGTGTTGTTTGTAGCGTCGATTGGCCTGAATATCACGATAAAAATATAAAAATAACCCACTCAAAATAATACAGGTACCTAAAATCATCATGAGTGAAATCTGCTCATGATTAAATAAAGCGCCAATGACCAAGGCCAGTAAAGGCGTCATCACATTGGTGAGCGATAATGTGGTCGGCTCAATGTTTTTGACCAGTTTAAAATAGCAAAACATTGCAATCAGTGATGCCATGATCGTGGTGTACAACAAGGCCAGTAATGATTTCATTTCCGGCAGATGCGTAGGTGCATGTGACCACACAAACGGCAGTACACACAAAGACACCAAGGTAGAAACCAGAATTGACCCAGTGGCTTGTGCCATCGGCACGACATCGGCATTGACCTTTTTTACCCAAAAAATTGAGCTACAGTAGATAAAGACACTCATGAGCATCAGACCGATGCCCAGCGGATGCACATGCTGTGATGACCCGCCAAAGCAGATCAATGCCAAACCGACAATTGCAATGGCCATACCCGTCCATTGCAGGCGATTGAGTTGCTGCGCAAAAGCAAAACGGCCAATCAAACCGGCAATGATAGGTGCAAGCCCAAACATTAGAGCAATCACCCCAGAGCTTAGATACTGCGTGGCAATATAGGTAAACACCTGCGCGCCAATTAAGCTAAACGAGCCTGCAATATAGCTATGAATGGCGTTTGGGTTGAGTGGAAAACGAATTCTGAGTACCAGTAATATCACTACAGCAATTGGCAGCGCCAAAAAGAAGCGTAACATCATGGCCCAAAGTACATGCAGATCCGCCACGCTCCAGACAATCGCCAGCGGAGTCGATGCCCAGATCAAAACCAAAACAATATAGGTCAGTATGATATTGCTTTTTGAAGGCATAGCCGGTCTCAAAGCGTTTTACGCTTTTGCTTTAAAATGGTTTGATCAAGCGCACTTGAAAACTCGCGTTTATCACGTTCAGAAATGGGCGGTGGTCCGCCAGTTTGTACGCCAGCACCCCGCAGGGTGTCCATAAAATCACGTAAATGCAAACGTGCTTTTACATTGGCATCGGTATAGATTTCGCCTCGTGGATGAATCGCAATACCGCCCTTTTCAATCACTTGTGCAGCTAAAGGAATATCCTGAGTAATCACAATATCATGTGCCTGCATGCGCTCGACAATTTCACGATCGGCCTGATCGGCACCACTCATAACCTGAATCGATTTGATCCGGACAGATGGCGTAATGCCCACGTTTTGATTTGCAACAAAAATGACTTCAAGCTGATAACGATCAGAAGCACGCAAAATGACTTCTCGCAGAATCTTTGGCAATGCATCGGCATCGACCCAAAGTTTAAATGGCAACACGCAATTTCAACCTTTTTAAAGAGGAATTTATTTTAACAGACTTAAGATTTGATGGTGACCTGTAGGCTTGTTATTTTTACATAGATCTAATACGCCGACATCTCGATGAAATTCAAAAAGAAAATTAAAATATTTTTTACATAATTGCATATCAACACTTGAAAAAACTTAGATATGCTCGATTTATATATCTAAATCTTTTAAAAATTCTTCAGGGTTATATGAAAAATCAAAACAGTCCAGAAATCGTTACTATTCAAGATCAAGGTTTTGGCAACCATGGCGAGCATTGGGCGTTATTGAGTGATACACCTGAACAAGTCGTGCCTAAATGGCTCAGTATGGCACTCGACGCTCCTATGATGCCAATGGGTTTATGTGAAACTGAACAGGATATGGATACCGACGTATGGTTGATTCAAGGTCCGTCTGAATCTGGGATTAAAGTCAGCCAGATTATTGCGGTCGAAAATAATAAACCGCGCGCGCTGAAAACTGCATTTCCAAGTTTTGAAAGCCCATATAAATATAATGCTGTGATTGATCGCATCATTGCCTGCGAATCAAATACTCAGGCTGTTTTACGGTTGAGTTTAAATAAAAATACCACTATTTACGCTTACGATAATCTATATAGCGTCAATCACAATCAATATGAGAAAAATCAGGCCTATCAAGTTCAGTTAAATGCTTGGGCCTATGAACTTGAAGTCGTTGCCGACAACGAAACCATTGAAGTCGACGATCCGGCATCGATTAAACATCATCGTGCGTTAAATGATATTTTATCGGCCAATAACGGTGTTGCGCCTGAAAATCTGCAAGAATTGATTGATGCGTGGCAACCTAAAACGCCTGAAGATCAGGAACCTGTAACGGTCGATTTTTCTAAAATGGTGGCTTATTTATTTGGCGAAACCATGGGCCAAGAAGACGAAGCTTGGTTTCAAGGCAATATCGTAGGTAAATCATCGACGACATTTATGGATGAAACCTATACCCTTTATGATGTGGTGTTGGTGCTAGAAGACGAGCTACCTGCAATATTAATTCGTCTCGCCACTAAAAATAATGCCCACGAAAATTTTGAAATTGGTCAGTATATTCGAGGTAATATCTGGATTCAGGCGAATATTTATGCTAAAAGTAAAGTTGAATAATAGCGTTTCAACGAATAATTAATAAATTAGGCGTATTGATGAAAATTATACCTGAACAATCGACCAATCTGATTCAATTGAGCGGACAGCGTATTAAATTCGATACAGTTGCATTATGCTTTTTTGCACTCGGAATGTTTTTAGCAGCAGTGATGATCCATTATTTTGGTTTCTTATCGCTTTAAATGAATCATTAAAAAAGCCCCACATGATGTAGGGGCTTTTTTTATTGCCTTTGCAATTAGCCGTTGGCTTTGACAAATGCGTCCATAAAGTTGATTAGTGCTTGCACGCCTTCAAGCGGCACAGCATTGTAAATGCTGGCACGCATTCCACCAACTGAACGATGTCCAGCAAGGTTCAATAGATTGTTTTGCTCTGCTTCTTTTAAGAAACGTTTTTCCAATGCTTCATCTGCCAAAGTGAATGGCACATTCATAATCGAGCGATTGGCCGGCGCAATCGGGTTGTTATAAAAATCACTCGAATCGATATAACCATAGAGTAATTTGGCTTTTTCAAGGTTGGCTTGATGAATGGCCTCAACACCACCTTGCTCTTTTAACCACTCAAATACCAAACCAGCCAAATACCATGAATAAGTTGCCGGTGTATTCACCATAGAGTCATTTTTAGCTTGTGCAGAGTATTTTAACAGGCTCGGAATATCTGCACGTGATTGGTCAAGCAAATCGTCACGAACAATGACCAAAGTAAGACCTGCGGGGCCAATATTTTTTTGCGCACCAGCATAAATCAAACCAAACTTGCTCACATCTAGCGGTGCAGACAAAATGCTAGACGATAAATCCGATACCAACGGCGCATTAACCTCAGGAATACCTGCAAATTGTAAGCCCCCGATGGTTTCGTTATCTGCATAATGCACATAAGCTGCATCTTCAGACAATGCCCATTCAGACTGAGGCTTAATACCAAGCTTGCCATCAATTTGAGTGCCTGCTTCGATTACATTGATATCGCCATAACGCTGAGCTTCTTTTAGCGCTTTTTCAGACCAGATTCCAGTATGGATATAATCTGCCTTGCTGTTTTTTCCAAGTAAATTTAATGGAATTGCTGAAAACTGTAACGATGCACCGCCTTGCAAGAATAAGACTTTATAGTTTTCAGGAATGTTCATCAACTGGCGCAGATCGGCTTCAGCCTTTTCTGCAACGGCAACATAATCAGCGCTACGGTGACTCATTTCCATGATGGAAAGCCCTTTACCCTGCCAGTCCAACAGTTCACGTTGAGCTTTTTCTAAAACAGCAGTCGGTAATGCAGCTGGGCCAGCACAGAAATTGTACGCGCGCATGATCGTTCCTTTATATAATTGAAACTAAACTAAAGTTCGCATTTAACCACATCTTGACAGCGCATGCAGCAGCATTGAGCATATATTTTTTATATAACTTGATGCCTTTTGGCCTGAATTTACGATTGATCAAATCAGATAAACAATAGAATATCCAGTCAGATTAATCCAAGCATATTGATTGCTTTTTAAAGACCCCACGTGCTATACATTTGTATAATAAACAAGACTATAACTGATGCTTTTACAATAAAGATTATACTTTCAGGAACAACACGACGTGACTTGATATGACATTACAACAGCGAATGATAAAAATGAATTTCAGGTGCGCAAGCTCACCTCCTCCAGTCAAGTTTTTGTTTGGCTGTATGGCCGCTTTGCTTTTATGCAGTGAGGTGGCACTTGCTGAGGGCATCAGTTATGTAGAGGCAGAGCAACAAGCGCTCACATCCTCTTACAGCTCTCAGGCCAGTCAAGCCTTTGAACAGGCAGCACGTCTTGATGCACAAGCCACTAAAGGCCTAGGACGCCCACGTATTGACCTTAATGTACGGGCTTATAAATTCCATAGCGAAGTTGATCTCCCTTTAGACAGTTTTAAACAAAATCTTGAAAATACTTTGAGTCAACGCTTGAGCGAGCAATTGTCTCAGGTGGGTGGCGTGTTGCCGCCAGATGTACTCAATACGATTCAGACGGGCGCGAATACAGCCATTTCAGATGGAATTAATCAGTTTCCCAATTACGCAAATTTAAGTATTGAAGATGAAGTGATCAGACCCACCATTTCTCTAGTCATGCCCATTTACACAGGCGGCCTGATTAAAAGTGCTAAGCAAATTGCTACCATACAGGCCATGCGGGCACAACTCAGTACAGAACAACAGCAAGATATTCAACGATTTGAAATTATTCAGGCTTACTTTAATACTCAGCTACAAACGCAATTGGTGAAATCGAGCCAGTTCAATGCGGATGCCATGCAAAAACATGTCAATAACGCCTTCAAGCTCGAACAGCAAGGCTTTATCAGCAAAGGCCAGCGAATGCAGTTTGAAGTGGCACGTAACAACGCCCTGCGCTTATTACAAAATGCTCAAAGCAACTTAAACAGCAGTCAGTTTCAGTTAAATCATCTATTACATCAGCAAACGAACGGGAATCTCACCACACCGCTTTTTGTCAATACAAAACAAACATTGCCTTTGAATCAATTTTTGAGCTCGTATCCCAATCAGTCTAATCTCATTCGAAAAATGCAAATAGACACCCAACTGGCAGATGAAAATGTGAAAGCACAGCGCGCCGCCAAAAAGCCGACTGTATTTGCCTTTGCCGAATATAGCTTAGACAAAAACGAAAACTGGATTGTGGGTGTGGTGGCACGCTACAACCTGTTTGGTGGACTAGATAAAAATAAAAGTATCGAATCTGCCGAACTCAAGCGCTATGGCAGTCAGCTTTTAGTCGAGCGTACCAAACAGGAAATTGAAAATATTATTCAAAAATCTTATAGCGAAATGGGTTCTTCGCAGCAAACACAAACGCTGCTGAATGACAATAAACGCGCTGCACTTGAAAACTTACGCATCCAAGAGCTTTCATTTAGAGAAAACATGGGAACGGCCAATCAAGTGATTGATGCACAAAATGCCGTGCAAGTGATTGATACAGAAATGGCCATCAATGCTTATAAATACGTGCTCTCTCTGGCCACGCTGCTCCAAAGTCATGGCTCGATTAGTCAGTTTAAAACGTATTTAAATCAGCCTAACACAGTATATATTTATTAATTACGAGGACATCATGCCGACAGATCAATCGTCTTCTGACACTGAACATCCGGTGCCCTCTGCCTCTGAGTCGGCAACGACCACCGGACCCCAGCAAAAACAGACACCACATGGCCCTAAGCGCGCCGTAAAAATCATTGGTTTGATCATTTTATTGCTCATCATTGGACTGATTATTTATGGTTTATGGAAAGCGTATCAGCCTCGTAGCGTAGCATTACAAGGTCGCGTTGAAGCCGAAACGCTTTACGTCACCACCAAAGTGCCTAGTCGTATTGCGGAAATCTTTGTCGAAGAAGGCCAGAATATTAAAAAAGGTCAGGCACTTGCTCGCTTGGTTAGTCCTGAGATAGAAGCCAAAAAGCAGCAAGCGCAAGCCGCTTTACAATCGGCTTTAGCACTTCAATCGACAGCAGAGCGCGGTTCTCAAGAAGAAAATATTGATACTTTATATGCCAACTGGCAAAGTGTAAAAGCTCAGGCGGAACTGGCTGAAACCACGTATCGTCGTGGTGAAACACTCTACAAAGAAGGCGTCATTTCACGTCAGCGTCGCGATGAAATGTTTGCAGCACAGCGCTCTGCCCGAGCTTTAAGCGAAGCCGCGTATCAACAGTATGCACGTGCCAAGCGTGGCAGTACGCCACAACAAAAATCGATGGCAGATGCACAGGTCGATATTGCACGTGCTGCGCTGGGTGAAGCTGAATCGTTAGAAACTGAAACCAAACTCTACTCCCCAATAAACGGCACTGTTTCCAAAATTTATGGGAAACCCTCGGAGTTGGTCGCTGCCGCAGTGCCTGTGGTCAGTTTGTTAGAGGATGACGAACGCTGGGTCAGTTTAAATGTCCGGGAAGATCAGTATCGAAGTGTCTATCAGCAAAAAACACTTCAGGGATATGTACCCGCACTTGATAAAAAGATCAATTTTAATATTCAACACATCGATGCCGAAGGTGAGTTTGCCACCATTAAAACCACGCGACAAACTGGCGGTTACGATATCCGAAGCTTTAAGCTTCATCTTAAACCCACAGAAGCAGCAGCTGATTTAAAAGTGGGTATGAGTGTGATTTTTGATGTAGTTGAGGCCAATTGATATGTGGGCCTGTTTCTGGCGTGAGTGCAGTTATCTGCTCAAAAACAAATGGGATTTGGCGATGGTTACACTCGCTCCCCTATGTGTTGTGGTGCTGTTTGCAAGTATGTTTTATCAGGGAAAACCCGATCATCTTCCCATTGCACTCATTGATCAAGATCATAGCCAGCTGAGTCGCATCATCGAACAGGATTTACGCCATAATCCCACACTAGATTTGAAATACGTTTTAACCAATACGTCTGAGGCTGAGGAACTCGTAAACAAAACCCAAATTTGGGGATATGTACATATTCCAGAAGGTGCAGAACAGCGTTTAGTGAATGCACAAGATGCACAGATTAGTGTGGCGTTTAATCAGTCATTTTTTAGTATTGGCAACACCATTTCAAGTGCCATGCTCATCAGCACACTCAATGCCATGGGCGAGTTTGGTAGTGAACACTATTTTTCAGCATTATTGCCTGCCATTGACCTACCCACACCGCATGTCAAAGTCTCAACACTTTACAACCCTAGCTTAAGCTATGAGTTTTATCTCGAGCCTTTCATGGTACCCGCGATTTTGCATTTATTGCTGTGTTGCTGCGTTGCATTTGCAATTGGTCAGGAATTTAAACGCGGTACGCTGACGCAATGGAGTGCACCTGACAATGCCATGAAAATGCTACTTGCCAAAACTTTACTCTATGTCGTGATTTTTTGTGCTTGGACATGGCTATGGATGTTCTGGCTGATTGTGGTTCGTGGCTGGTTTGTTGCAGGCAGTTTGAGCCTGCTTTTAATGGCACAGTTTTTACTTTATTTCGCATATGCCATGATTAGCGCAACCGTTATGATTGCATCGCAAAATATGGGCCGAACCTTTGGATTTATTGCCGTTTATGGCGGATCATCCTTAAGTTTTGCAGGCGTTACTTTACCACTGAACAATGCACCGATTTTTACACAATTTTGGTCCATGATTATTCCATATACACCGTACGCAAAGCTTCAGACCGAGCAATGGGTGGTTGGAAGTGATGTTTCTATTTCATTATGGCCACTTCTGATCTTGCTGTTTTACTGTGTTTTTTATTTTTTGGTGTCGAGTCGCTTGCTTAAAAAGCGTGTGCAGGAGGCGCTCTCATGAAAAAATTCTGGTTTTATTATCTGCACACGTTTAAAGAAATTGCAAAAAATTCCTCGATTTTGACGACTGTTGTGTTGTCAGTGTTTTTTTACAGCTTCTTCTACCCCACTGCGTATAAGGCAGAACACGCCGAATCACTCCCCATTGTGATTGTGGATGAAGAACAAAGTGCTTTAACCTCAACCATCATTAGTCAAGTGGCAAATAGCCCTAAAATCAAGATTGTTGCAACCACGACAAACTTTCTTGAAGCAGAGCAAATGGTTAAAAACCAGAAAGCAGATGGTATTTTGTATCTGCCTGATCAATTAAGTATGAGTGTTCGACGTGGTGAAATGGGCGGTGTAGGACTTTATATCAGTGCTGCATATTTTTTAAAAATCAAAGAAATTGGTTTAGGACTGGCGCTCTCTATCGAACAAGTGATTGCCGAATATGCCGAAAAATTTGGTCAGATTACACATTTTAAACCGGCGCTTTCAATTCATCAGATTCCGCTTTTCAACACGCTTTCAGGCTATGGGAGCTATGTATTTCCCGCCGTCGCACCGCTGATTATTCATCAAACCATTGTACTGGGTTTAGGTATGTTACTTGGAGGATATAAAGAAGAACGGTATCAGCCAACATCGAGTCAGTTTTGGGGAATATTTGCCAGCTTTTTTACCATTGGCTGTCTAGGCTGTCTGTATATGTTTGGCTTTGTGTTTTGGAAAAATGATTATCCGCATGGCGGAAATTTCTGGGGCATGCTGGTTGCGGTTCCAATCTTTGTGAGTTGTATTGTCAGCTTGGGTCTGCTTTTTGGTTCTTTACTCGATATGAGCGAACGTGCCGGACATTTTCTGGTTTTTACTTCTATTCCATTGTTTTTACTCACTGGAACCGCCTGGCCGATACAGGCCATGCCTCAATGGATGCAGATTTTTAGTGCGTTGCTGCCATCTACGCATGCAGTACAGCTATTTGTACAGCTCAATCAAATGGGGGTTCATTTAAGTGCTGTCATGCCCAAACTTATGATATTGATGCTCATGACCGTAATCTTTTTAGCATTGGCTTACTATCGGTGGGTTCATCGCACGCACAATCGACATTCATAAAAAAAGGAAGCCAAAGCTTCCTTTTTTTACATATCAAGATGGTTAAGCTTGATCATTGCTCTCTAAGTCATTTGCAACACTTTGATTTGCTGTATCAGACTCGATATCTGCTTGCTCTACTGCATCTGATGCTTGAGCCTCAAGATCTTCAATCAGATCATCTTCATCTTCTACAGCCTCAATGGATACCACACCCACCAAGGTTTCTGCATCGCTGAGACGGATCAAGCGAACACCTTGTGCATTACGGCCTGTCATTGCAACTTCGGCGGCACGGGTACGTACCAAGGTTCCGCCATCTGAAATCAACATCAGCTCTTTGGTTTCATCAATTGAAACAGCGCCTACCAATTCACCATTACGCTCGGAGGTCTTGATTGCAATCACGCCCTTGCCGCCACGTTTTTTGGTTGGGAAGTCATTTACTGGTGTACGCTTACCATAGCCGTTGGCACTGGCACACAGCACTTCACCAGTCTCTGGTACAACCACCAATGACACAATGCGACTTACCAGATTTGAATCGTTAGAATCATCTGAATCATCTGCTTCATCGGTATCGAGTTCTGCATCTTCACTATCTACAGCAGCAGCCAGCGTCACGCGCATACCGCGTACACCTTTTGCGGTACGTCCCATGGCACGCACATCAGTTTCTGCAAAACGAATGGCCTTACCTTCATTAGAAAACAGCATGATTTGCTGTTGACCATCGGTAATGGCTACACCAATCAAGGTATCTTCTTCATTGAGTTCGATGGCACGTAAGCCGTTTGAGCGGATATTGGCAAACTGCTCAAGTTCTACACGTTTTACCGTACCTGAAGCTGTTGCCATAAAGACATAATGGTCTTCTGGGAATTCAGTCAGCGGCAAAATTGCAGTGATGGTTTCATTGGCATCTAACGGCAACAAATTGACCATAGGACGGCCTTTTGCACCACGCGATGCTTGCGGCACTTCAAACACTTTCAAACGGTACACTTTACCCACATTGGTAAAGCACAGCACGGTCGCGTGATTCGACGCCACAATCAAATGCTGGATTATATCGTCATCTTTCATTGACGTTGCAGATTTACCACGTCCACCACGGCGCTGCGCCTGATAGTCTGACAATGGCTGTGTTTTGGCATAACCCGTTTGTGAAACGGTCAATACCACCTGCTCTTCTGGAATCAAATCTTCACGACAGAAATCAATACGTGATTCGACAATCTGAGTACGACGTTCATCACCATACTGTTGTAAAATCAGCGCAAGCTCTTCACGAATCACTGTCATCAACAGATTAAAATCGTTTAAAATTGCTGTCAGCTCGGCAATTTGAGCCAAAATTTCGCTGTATTCGGCGTGGAGTTTGTCTTGCTCTAAGCCTGTTAAACGATGCAAGCGAAGCTCAAGAATTGCACCCACTTGCGTTGGTGACAAGCGGTAGATCTGGTCAGATAAACCAAATGGGCGCGCTGGATCTTCACCCTCAATTTCATCTGGACGAACCGAAACCGAACCCGCTTTTTCGAGCAAGGCAATCACACCGCCACCAGCCCACTCGCCCGCCAAAAGGCGTTCACGTGCTTCAGCCGGATTCGCCGAGGTTTTAATGGTTTCGATGATGTTATCAATATTGGCTAAGGCAACCGTTAAGCCTTCCAAAATATGACCACGTTCGCGCGCTTTACGCAGTTCAAACATGGTACGGCGTGTTACCACTTCTTGACGATGACGGATAAATGCCGCAATGATGTCCTTCAGGTTCATCAACTTCGGTTGTCCGTTGTCCAGACACACCATATTGATGCTGAATGAGTTTTCTAGCTGGGTATTCAAAAACAGGTTATTGACGATCACTTCCGCGTTTTCACCGCGTTTCAAGTCAATCGCAATACGCATGCCTTCTTTGTCGGATTCGTCGCGAAGCTCCGAAATACCTTCAAGCTTTTTCTCTTTGACTAATTCGGCAATACGCTCAATCACACGTGCCTTATTGACCTGATACGGAATTTCCGTAAAGACAATGGTGGTACGTCCGGTTTTTTCATCTTCCTCAAAATGATATTTACCGCGAATATGCAAACGCCCCTTACCTGTTCGGTAAGCATCGACGATGCCTGATTTTCCATAGATGATACCACCTGTCGGAAAGTCTGGACCGGTGATATGTTCCATCAAGCCTTCAATGGAGATATTCGGGTTGTCTGCATAAGCTAGACAGGCATGAATCACTTCATTTAGATGGTGCGGTGCCATATTGGTCGCCATACCGACGGCAATCCCTGCTGCTCCATTGATGAGCAGGTTTGGAATGCGCGTTGGCAACACATCTGGAATACGCTCTGAACCGTCGTAGTTATCCACCCAGTCCACGGTGTCTTTTTCAAGATCTGCCAGAAGCTCATGTGTCAGCTTGGTCATACGCACTTCCGTATAACGCATCGCTGCTGCACTGTCGCCGTCCACAGAGCCAAAGTTACCCTGACCATCGACCAACAGATAACGTAGACTAAAATCTTGTGCCATACGCACGATTGTGTCGTATACAGCAGTATCACCGTGCGGGTGGTACTTACCGATCACATCACCCACAACACGTGCTGACTTTTTATAGGCTTTGTTATAGTCATTGCCGAGCTCGTGCATGGCATAAAGCACACGACGATGCACTGGCTTAAGGCCATCACGTACATCTGGCAATGCACGCGATACAATTACGCTCATCGCATAATCTAGATATGAATGCTTGAGTTCGTCCTCAATGGCAATCGGTCGGATTTCCGATACGCTCATGCATACTCCTTGTAGACAGCAAGCGCTAAACTTGCTGCAATATGTCTTGATCTTGCAATAAAATTCAGCTCAAAAAAGCTGAACTAAAAATAAAAAATACAGCGGCAAATGATAGCATAATTCTGCTTCTGAATGTACGATCTCGCCGTGATCTGGCTTTTATATTTATATAATTTACAGATTATTTACAGATTTAATTTTATACTGATTTAAAAATAGACAACCGTATTCTCAGTCTGGTTTTTTACATGACTTTTTTAGTAAATGGTCACGCTTTTTCTAAAACAACTCACGTTAAGTTTGGCAGGATTGATCAAATAAAAAACCCCAGCAAATGCTGAGGTTTTCAGATCCAATCAAAGCGCTGATTAGAGCTTAGATACCAATTCTGGTACAACAGTGTTCAAGTCACCGACTAACCAGTAGTCAGCAACACTGTTGATTGGCGCTTCTTCATCCTTGTTGATTGCAACAATGACTTTAGAATCTTTCATACCCGCCAAATGCTGAATCGCACCTGACAGACCAACAGCAAGATAAAGATCTGGTGCTACGATTTTACCCGTTTGACCTACTTGGTAATCGTTTGGTACAAAACCGGCATCTACAGCCGCACGAGAAGCACCTTGCGCCGCGCCTAGTTTATCTGCCAATGGATCGAGTACCTTGTGATAGTTCTCACCTGAACCCACACCACGGCCACCTGACACCACGATACGTGCTGCAGTCAACTCTGGACGATCCAGTTTCACAATTTCTTCGTTTACAAAAGTTGAAACGCCTGCATTGGCTGCCTCACCGACTGCTTCGATTGCAGCAGAGCCACCTTCGCTTGCCACTGCATCAAATGCAGTACCACGAACGGTCGCCACGATAATTGATTCTTCAGATTGAACTGTTGCAATCGCATTACCAGCGTAGATTGGACGCTTAAACGTATTTTCAGATTCAACTGCAATAATGTCGGAGATCATGCTGACATCAAGTAAAGCCGCTGCGCGTGGCAGAATGTTTTTACCTGAAGTCGTTGATGCTGCCAAAACATGCTTATAACCTGATTTCGCTACATCAGCCACAAGCTGTGCAACGTTTTCAGCCAATTGGTGTTCGTACACGGCATTGTCTGCAAGAAGAACTTTGCTGACACCCGCAATTTTTGCTGCCGCGTCTGCAACAGCCTGAGCACCAGCGCCTGCAACCAATACAGCAATATCACCACCGATTTTTTGTGCTGCAGCCACAACATTCAAAGTTGCACCGTTAAGTGTCTTATTGTCGTGCTCAGCGATAACTAAAATACTCATGATTTTATCCTTCCGTATTAGATCACTTTCGCTTCATTTTTTAACTTTTCAACAAGCTCATCTACCGATTTCACTTGAACACCTGCTTTACGCTCTGCTGGTGCTTCAACTTTAACGGTTTTGAGTTTAGTGGTCGCTGTTACGCCATAATCTGCTGGAGATTTGGTTTCAAGCGGTTTTTTACGTGCTTTCATAATGTTTGGAAGCGCCGCATAACGTGGCTCATTCAAACGAAGGTCGGCAGTCACAATCGCAGGTAGCGTCAGTTCAACGGTTTGCAAACCACCGTCGATCTCGCGTGTAACTTGAACTTTACCCGCGTCTACTTTCACTTCTGATGCAAAGGTACCCTGACCTGCATTCAAAAGTGCACCGAGCATCTGACCCACTTGGTTTGAATCATCATCAATGGCTTGTTTGCCCAATAAGATCAGTTCTGGCTTTTCAGCGTCTACCACACCTTTAAGAATTTTAGCCACTTCAAGTGCGCCAATATCATCAGATGTTTCAACCAAGATACCACGGTCTGCACCCAAAGCCATTGAAGAACGGATTTGTTCTTGCGCTTCTTTCGGGCCAATTGAAACCACAATAATTTCAGATACAGTTCCCTTTTCTTTTAAACGAACCGCTTCTTCCACTGCGATTTCACAGAATGGGTTAATTGACATTTTTACGTTGGTTAGGTCAACCCCAGTATTGTCCGGCTTAACGCGAACTTTAACGTTGGCATCAACCACACGTTTTACAGCAACAAGAGCCTTCATGTAATCCTCGGCTGTTTCAGCAAGTAAATGTTCAGAAGCATTATAGTAACGCTTCAATATAAATTTTTTAGGTGCTTTATCTTGCTATGTGTTTGGCATTTCGGTCAAGTCACAATTACAGCCGCCAAGATAAATCTGCAATAAAACTGTGGAATCCACAGTTCATTTTTTCTAATCTAAATGTTTTGTTATTGAATTTACAGTATTTTTAATTATTTTTTACTTATTGATTTATATTATGTTTTTATTTGATTTGTTTCATCAGCGTGCCTGATAGTTTGGTTAATTTATGTAAAAAAGCTCACTTCTTCATCATTTTGAAATTGATTGACTGCCTAGATCAAAGATGTCATTCGAGTAAGCGAGTGTTAAAGCGACTCGGAAGTCATATTTTGGATTGTCATTTTTCTTCAAGTTATCGCGATTTATCTGGCTTCTGCGCACGAGGATGCGCCTGGTCATACACCTGCGCCAAATGATCAAAATCGACATGCGTATAAATTTGAGTGGTACTTAAGTTAGAATGGCCCAGCATTTCTTGAACCGAGCGCAAGTCCCGACTGGCCGAGAGCATATGACTGGCAAAGCAATGCCGAAGTAAATGGGGATGTAAATCGACATTGACGCCTGCACGAATGGCCTGAAACTTCACCCGATTTTCGATTTGTCGCGGTGAAAGCACGCCCCCTTTTTGCGACACAAAAAGTGGATCATGCGGCTCGAAGTGCCCCTTCCAAAGCTGATATACCTTCAGCCATGCCATGATACTGTCCTTTGCCTTTTGACCAAACGGGACGACGCGTGTTTTATTGCCTTTACCGGTCACACGTAATAATTGACGTTGAAAATCGAGATCACGGAGCTCAAGTCCTTGCAACTCGGCCAGACGCAAGCCGCTTGAATAGAGCAATTCAAGCATGGCTTTATCTCTAAGCCATAGCTGCTGATCAACCGCATCACTTGGTGCCGGTTGATCTAAAATCTGCAGCACAGTTTCGATATCGACCAAGCCCGGCAACGGTCGCGATTTGCGTTTGAGTTTAAAATCATCGACAGGATTATGGCTTAAATGGTTCGACTGCTGCGCCCATTTCATAAACTGGCGAATCGAGGTGAGATGACGCTGTAAACTCGCTGAACTTAAATGATCATGTTCAACACGATGTGCAAGATATTCTCTTAAATCCGCCGCTTCGATATTGCCAAGACTGAGTTTTTTCTCTGTGCAAAACGCTAAGAAATGAGTTAAATCACGATGGTAAGCACGCAGTGTATGCTCAGAATGGTTCTGAAGTTGTTTTTCCTTGAGCCACATGCCCAGTAACTGCTTTTCAAACGCCAAACGTGTCTTCCTTAATTTTAATCAATTTAACTTTGGTGATGACTGAAACTGCCGAATATAAAACCGCTTAAAAACGACCACTAACAACTCATCGATCAACGCAACTTAGTATACAATTCATTGATCACTGTGAGAGAAACTTTGTTGCCATGACGACTCTGCTGGTTTCTTATTTAGTTGCCATTAGCATACTTACAATTACGCCGGGGTTGGATACGACATTGATTATTCGTACCGCAACACTAGAAGGAAAATCCAGCGCCTTTCATGCTGCGCTTGGGATTAGTACAGGCTGTATCATGTGGGGGCTCGTAGTTGCCTGTGGATTAGGCGCTTTATTCATGGCTTCGGCAATGGCTTTTAGTGTATTGAAATGGGTTGGTGCGGCTTATTTAGCTTGGCTTGGGCTAAATATGCTCTTCAAACCTCGCCATCATCTGGGGCAAGTGACTTCAAACATTCCCCCTAGTTTTGCACTACATAAGAATGCATTTTTTAAAGGTTTTCTGGGCAACTTACTTAATCCCAAAATTGGGGTTTTCTATCTTTCTTTTTTGCCTCAGTTTATTCCCGCAGAAGCCGCTGCATTTTCATGGATTATGGGGCTGGTGATGTTGCATGTTTTGATCGGTACCATCTGGTCAATGCTGTTGATTTGGGCAATGCAACCTATTTCTCGCTTTTTAAAACAACCCAAATTTGTGCGCGGTTTAGATCGTGTTACGGGCAGTATCTTCCTGATATTTGCCCTCAAACTCGTTTTGAGTAAACGCTAATCCAACTGCTTGATAAATTGTAAAATCGGCGGAGCAATCTTACTCGCTTGCTGCTCGGCCAGAGCATGATCACCTTCTGGTACCACAAGTAGGTTCGCAGCGGGCAGCAAGTGCTGTAAATGTACCCCGACGGATACCGGACTGATACGATCTTGATCTCCCCAGATCAGAAGTACGGGTTGCTGAATGTCATGTAAACGATGCTCATGATTGACTCGTGTATGAACAAACCAGTCTGGATAATTTAAATAATGTTCCTGATAAGCACTTCGCCAGTCTTCAACATCAAAACCACTCAAATCCAGACCACCCGAAGTGGCAATCAACACCAATCCTTTGACCATTTCCGCTTTTTCGAGTGCGGCCTGAACCGCGAAAATTCCTCCCATCGATTGAGCAATAATAATAGACGGCGTATCAATTTGCGCCAGCACATACTCAGTTAGCGTATCAAAATCAGTGATCGTGTCTTGAGCCGGTTCACAGCCAAATCCCGGATAAGCAATTATTATGCTTGTATCGTTTGATCCTAAATAGTGAATTAAAGGCTGCCAAAATTGTGTACTGCCCGATGCACCGGGTAAAAAAATTAATTGTGTGGTCATTTTTTCAGTTATTCAATCGATTAAATTTAAAATATGCCATATTTCAGCATAAAAAAAGCACGCCCAGTCTAAGCGTGCTTTCTTGGTATTTTATAGATCAGGTTTGAAAGTAACGTAAATCAAGGCGTCCTTCATAGACTGTGGCTGTTGGCCCCGTCATCCAGACCACATCACCCTCTTGCCACTCGATTTGAAGTTTTCCACCCGCCAGCTCGACTTCTACCGAATTTGCCAGTAAACCACGACGCATACCACTTACGGCTGCCGCACATGCACCCGTACCGCAAGCGAGCGTTTCGCCCACACCGCGCTCAAACACACGCAAACGCACATGCTTTTCATCCAAAATCTGCATAAAACCCGCATTGACACGCTGTGGAAATTGCACATGCGCTTCGACTTGTGGCCCCATGCCTGCAACATCAGCTGTCAAGATATCCGGCACAATGGTCACCGCATGCGGATTTCCCATATTGACGACATCAATTTTTAAGCTTTGCTCATTGGCTAATGGAAGCGTATACAAGGCATCCAGTTCTTCGGTCAGAAATGGAATATCCTGTGGATGAAACTTAGGATAACCCATATTGACGCGTACCCAGCCATTAGGGCCAAGTTCTGGTTCAACAATTCCCGCTTTGGTTTGCACTCTGATTTTGGTTTTTTTGGTGAGTTGTCGCTCATGTACAAAGCGGGCAAAACAACGCACACCATTTCCGCACTGCTCCACTTCCGAACCATCTGCATTGAAAATGCGATATTTAAAATCGGTTTGCGGATCATCCGGTGGCTCGACAATCAATAATTGATCAAAGCCAATACCAAAATGACGATCTGCCATACGCTGGATGGTGGTGGTGTCTAAGTAAGCACGTTGGCTAATTAAATCGAGCACAACAAAGTCATTGCCCAGACCATGCATTTTGGTAAATTCAAGTAACATGTCTTAACCCTCTGGCAGCAAACGTTCTTTTTCCCACAACGACTCGATGGTTTCACGCTCACGAATCAAATGTGCGGCATTACCTGCCACCATTACTTCTGCGGCACGGCCACGGGTGTTGTAGTTTGAACTCATCACAAAGCCATAAGCGCCTGCACCCATCACCGCCAGCACGTCATTTTCTTTAAGTGCAAGGCTTCGGTCTTTACCCAGAAAATCACCTGTTTCGCAAATTGCCCCAACGATATCCCAAGTTTTTTCTTCAGCATCCGATGATGCTGAAACAGACTGAATATCCATCCATGCTTCATACAATGACGGACGAATCAAGTCATTCATGGCTGCATCAATAATGGCAAAGTTACGGTGATTGGTTGGCTTGAGCAAATCAACTTTGGTCAATAACACACCCGCATTGGCACTAATGCTACGACCTGGTTCCATATATACTTTAAGCCCAAGTTTTTGTAGCGCAGGCTTGAGTGCAGCAGCGTACTCTGCAGCGGTTGGCGGTGTCTCGTCTTTGTAACAGACTCCCAAACCACCACCGATATCGATGTGCTTGATCTCAATTCCCAGCGATTTAAGCTGCTCGATCATCACAATCACGCGATCTAAAGCATCTACAAACGGTTTGGTTTCGGTCAACTGTGAACCAATATGACAATCGATTCCAACTACATCTAAATGAGACAACGAGGCTGCATATTGATACGTTTCAAATACGGTATCACTTGGAATACCAAATTTGTTTTCTTTTAAACCGGTTGAAATATAAGGATGTGTCTTGGCATCGACATCGGGATTAACGCGCAATGAAATGGGTGCACGTAAGTTGAGGCCCGCTGCAACCTTTTGAATACGGTCGAGCTCGGCATAAGACTCGACATTAAAACACGCAATGCCGACCTCAAGTGCTTTTTGAATATCGGCCTCAGATTTACCCAAACCAGAAAATACGATTTTGCTTGGATCACCGCCCGCAGCCAATACACGTGCGAGTTCGCCACCGGTTACAATATCAAAACCTGAACCCAGTTTTGCCAAAACATTCAATACCGCCAAATTAGAGTTTGATTTCACCGCAAAACAGATTTGATGATCAATAAAATCAAAGGCACGATCCAGATCTTGATAATGTTTTTCAAAGGCTGTCTTTGAATAAACATAAAGTGGCGTACCAAATTGTTGCGCGAGCTGCTGAAGTGAACATTGCTCGGCATGCAATATCCCATTAATGCGGGAGAAACTCATGAATGCATCCTTATTTTTAAAGCTTAAGGTGAAGAAGGAACTGGCTGAGAAGACGCTGAATGATCAGGAGTCGAAGTTTTGTCTTTCGAGGTTTTGTCAGACTGAGGCTGTGAATACAGCAAATATTTTGCACGTTTGTCGTAATTTGGATCGGATGGCAAATGTAATGCACCCGTTTGACCACAGCCCAGCATAGCCAGACTCATGGTGAGTAAACTTGTGTAGCAAATGAAACGGCGCATCTGATCACCTACTCAAAAAATTTGAATAATTATACCGTGATCCAGCACAGGACCAAAGTACAAAAGCACCAAGCTTAAAAGGAAGCGAAAAAAAACGCCAGTCATTGACTGGCGTTTTTTTAATTATTTCTTGGATTTCAATCGAGGCTTGTAAAAACCAAAGTAACCAATCACCAAAATAACCAGCCAGATTGGGCTGACCATCAAGGCTTTCATGGTGTCTGGCTCTAATGACAGCACATAAATCATTCCAATAAAGAAAATGATCACCACCCAGCAGGTAAACAAACCGCCAGGTAATTTGAAAATAGATTTGGCGTGTAACTCTGGACGGGTTTTGTAATAGACCATGTAGCTCCAGATAATCATCAGCCACACACAAATAAACAAAATGGTCGATAGCGTAGTCGCCAGTGTAAAAGCTTCAACGGTATTGGGTACAAAATATTGCAGCGCTGCACCGAGCAACAAACACACCGTTGAAAAATACAATGCATTTGCAGGAACACGACCTTTATTGAGCGTACCAAAAGGTTGAGGTGCCTGACGTTCTTTAGACAAACCAAATAGCATGCGACTGGTAGAGAATACACCGCTGTTCATCGATGACATCACCGAAGACAAGACCACCAAGTTCATGATAATTGCCGCTGCTGCAATGCCTGCCTGACTAAACAGATTTACAAACGGGCTGATGTTTGGATCAATCTTATTCCATGGTGTCACCGACATCACAATCAGGAGTGCCAGTACATAGAAAATAATGATTCGAATCGGGATGGAATTGACTGCCTTAGGCAAATTACGTTCCGGATTTTTGGTTTCAGCCGCAGTGGTGCCCACGAGCTCTACCCCAACAAAGGCAAAGATCGCAATCTGGAAGCCTGCCAAGAAACCGTGCATACCCGTTGGGAAGAAGCCACCATTGGCCCACAAATGTGTAAATGATGCCACTTCACCACTGGTCGAGGTAAAGCCCGTGAAGATCATCCAGAATCCGACCAAAATCAGGACCACAATCGCGGTAATTTTGATCATGGCAAACCAGAACTCAAGCTCACCAAACAGTTTTACGGTCATGAGGTTCAACCCCATGATGAAAATAATCGCCGCAATACTGATCATGGCGCCTTCGGTTGGTGTAAAAGGAAGACCATTATTAAAAAACTGCAAATAATAAATAATCGCAGATAAGTCGGCGATACCGATGGTAATCCAGCACAACCAGTAGGTCCAACCTACAAAATATCCGGCCCAAGGGCCAATCAAATCAGTGGTAAAGTCGATAAAAGACTTATATTGAAGATTGGAAAGCAACAATTCGCCTAGCGCACGCATGACGAAAAAGACCATCACTCCAATGATCAGATAAATAAATAAGATCGATGGGCCGGCAAGACTAATGGTTTTACCAGAGCCCATAAATAAACCTGTTCCAATTGCACCGCCAATTGCAATCAGTTGCAAATGTCGATTGGATAAGCTTCTCGAAAGCTCACCTTCTCCAGAAGGTTGATCGTGCATTTCATTTGACATTGTTTTTTTTCAACTCTCAAATTTTGTATTTAAAAATTAGCTCAAAATGTTCAAAATAAAAAAGATTATTTCGGCATTTATTCAATATTCTTGGAAGTAAACATGCGTAAGTGTAGTGTTTGAACACAATTTCTCCATGTGATATTGAAAGGCTCTTATCGTTCCCTGAGTTAGCAGTTTACGTGCCAAATTTAAATTAGGCGATGTTAAGCTAAAAATTTGTATTTCAGGCACGCTATTGCTACATTTCGTCATCAACGCCATCTAAATATGCACCAAATATGAGCAAAGTCAAAACCGTTTATCGCTGTGAGCAATGTGGAGCCGATCACCCTAAATGGGCTGGACAATGTTCTGAGTGTGGAGAATGGAACAGTTTGACTGAAGTTCGGCTTGAAACTAATACTAATCATCGCGCCAAACCCAAACTCGGTGGGTATGCAGGAGAAATCTCTACTGTTACCACGCTCAATAAAATTTCGGTTTCGAATGTACCGCGTGTTGCTACCGGTATTAGTGAATTTGATCGGGTACTTGGTGGCGGTTTGGTTACGGGTTCGGTGGTTTTAATTGGCGGTGACCCAGGGATCGGAAAATCCACAATTTTGCTGCAAACGGCAACACACATGGCCAGCAAAAGCAGTACTGCACTTTATGTGACTGGCGAAGAATCGCTGTCGCAAGTGGCACTGCGGGCACAACGCTTAGATCTACCTACCGATCAGCTCAAAGTCATGGCAGAAACCTGTGTCGAGAGAATTTGTGAGATTTTGGCACAAGAGCGCCCAGTGGTGGCCATTTTAGATTCGATTCAAACCTTATATACCGAAACACTGCAATCGGCACCGGGCGGGGTTTCACAAATTCGCGAGTCGGCTGCTCTTCTCACTCGCTTTGCCAAAAACAGCGGAACCGCATTATTTATTGTGGGTCATGTCACTAAAGAAGGCGCACTGGCAGGCCCACGTGTGCTTGAGCATATGGTCGATTGTGTGCTGTATTTTGAAGGCCAATCCGATTCACGTTATCGCATGATTCGTGCGGTAAAAAATCGATTTGGCGCGGTAAATGAGCTTGGCGTTTTTGGGATGACCGATAAGGGCTTACGAGAAGTGGCCAATCCCTCTGCCATTTTTTTAAGCCGTTATAATGAAGCGATTCCCGGGTCGATTGTGATGATTAGTCGCGAAGGCACGCGCCCCCTCTTGGTGGAAGTTCAGGCACTGGTCGATGATGCACAAGGTCAGCCGCGGCGTGTGGCACTCGGCCTCGAGCAGAACCGCTTAAACATGCTGCTCGCAGTGATGCATCGGCATGGCGGTGTGCAAACCTCTGGGCAAGATGTGTATGTGAATGTGGTCGGCGGATTAAAAATTACCGAAACAGGCTCGGATCTGGCTGTGTTGCTGGCCTGTGCATCTAGCTTAAGAGCCAAGGCGTTACCACAACAACTGGCCGTTTTTGGTGAGGTCGGGTTATCAGGTGAAATCCGCCCGGTTCCAAATGGTCAGGAACGTTTAAAGGAAGCCGTCAAACATGGATTTACTCATGTCATTTTGCCTAAAGGTAATGCTCCGCAAAAGGCAATTGAGGGCGTACAGGTAATTGCGGTATCACGTTTGCACGAGGCCTTGCAAACTGCGATGGAGCTATCCGAATAAGATAAAATTGGAGCATCTTTTGACGCAAATATGTTTCGACATAAAAAACATCTTTTTTGTGTTGAAATTCGCCTCAAAAGCCTGCATATATGTAGTCTTAGATTCTTTTTATTTTGTTTTTATTTTTTTATACAGGAATTTTAAATGAAAGTAAGACAGCGTGGCCTGATTACAGGCATCATGATGGCTGCTTTAGTTGTTGCTCCTCTTGCAGAAGCAAAGCGTGCGGGCGGTGGTAAAAGCCACGGCATGTCTCGCTCTGCGGCACCGACTCAATCTTACCAACAGCCTCGTCAGGTTACGCCAGCGCCTCAAACTGCGCCAGCGGGAACACCTCAACGTTCTGGCCCAGGTGTGGGGACAGTGGTTGCTGCAGGTGTAGCGGGTGCTGCGGTGGGTGCGCTTGCCGCCAATGCAATGGCTGATGACAAACATACAACATCGCCAGAACAGCAAGCGACTCAGGCTCAGCAACAGCAGCAAGAAGAGAAAAAAGGCGGCCTACCAGGCTGGATCTGGATTGTGCTGATCGCTGCAATTGCTTTCTTTATTTTCCGTCGTTTCGGTGCTAAAAAAAAATTAGCAGGTAATAATAATCCTTACGCACCAAACAACAGCGGTTCTTCACCGTTTAACAACAGCTCTACGCCTGCTGCTCCACGCGCTGCAGCTGGCGGTGACAACACCAATATTTTTGGTCAGTCTGTTGGTGGTTCAGCTGCACCAAGTGCAGCGCCGTTTGGTGGTGCTTATACACAAAGCGGTAGTCAGTTACCGGATGGTACTGAACCAGCAGCGTTCTTGCGTATTGCACGTCAACGTTTTAACCATATTCAGTCTGTCAATTCTGCAAATAATGTTGAAGAAATTCGTCGTTACTTGACGCCTGAATTGTATGCATCGATGTACAACGACATTTTGGCCAATCAGGACCAAGACGTTGCTGAGTTTAGCAACCTAAATGCAATGGTCGTCGATTCTGCGACCGAAAACGGTCAATATGTGGTGAGTGTACGCTTCACAGGTACTGTGAGTGAAGATCTTAACAGTCTTCCACAACCGTTTACCGAGATCTGGCATTTTGTTAAGCCTGCGGGTTCAACAGAAGACTGGAAAGTCGCGGGTATTCAGCAAGAACAATAATATATAAATAAAAAAAGCCGCATAACGCGGCTTTTTTTTACGCTCTAGATGCAGGGAAAGCAATCACCTGTTCTATGTTGAGCTTCTGAGTGGCCACCATTAACAAACGGTCAATACCCAAAGCAATGCCTGAGCATTCTGGCATATGTGCTAAGGCTGCCAGTAAGTTCTCATCGAGTGGCATCACCTGTAAGCCTAATTTGTCTCGCTCTTGGTTATCTGCTTCAAAACGTGCGCGGAGCACCGATGCATCAAGCAATTCATCGTAGGCGTTAGCCAGTTCCAAACCCTCGATATACACTTCAAAGCGTGCGGCAACTTCTTCGCCGTCTTCATCTAGACGTACTTTGGCCAAAGAAGCCATTTCAGGTGGAAAATCGATGAGGAAAATTGGTGTATCGAAGCCCAAACTTGGCTCGACAAAATGTGAAAATAATAAATCCATGTAGGCTAAACGATCATCGCCTAAATCTAGCGTCAATCCTACACGTTGTGCAGTCTGTTTTAATTGTGCCAGCGTTGCCTGTAAAGGATTAATATCTAAACGATCTTGAAATGCATGTTTGTAGCTCAAAACCAGTGGGCGAATTTCATCAAAACGATGCGCTAAACACACGTTTAATAGCGCCGCCGTTTCATGCATCAACTCGCGTAAATCTAGACCGGGGCGATACCACTCCAGCATAGTAAACTCACTGTTGTGTTTGCGACCATGCTCGTCGTCTCGAAAAACCTTACAGATTTGATAAATCGGGCCACTACCCGCAGCCAGCAGGCGTTTCATGGCAAACTCAGGTGAGGTTTGTAAATACTGTTGCTGCATACGACCTTCGATATGGCGTTGCACCTGCACAGATGCCAAATGAACATCAGTAACTCCTGCCTGAGATACGATCGGCGTTTCAACTTCCATGACATTACGCTGGGCAAAAAACTCTCGAATAGTACGGTAGAGCTGTGCGCGTGCTTTAAGTGCCTCAATTGAACAAGTAGGCAAAGCCGTCTGACTTTCAAAGCGTTGACTCATGCCACAGGGCCTCCGTGTGCAGCCCATTCACGGCGTAGTGGATATTCTTTTCGAAGTCGGTCAAAGGCTTGCTGGTCTACCCGCCCCGCCTTTAGACACGCCCTTAAATTTTGATCATCACGCTGGATATCGTAGATCTGATGAAGATGGGCTTTTAATGCATCAGTCAGCGTGTTTTCTGTGAAATAGGCATCGCCTTGAGGCAGTTGGGTTTCAAATCGCTTGGTCGCTTCAAAGCCAAATACCTTGCAAAACGCCTCATAAACCATTTGTGTACCACGGGCTTTGCCTTCTAGACTATAGCCTGCAATATGAGGCGTGACCAATGTCACCAAATCAAGCAGCTCTTCTGAGATTTCAGGCTCATGCTCAAACACATCGAGTACAACTTTGCGCTGTGTACGTTTAAGATCAGCAATTAATGCTGCTTCTTCAACAACCGGCCCCCGCGCACTATTGATCAATATGCTATCTGGTGGCATGTGAGCAAATACATCATGATTAAACAGATGCTGTGTCGGATATGCTCCAGACGTGGTTAAAGGTACATGAATAGAGATAGCGTGACTATGCTGAATCAACTGCTCAAAACTGACGTTTTGAATGCCGTCGAGTTGCACAAAGGGATCATATCCCATCACTGTCCAGCCAATTTTCTGCGCCATCGATGCCAGTCGGCGCCCTACGTTTCCTAAGCCCACGATTCCTAAATGGAAGCTTTTACCTTGATCGAGTACAGTGTTATCAAGCTGATAGAGCGCAGTAATAACATATTCAGCCACTGCTTGCGCATTACAGCCGGGTGCATTGCGCCATGTAACATTCTGACGATCAAGCGCTACGGTATCCAGATGATCTGTCCCAATGGTGGCGCTGCCAACAAACTGTAACTGACTGTCTTGAATAAGCGCGGCGTTGACTTTAGTGACGGAGCGAACAATCAATGCCTGTGCATCATGCACATCTTCGGCAGTGAGCAAGCGCCCTGCCCGATGCTGAATTTCTCCAAATGATGAAAAAAAATAATCTGTAAACGCAAGATTTTCATCTGCGACAATCTTCATAATATCGTCCCGTCATGTCAACGCTGCTATGATACCGCGTCACGTGTACGGTGACCACGTGAAAAAAGTCTGGTCTGCTCTTAAGAAGAATATTGAGTCGGCATCATCTTAGCTGGTGCGATTAAATTCCGATACATACGCTTTTTTGGTGGTTTTATTCCATAGGCAGAGTTCCTGACCAGTTTTATTTTTCATATGCGCCTGAGGAAAAGTTCCCTGCATCAGCACGGCCGAATATCCCGCACGATCATCAAACAGCATGATATTACTCACCAGTTTAACCTTTTTAAGCTGACTGGCCTTAACACAGGCTGTTTTCATGGCTTGATCGTGCTGTTTCCATGCTTCATTTGAACTGGCAAATGAAATACTACTCAATGCAAGTAGTATCATGCTTCCAAGTGCATATGCACCAGATCTGAATGAACGAATGTGAATCATTGGGGTTGCTCCTGCACGTTATATTCCACGCTGTATTCTCTATAGTGATCCAAGACGTGCATGCTGACCAGTCTCAACAACATACTGTAACCAGTCGCTGCAAACAGACAACATCGTCGTCTATTTCATTTACCTCATCTTCATCTTGAAAAACGAACAGACCGATTAAGCCACCAATAAATTGCATAAAGTGGATAAAGATCCGGAAAATCTGGATAGAGTGCGGCAGTAAATCGCGGTTCAATCAACAAAACGCATTGATTGGATAGAGGATGAGCCCATGACTGCACGTAACCTCGCCGAATGGCAAAATTTTGTACAAGGTTGTATCGATTTTCGCCCAAATGATGGTGTCTATCGGATTGCTCGCGATATGTTTACCGAGCCGGAACTGTTTGAGTTAGAAATGGAACTCATTTTTGAAAAGGTCTGGATTTATGCCTGCCACGAAAGTGAAATTCCAAACAACAACGATTTCCTGACCGTTCAAATTGGACGCCAACCGATGATTATTAGCCGTGATGGCAAAGGCGAACTCCATGCCATGGTCAATGCTTGCGAGCATCGCGGTGCAACGCTTACACGCGTTGCCAAAGGTAATCAGTCGGTATTTACCTGCCCGTTCCATGCATGGTGTTACAAGTCGGACGGTCGTCTGGTTAAGGTGAAGGCACCGGGTGAATACTGCGATGACTTCGACAAGTCCAGTCGTGGTCTAAAGCAAGGACGTATCGCCAGTTATCGTGGATTTGTCTTTGTCAGTTTAGATACTCAAGCCACCGATTCTTTAGAAGACTTTTTAGGCGATGCCAAAATTTTTCTCGATTTGATGGTCGATCAATCGCCTACAGGCGAACTTGAAGTATTGCAAGGTAAATCGGCTTATACCTTTGCTGGCAACTGGAAACTTCAAAATGAAAATGGCCTCGATGGCTATCATGTCAGTACCGTACATTACAACTATGTTTCGACCGTACAGCATCGTCAGCAAGTGAATGCTGCCAAAGGTGGAGAGCTCGATACACTCGACTACAGCAAACTCGGTGCAGGCGATGCAGAAACCGATGATGGCTGGTTTAGTTTCAAACACGGACACAGCGTATTGTTCAGTGATATGCCAAATCCTACTGTGCGTCCCGGCTACGACACCGTTATGCCTTATATGGTCGAAAAGTTTGGTGCCAAACATGCCGAATGGGCGATGCACCGTTTGCGTAACCTCAACTTGTATCCAAGCCTGTTTTTTATGGATCAAATCAGTTCACAACTTCGAATTGTTCGTCCGGTCGCGTGGAATAAAACCGAAGTGATTAGTCAGTGTATCGGAGTGAAAGGCGAATCTGCTGAAGCACGCCGTAATCGTATTCGCCAGTTTGAAGATTTCTTTAATGTATCGGGCTTAGGTACACCCGATGATCTGGTTGAATTCCGTGAACAGCAAAAAGGTTTTCAGGGACGTATCGAACGCTGGAGTGATATCTCGCGTGGCTATCATAAGTGGACCTATGGCCCAACACAAAATGCTCTAGACCTAGGCATCGAGCCTGTGATCACAGGCCGTGAATTTACGCACGAAGGACTCTATGTCAATCAACATGGTCACTGGCAGCGCTTGTTACTTGACGGACTGAACAATAAAGCACTCAAGATGCATGACCTAACCTATGACAATCAGTCTGTAACGGATGAGGTGTAATCATGTCTTTAGAACTTCACCATGCAGTTTCCCAGTTCCTCTACAAAAAAGCGGAACTCTGCGACAACTATGATTGGGATGCTTACCTTGAACTCTACGATGAAGACAGTGAATATCATATTCCGCAGTGGATTGATGACCACACATATGTAGAAGATCCAAATCAGGGACTCTCTTATATTTACTACGCAGACCGCTCTGGTCTTGAAGACCGGGTATTTCGTATCCGTACAGGCAAGGCAGCTTCTGCTACCCCGTTGCCTCGTACCCAGCATAATATTCACAATGTGCAGGTGCAAACACGTGACGATGGCCTTGTCGAGGCGAAAGTAAGCTGGCGTACCCTGTATAACCGTCAAGGACTGGAAGGCTGTTTCTACGGCAGAGCAACTTACGTGCTTCGTCCAACCGAAGACAGTTTTCGCATTCGCCGTCAGCACAGCATTTTACTTAACGACAAAATAGATTCCGTACTGGATTTCTATCACGTTTAGGGAGGCCGATATGAGTCATTCTGTTGCACTCAACTTTGCCGACGGCAAAACCTTTTTTATTTCTGTTCAACCCGACGAATTGCTGCTTGATGCTGCTGTTCGTCAGGGAATTAATTTGCCGCTAGATTGTCGTGAAGGTGTATGTGGAACCTGTCAGGGAAAATGCGAAACAGGGATTTATGAACAAGAATATGTCGATGAAGACGCATTAAGTGAACGTGATCTGGCAGAGCGAAAAATGCTTGCCTGCCAGACACGCGTTAAATCTAATGCAGCGTTTTATTTTGATCATCACTCAAGCATTTGTAATGCAGGTGAAACCTTAAAAATTGCCACCACAGTTACTGGCGTTGAACTGGTTTCGGAAACGACGGCGATTTTACATCTCGATGCAAGTGAACATACCAAGCAACTCGATTTCTTGCCTGGTCAATATGCACGGCTTCACATTCCTCAAACCGAGGATTGGCGCTCTTACTCATTTGCCAACCGACCAAACGCACAGAATCAGCTACAGTTTCTGATTCGGCTTTTACCAGATGGCGTGATGAGTAACTATTTGCGTGAGCGCTGTCAGGTTGGTCAAACTATAATGATGGAAGCGCCTCTGGGAAGTTTTTATTTGCGCGAGGTTGAGCGTCCACTGGTGTTTATTGCAGGTGGAACGGGCCTATCCGCATTTTTAGGTATGCTCGATAATATTGCCGATCAACCCAATCCGCCTCCTGTTCACCTCTATTACGGCGTCAATACCGAAGCTGACTTGTGCGAGCAGCAGCGTCTGATGGCCTACGGTGAGCGTATTAAGGACTTCAGTTATCACCCGATTGTGACCAAAGCATCTGAAAGCTGGACTGGTAAATCAGGTTTCATTCATGAACACTTGAATAAAGAACAGCTAGATGAGAGAAGTTTTGACATGTATCTGTGTGGCCCTCCTCCAATGATTGAAGCAGTTAAGTCTTGGCTTGATACGCATGCGATTGATCAGTGCCATGTTTATAGCGAAAAATTTCTGCAAAGCAATACGGCACGTAGCTAAGCTGAGGCTGCTTATTTCAATCAGCTCAATCTTTTATTTATGCTAAAAGAACGACAAAGAATCTGCATGTTCAACCATGCAGATTCTTTATTTTTTATATAGGTGCTACCTGTCGCAATTCACGTAAATACATTGATACGACCAAATGAATTTGCTATAAAAGAATACAGATCTTAAGGATTAAGATCGAATAAAGCGTTTAGAAAAAGTAAACCCTTACAGGCCGTTTTCACTCAGTTTTTCAACAAAATTCTTACATGACTGACCTATTGTATGTTCAGCTTCATCACATACAGATTGCTACGATCATGTAGATAAAATTCCTGATCTGGTCTACTTTTTGCTTGATTCTTTATTCAGATAAGCCACTTAAATATTTTAAGTCGTGTTGATTTCGTCGAGCTGCTGTTTTGTCGTCATGCTGCTCAATTCAATACGTTAGCCCAAAAGGAATATGTTATGAGTCAGGCCAATTCCCATATAGAACTGAATGGACGTCACTTGCAACAGTGCTCGATTTTTTCATCGCAAAACTTGATTTTTCAGCATCAGGATATTGGGGAAACCTGCAAAAGTGTCGGTCAGATTTTTAAACCGCACTTACTCAAAATTGTGCAACAAAAGAGCGAATTTCAGTCGTCGATGCACCATCTTAAAACTGGCCGTTTATCAATCAGCCGTCTTGAATACGGCACCGATGTTTATATTGAACCCGATCATCTTGAAAAATTCTATCTTATCCAAATTCCTACTCAAGGATATGCTGAAATTGAAGTAGACCAGCAAAAGTTTATTTCCTATCCACAAGTTGCTTCAGTCATATCACCAGATCAAGCCTTGAAAATGCGTTGGCATGCGCATTCTCCTCAGCTTATTTTAAAAATTGACAAAGATGATTTAATACAACATTGCAGACAGCATTTGCCTGAAAGCACACGTCATACGCCTATTTTTGAAACCAAACTGGATTTCTCAACGCATAGTGGCGGATATTTTTTACAACTGATGACCACCTTAATGGAAGCACTGGCATGTGAAAATCATCCACTGCATCATCCTATGGTGTTTAAACAATTTGAATCCAATCTGCTCAATGCCCTTTTATACGGTCAATCAAATACCTTGCTTGAGCATTTGAATCAGGCCAAAGAGAAGGTCGTTTCTCCGTATTTTATTAAGCGAACCGAGGCTTATATGCGAGAAAACCTGCATATGGCACTGAGTATCGAACAGCTTGCCGAGCATGCTGGTGTAAGTGTGCGTACCTTATTTGCAGGCTTTAAAAGCTTTTTAAATACAACGCCTATGGCCTACCTAAAAGAATTACGTTTTGAGCAGGCACATCTTGAGCTGATGCAAAACGAACAAGCGTCAGTCACCGATGTGGCTTTTAAATGGGGCTTTAGCCATTTAGGACGTTTTTCTCAAGAATATAAACGTCGTTATGGAGAGTTACCATCTTCAACACGACGCGGTAGCCTTGAACATCCAGAAATGTATTTACGTAACTTTTCTTAAACTGTGTTCAGCCATAGTATTTGAATACTACAGTTTCAACCTATCTAACCGAAATTAAATAGGTCACAAGTACTTCGCTTAATGGCTTTAAAAATGATGGATGTAACGGAACGAAACGCGTGTGCCTTCTGGACGGTTTTTCGCGTCTTGTTCGAAATAAGCATTGGCAACCAAATGATCATTTTTGGAAAAACTGTACATTGCCCCCGGGCCTATAGCCCAAACTTGTTCACGTCTACCTTTGACTTTCTCGCCATCGACTTCTGTGTCGGTCACTTGCTTCAACCAGTATCCATTGATTCCCAGACGTAGCTGCGGCGTTACCGCATAGTCGGTTGCAAAGTTGGCGTGTATGGCTTGCCCTGCTTGTATGTCATCTGCTGCACCAAACGCATAGCCTGGCTCATTATTTTTAAAATTATATAGGTAATGAATACGCGTCGATGCTGTCCATTTCGGATTTAGCCAGTAGGTGGCTGCCCAATACGGATCAAGCGATACCGCATTATTACCCGGATTAATATCTTTATTTCGATCATATTCACCCGTTGGCAAATTCACCTGAAACTCGATACGCTGTACAAATTTTGGCCCCGCAGCTCCCATCACTGGATCGAACTGTATAAACGGGCCAATCATTAAATCGCCAAATCCACCTTGGGCTTTAATGGCCGCATTATTTAAGCCATCATCCATGTCCATTTTACTGACAAATGGCAGTAAAAAATTTAAACCCAACCCGGCATGCTGTCCTACACGTATATTCGACATATAACTGACTTGCTCAATAATCGCCTGATAACTTAAGTCGGTTTTAGGTAAGCCAAGTGTATTGCCATTATTGTCGACGAGTTTGGAAGCATCATAGTTTTGTAGGTAAGTTTGAGAATACCAGCCCGGGCCTGCGGGTAATCCACCATCCATAAAGCTGGTTAAACCCAAGTTGACAGTCGGTAAGTCGTAGGCATAAGTCGAAACCGACGCTAGAACCACTGTCCCTGCTAGAAATCCCTTTTTAATCACATTGTTTTTCATTTTAAATCCCCAAAAAAAATCACGATCTGGATGATCGTGATTTGTTGTTTAAACACTAAGTTCAGGATGTGCTGCTGCAATCCGGTATTGTCCCGCATGAAAAACCAAAGGTTCACCCATGCGTTGCTGGTAATGCTCAATCTGACCAATAAAAATCAGATGATCGCCACCTTCGTATTGATTGACATTTTTGCAGACCAATGTTGCCAAAACATCATCAAGAAGCGGTACGCCATACTCGCATTCACGATGTGCAATCCCGACAAATTTATCTTCTGCACCGCGGGCAAAATGTCCAGACAATACATGGTGTTCTTGGGCCAGCATGTGAATGGCAAAATACGCTGCCTGTGTGAAATCTGGCAGGCTCGGCGCAGTTTTTGACAAACTCCATAAGATCAGAGGCGGATCAAGCGACAATGACGAAAACGAGTTTGCGGTCATTCCAATTTTTCGACCATCTTGTCCACGTGTGGTGATAACGGTCACGCCTGTGGCAAACTGTCCCAGCAAATTACGTATTTCTCTTGGGTTTTCAGGGTCAATTGCTTTTAAGCCTTGTTGCATGGATGTATTCATATCGTTCACCAATTCCCTTTGTATTACGCCACTTTCTGACACTGTTTCGACTGAATAAAACGTTGCGCTGCACTTTGATCGAACCACCACGGTGCAAACTGGCGCGGATCGTCAAAATTATTGGCAATGGTCGAAGCAATCGCTTGGTTTTGGCTCGCTGCCGCCAATACGTCAATCATTTGCGGCTCAGGCGGTACCAGTAAGCTATTGGTCCATGCCACCACGGTTTCGGCGTAGTTCCAGTAGCTTTCGAAAGTTTGTTGCATCCACTCCGAACTAAATTCTTGAGAATCACGGGCCAAAATCGCATCGAAGTAAATCTTGCTACATTTGGCGGCGTTATTCGATCCTTGACCCGTGATTGGATCATTGACCACCAGTGCATCGGCCATACCAAATACTTTTCGTCCAGATGGCAAGGTTAGAATCGGTTTACGTACCGAAGGTGCAAAACGTCCAGACAAGTATCCTCCTGCATCGGTCAGTTCAATCTCGCTACAGCGCTCGGCTTCCCAAGGTAAATAAGTGTTTAAGATGTCCTTACTCATTTGAAGATGTTGTTCAGGCGTTTTGGCATCTTGCCAGCAATCCATTGGCGCTTCAGGAATACCTTCAAACACCATGATTTCACATGGTCCATTCACAGTGAGCGCTGGAAAGCAAAAGTATTCTCCAACACCCGGAATCACGTTAAATGTTACACGTGAATAAGGTGAGATCGGTTTCATTCCCTTGACATAAGTGAGTGCCAAGGCACGCTGTGGCTTATCGAAGGTGCTACGCTGAGCGTCACGTTCAAACTGCTTGACCACTTCGCCCTTACCCGCTGCCAAAAGCACCAGCTCATACTCGGCCGTCAGTTGCTCAAGCTCATCAATTCCAACATCCTGAATGATGAGTTTGCCACCACGGCGCTCAAATTCTTCTATCCAGTACGGCATCTTGACACGCTGATCTACAGACTGAGCATAGCGCTCCAAACGTGCACTCCAGCTAAATGCAGCATCGCCAGTTTCAGGGTTAACCAGTGTAAAGCCAATCCCTTCTACTGCGGGGCACTGTTCTTCCCAAAAGTTCAGGCCAACATCACGTTCTGTTTGTAAGGCCGTATGAAACATACACTGACTGGACATGACCTTCCCCTGACGAATCTCATCTGCTGTCCGGTTGGTCACAATTGTGACGGTATATCCAGTTTCTAGTAAACTTAATCCGAGTTGCAAGCCAGATTGACCCGCACCAACAATTGCTACATTACGCATTATGGTTCTCCCATTTTCTATGTCTTTCGTAAATTAACGCGTGTGCGATTACGCTTCATCGGCTAAACGTGGAATAGCCGGTTGATTCCCTTCAGGTCCCATAACCGAATATCCGCCATCGACGGCATAATCGGCACCAGTGACAAAACGCGCCGCTGGAGAGAGTAAAAAAACAACAACATTTGCAACTTCTTCAGGTTCGCCCAAGCGACCCAAAACATGATAATCGGCAGCCACTGCATCGGCTTTTTTGCGGTCATTGCCACTGACTTCGGCAATGACTCTTGACCATGTCCAGCCCGGTGAAACCGAATTGACCCGAATGCCATCGGCAGCAAAATCCATGGCCATGGACTGGGTCAGTTGGCGCATTGCCGCTTTGCTGACTGGATACAGCCAGCGACCCGTTTGCGCAATCTTGGCCGAAATCGAGCTAAAATTTACAATCGCTCCGCGGTTGTGTTGCAGATCGGGATATAGCGTGCGAGTCAACTCGACCGCCGACACCAAGTTGATATCCAGTGCATGCAACCAATCACCACGAGTCGACTTAAAGCCATCGTCTAGGTAGGTACAGGCCAGATTAACCAAAAAGTCGACACGTCCTAACTGACGATGAATCTGTTGAAGCGCACGTTGCAGCCCTGTATCACTGGTAATGTCGGTCTGAATAAAAACAGCCTGACCGTGCATGCTGTTGGCGATCTCTTGACCATTGGCATCGATATCGAGAATTGCAACTTTGGCACCAGCATCAACCAGTGCCTGCACCACGGCACGACCAATCAAGGTGGCTCCACCACTCACCACGGCAATTTTGTCTGTCATTTCAATTTTCATAGCATTCTCCTGTGCTGCTTAAACTGGCTTATGCTCGCTTGAGGCCCATGACGGCATCAGCGTATTGGACGGCAGTTCTTCGTCGAGCAGCTTCTGGGCCGTTTCAACGCCCGCAACAGGTAGACCCGTCGGATCAAGCAATCCGATCTGTACCAGTACAGATGCTTGATCCCAATAAATATGTTCATGACATAGCTTTGGACCACGGAACTGGATCACACCCAGCATTGGAATCTCGACATATTTTCCGGTTGGCGCAACACCAGGCAGTAACCAGTCAATTTCACTGTCGTGGGTAAAACTCATGATGAATTCATCGACCACCTGCGTCGATCCCACCGTGCGTGAGATTGAGGTGATTTTCATATCTTTTGGATTTTGGTGAACAAAATGATGTTGATAAAAGCGTGCAAGTTGGCGCTGACCTACACCACCAGTAAGTGTCGGAATATGATTGACATAAGGTTCTTTGACCATTGTCGCCATGGTGGCAGGCACATCCCGAGTATCAAACTCATGCCGAATATGCTCTTCCCATAAAGCCACCAGATCGTAAACCGGTCCAATGGTCTGATGCAGTGCAGTCA
This sequence comes from Acinetobacter sp. ACZLY 512, assembly GCF_023614015.1. Taxonomy (NCBI): domain Bacteria; kingdom Pseudomonadati; phylum Pseudomonadota; class Gammaproteobacteria; order Moraxellales; family Moraxellaceae; genus Acinetobacter; species Acinetobacter sp. ACZLY 512. Next base: position 414,541 of record NZ_JAKIVI010000001.1, read on the forward strand.
CGCTACGTTCATGCGCAAAGCGTGCCGATGGTTTGTGATAATGCTCACTATTTGGGCGCGCAAAGGCATGATCCACGCCTTCATACACATAGGCTTGTGCACGTGGATGCTGAGCCGTGGCATCTAAGATAGCTTGACGTGCTTCAGGTGGAGTAAATTTATCAAGCTCGGCAATATGAAGCACCAATCGACCTGTTAAGTTATTCAGCTCGTCTAAGGCGTGATCAATGCCGACACCGTAATAGCCCACAGCACATGCCACTTCAGGTAATCGGCAAGCGGCTAAGTACGCGAGCTTTCCACCCAGGCAATAGCCAACGACCCCGAGCCCTGCTGTGGCATCACAACTCTCAAGTGTTGAAAGCGTTGCCAAGCTATCGCGGATGTCATCAATTCCCAAGTTTTCATCATAGGCTTGGTATAACTCAAAGGCTTTTGCAAAATCTTGTTCGGTATATGCCAGTTCAATTCGTGGTGCTGTACGCCAGAATAAATCTGGTACCAAAACGGTATATCCTTCTTCTGCCAAAAAGTCAGCTTTGGCACGCATGGCTGCATTCAAGCCGAAAATTTCTTGGCAAAGTACAATGCCCGGACCTTTACCACCCTCTGCAACGGCCAAGTAGGCCGCAAATGATTGTCCTTTTGCTGTTTTTACTTCAATGTATTGACCTGACATCGGATTCACTCCAGACCCTGTGATTGGAGTTATCATGTCGCTGAATACGGGTTGTCGTCTGTCCAAAAATTGCGAGTACTATCCATCCAGTGCGAGAGAATGCATTGGTCAATGAAAACCGAACAGATCATTAGAAATCGTTATAAAGATACGAATTACGCTGTTGAATTAACTAATATAAAAAATAAGACCATGACTTTATTTTCAATAAAAAACCCAGAAAATCTGGGCTTGTAAAATCAATTAAATGAATCTGTTTTAAAGTTTACTTCGCGTCTCGCTCGGGCTTTCACCGAATTCATCACGATATTCTTGTGAAAAGCGTCCCAAATGATTGAATCCCCAATCATACGCCAGTTTTGAAATCGAGACTTTTTTATGCGCAGAAGCCGTCAGAATTTTTCGGACCTGTTGCAGGCGATATTTGCGCAAATACACCAGCGGACTCATACCATAATAATGTTGAAATTCTTCATAGAGTTTCGATTTTGATACGCCTGCTAAATGGTGTAATTCATCAGTAGAAATCGCTTCATGCGCATGTTCAACCAGATAGTGACGAACACGTCGAATATAATCGGGTTCTTGTAAATAGGATTGCTGCCGCAACCGCTCGCTATAATTGTTTTCCTGTGACAGTAACAACGATTTAATCAAAAAGTTTTCATAATCTTCAGACCAAAGTTGCAGACCATAACCCGCATACTGCGACTTAAGCTGTAAAAATGTTTCAATATTTTTCCACCACGCTGCAATATATGGGTTGTTTCCAAGATGCATATCGGGATTAAACAATACTGGCTTATCGATTGGCTGTTTGACCAGTTCGGACAGCACGGAATTCAGGCTTTGTTCTGGAATCACCACCTGAAATTTTTTACAATTTTTATCGATCATCAAATCTTGCAGTTCTGCATTAGACACAATTAAGCCGCTATCTCGATTTGAAAAATAGGTTTCACCGCGCACATTTAACGTTTGCTTGCCTTCAAAAGGTAAACTGATGCTATAAGCACGCAGTTGTGAGGTATTGATTGCAACATTGGCCCCATAGCTAATTTTACCAAGCGCCATTTTACGGTACGGCAAACGCATCCCTTCATAATGAAAATTCAGCGTATCTTTACACGTGGTGTCGAGACGATGTTCGCCACAAATGGTCGACATCAAATGATGGGCAAATTCCGCCTTGTGTGAAGAATGATTAAGATCCATCTCTTGGCTGAGTGACAGCATATCCTTTTCACCTAGCTAACCTTTATTGTTTTACAGCAATTTATGTGCCATGGTTTTAGATGGCATACAGTTCCAGATTATCCATCATCTGGTTGCTTGCCCTAAACTGGGCAAGTTCAATTTGAGTATACTCCAAATCTGTGTACAAAAAACCCAAAAAATCGATATTTGGAACTTCACTCAAAACAGTGAAGGCAGTATAAATCACTGCCTCCACTGAACAGCTTAACCGGGGAAAATTCCTCGCTCTTTACGTGCTTTTAAAATGCGTTCACAGGCTAAGATATAAGCGGCGGTACGCATAGTACAGACCTTATCTTGCGCTTTTTGCCAGATATCTGCTACGGCTTGAATCATCAGCTTGTCGAGCCGCTCATTAATTTCGGCTTCTGTCCAGAAGTAACTCGACATATCCTGCACCCACTCGAAATAACTGACCGTTACACCACCAGCGTTACAAAGTACATCCGGCACCACAATAATATTGCGCTGCACCAGTACATCATCTGCATCTGGATAAGTCGGTCCGTTCGCGCCTTCAAGTACCAGCTTGGCTTTTAAGGTCTGGGCACGCTCTGCCGTGATCTGCCCTTCTAATGCGGCTGGAACCAAAATATCCATATCGATGTGCCAAAAAGCGTCATCGTCGATTTTTTCTGAGCCAGGAAATCCAGCCACGCCTGAGGTTTTAAGCACATGCTCTTGTAGCTGTTTGATGTCGAGTCCGTTTTCGTTATAGATGGTGCCCGTATGGTCTTGTACACATACCACCTGTGCATTGGATTTATGAAACAGATATGCTGCTTCGCTGCCTACATTACCAAAGCCTTGTACAGCGACCCGACTGTTTTCGATTGGCAGATTAATTTTCTTGGCGACCTCTAGCCCTGTCACAAATACGCCGCGGCCCGTAGCCCTTACGCGCCCAAGCGAGCCACCCAGATGAACTGGTTTGCCTGTAACAACACCTGTGACGGTATGTCCTTTGATGCTTGAATAGGTATCCATCATCCAGCCCATAATATCGGCATTTGTGCCTACATCGGGCGCAGGAATATCATTTTGAGGCCCAATAATTGGGCTGATTTCACTGGTAAAACGTCGGGTTAGGCGTTCCAGCTCTCGGCTAGACAGTTTTTTAGGATCAACCCGAATCCCGCCTTTGGCGCCACCATACGGTAAATTCAATACTGCGGTTTTGATAGTCATCCAAGCGGCCAAAGCCATGACTTCATTGAGCTCAACATCCGGATGATAACGAATACCGCCTTTGCCTGGCCCTCGCGATAAATTGTGTTGTACACGATAACCTTCAAAATGCTGAATGGAACCATCATCCATAACAATCGGCACATCGACAATCAGAGCGCGTTTAGGGCGCTTCAATGTATGAATATAGGGCACCAAAGCGTCTTCAAGATATGGCGTCACACGGTCTACTTGAGCCAGATAGGTTTGCCATGCACCGTTATTTTCATTTTCATAAGAAAGCGACATAATTTCATTATCCTTTATTTTGTATTTTTTAATCGGTAACCCAATACTTCGATGCTATTTTTAAGTTCACAAAAAATAGCATCATTCATTGTTAATATGATTCTTCTAATTTAAAAAGCAAGGGCTGGAAAATTTAATTTTTAGTTATTTCCCACGGTTAAGGATTGATTGGCAATGCATTTACATCCACAAGACAGCGCTGAATTATGTTGGGCAATCGCTTTACCCATCATCAGCATATGATTGTCTCCAGCCACAATGGTCGCAACTGTTTTATGTTTAGGGCAAGTGGCTTTATCACCGACACATGCAACCGCCTTTCCCTCAATTAAAAAACCTGCGTTGGCGGTGATCACTTTACCGCCGCCTGTAGTTGGTGAGCCAATGGTAATATATGGTAGTGCCATAAATCCTCCTGTATGTGTTGTTCTTATTGCACCTCAAACTCGATGCGTCGGTTTTTGCGTCGTCCTTCAGCTGTCGTATTATCTGCCACCGGTTTGCTTGAACCTAAACCTTCAGTGCTTAAATTATCACTGGATAAACCTTTCGTAAGTAGATAGTTTTTTACTGCGCCCGCTCGTTCTTGACTTAAAACCAGATTTTTACCGGCATCGCCTGAGCTATCGGTGTGCCCGATAATCTTGACTTTTTTACCGCCCACTTTTTTCAGTGCTGCTGCCATTTCGTCTAAGATTTGCTGACCAGAAGCCGTTAAAATTGCACTTCCTGATTCAAATTCGATAATCCGATTTTTTAACGCATCATCGACAATTTTTTGTTCAGCCTGATTTACCGTTAATTGTGAGTTGAATCGATACGGTGGCTGGACCAAATTTTGATACTGCTGAATAGTGGGTTGGATGTCATTTGGATTGGTCATTTTACCCGTCAATTCAACTTGAGTGCCGCGCACAGTGAGTTTGCCCTGCTTGACTTTTTTCAGATCGGGACTGATCACTTGAGTGACTGAATCGCTCCAGCCATTTGGTGCATTGACCGGACGAACCTGAATTTTATCGATCACCTGATCAGCTCCATAAACAGCCTGCATTTTTTGCAAAATGGCTTGTTTTGAGGCGGCGTTAGACACCACGCCTTCAACCACAATCGGCTCTGCAAAGACAGGTGAAGCTGCGACAAGCGTACTGAGCAATAATCCAAATTTCAGGCTGCGTAAGTTATATTTTTTCATGATTATTCATCTAAAAATGTTTGTCTAAAGAGCTTCAAGCCTTGTGACAGGCTCAATTGCCGCTGACACAGCGATTGCTCCAAGGTGGCCAGTCCCGCATTTTGTTCAAGGTAGCGGTCAATCCACTGGGCTTCAACCAGCGAAACCCAATGTGAACTTTGCATGTTTTGCACAAACAGATCACTTAGTGCCAGTATGTCGGCACCTTGAAACCCAAACAAAAGTACCGGCTGCTCACGATGCAACAATCCAATTAACACTTCGGTGTTGTCTTGCTTTAGAAAACGCCCAATTAAACTGACCCAAAAAGCGGCAATTTCATAGCAATACATCGGATTATTGAGCGGCAGAACCAACACCTTATTTAGCTGCTTGGTTCCATTTTTTAAAATCGGTTGCAGCAACAAACCCAAACCAATCATGCTTTGTGCCAGCTGATATACATTCATTTTCATCAGTTGTGCAAATGAATGCATGGTGTGGTTTTCATAAAATCCTGCATACTCCTCAGCAGTAAAAACCTGTGCCTGTGCTGGCAGTTGATTGAGTTTGTCCAGCAACATGCCCGGCTCACGTATGGTTTTGATCACCTTGTTTTTTTGATACAAATCGACCAGCAGCATTTTGTAGCGATACGGCGCAAACAAGATATTCTGATAAGGCTGCTCAACATCCATCAATTGACCCAGCACCATTGGAAAAGCACGTCCAGAACTGTCCTGACTGGTAATCAGATTGGCAGCCAGAAACATCTTTTCCTGTGGGTTGGCAATAAAAAAGTCCAGCGCTGGAAAATCGGCATAGCGAGCTTTGAATTCAGGCGATTGCATTGCATTTTCCAGTGCCTCCGTGATCCATTGATCAATCAATTGGAGCAGTGAGGGCTGTCCTTTACTTTTTAGAAAGTCGCCACGTGCTGGACTTTTACCAAAATACAAGGGAGTGGTATTTACGTGCTGCATACATTCCTCCCTATGTCAGACTGGTTGTTTCTCATTATGGGCGTGCTCCCGTCGCTGGTGCCTGTGCCCCAGCAGCTGGTGTATTGTTGGTTGAAGGTACAGTGGGTGCTTGCTGAGCAGCCACTACACGAACCGCCTTGGTGGTGGTGACTTTATCGACCAGTTGTAAGCCCGTATAACCACGGCTTGAGCCAATATTGCCAGAGTGATTACCGCTGATGAGTCTGAAATTCACTTTGACCATCAGATTTGGATCGGTTTTACTTTTCCACGTCATCTCAAAACTACCATTTTGCTCTTTGCGCTGTGCACGGTCGATCAGTCGATTAATGCCATACTCACCCGGCTCATCAAAAATGGTATGGGTTTTTCCTTGTAAATCGACTGCTGTAATACGAGCACCCGGTATTGCACCTTGATTTGGCCAAACAAAATTGACCCACTGTTGAATACCGTTCTCGTAGGTCATACGCTGGCCATCGATATCAATCGTATACGAGCTGAACTGGCTATTCGGTAATGGATAAAATTGGAAGTTAGACTGAGCTGCCGCTGGTGCAGCAGCAGGCGTTTGATTTAATTCGCCTGTTGCCATGCCATTAATCGGCGCAACATAACGCTGGAAATTCATCACAAACTGAGGATTTAAGCTAATGCCCAAGTCTTTCCATGTTTTTGAGGTCAGTGTATAGCCACGTCGAATCACCAGCGGATCCAGATTTTCTTTAACAAAGCGCGCAATGCTGCCACTTTCACCAAAAATTTGCCCGATTTCAGCATTGGTGGCCTGCAAGGTAGCCGATGAATTAAACGGATATTTCTGACTTAAATTGGTACTAAATGGCTGATAGGCCTGCATGGTCCATAATTTATTAATTTCGTCTTGTGCAGGTACAATCAGACTGTCAAAAGACTGCGTCAGCGGCGTCACTAAAAACCGTTGCAACATCTGCTGATCCAGCTCATTTGCGCCGACCGAGATTTTTTCATCAATCAATTTCTGTGTCACATTAAACACCGAAGTTTGATCGTTGATGGTTTGTTTGACCAAAGTGATTGCACTTGGGCCAATCTCACCCGCATTTTTCAGCTCGTTGAATTTACTACGCACTTGCGCGAGATTTTCAAGATATTCATCTAACAGTGATTTGTTTTGCTGATCATCGCGTTTGCGCACCAGTTGATAAAACATCTGATACTGCTGTGAGATCTGCCCTTGGGCTTTGCTCATGGCTTGTTGCTTGAGCTTATCATCATCACGATTAAGCACTTTGCGTTTAAACCATGCAATAAAACCTTTTTGCGGTGCAGCCAGTTCGGCCTGAACCACTGGGTTATCCCAGTTGGTTTCTATTGCAACCCGATCAAGAAAGGTACGAATCGGTGAATTTTGCGGTTCACCTAAAACATCAATATTTTTCACTTGCTGGCTAAATTGAGTGGCTTTGGCATAATGCACACCATTTAAAAACTTACGCCATTCTGCGATATAGTCTTGTTTATATAACGCCACCAATTGTTTGCGAATCTGCTCTGGGCTTCCCGAAAAGGTCAGGTCATCCGATTGGCGACTATTGAGCACCCAGTCTTTGGTGTCTGTAGGTTTATTGGCGACTTCATCAATAGCGGTTTCGATATAGTCAGTCCATGCCTTATGAGTGAACATTCCCGGGAGCGCATAACTGCCTAGGATAATTCCTTTACTGTTTTCACCCACAATCTGCGAGACAGTTAATGCAGGATAACGCACAGCAGCACGCATTTTAATTTCGTTATACACACGATCACGCGCAGGCATTCCCCGAATTACGGCCAATAAGACCTGACGTGTTTGATCGACCAGTTGGCTATCGGCTTGTAACACCGGGAAATTTGAATCGGTGGTCAGTGTCAGTGCGTAAGATAAAATTTGTTCAGCTTTTTGGATCATTTCACCGCGCGGCATCTGACCTTTATTGGCATCTAGCCAAGAGCGCCAGAAACGTGTCACCTGATCATTTAAATGGCTCGATTCGCGGTACTGCGGATTACTCATCATCAGATACGCTTTGAGTGCATTATAGGCATCTTGCGGATTGCTGTCTGATGGCTCGAGATACTGCTGTGTTTTTGCGACTTGTTTGATCTCGACATTTGAATGATTGCCTTTAAGCGACTCTTCATTGCCTTTTACACGTTGCAAATACTGCGCAATATTTTGCTGCGTAGGTATCAATACAATTTGGCGAACACCATTGAGATACTCGGCACGCAGTTGCTCACGCAAGCGATTACCTTGATACAAACCAAAACTAAACTTGAGCGGGCGATGCTGATCAAACTCATCAAGCTGTTGCAACCGTTCTTGTAAAATCAACAGTGCATCCAGTTGGGTTGAAAGTTGCTGACCGGAAGTTTTTTCTAGTTGCACCACTTTGTTTAAATCAGCCTGCACATCTTGAATCAATTGCTGATTATTGCGATATGACCAGACCCATACCCCCAAAATTAACGCAACCCCCACTAACGAACCAATAAAGGCAACGTGGCGCTGACGTTTTTTGGCTGGATTGATGTGCTGTTTGACCAGTTCTTTATCACGCAAAATCACATCGGAAAATAATCCTTTTAAGAAATAACCGTGATTTTGAATCTGCGATTGAGTTGCGTGTGGCTGTTCGGGATGTTCAATGGCCGATAAGCGAAATTCTTGAGCAATCTGCTCGGTCATCGGGCTTTCGACCACACCCTCTTGTAACGCACTGGTAAAATAAAAGCCGCGAAATACAGGTTGGAACTGGTACGGATTATCTTCAAATAGGGTTGAAACAAAGCTTCTTAATGCGGGTTTAAGTGTTTTAAACTCGAGTGGGAAGGTCATGACGCTCGGTGAAATATTTTGCGCATGACGCCGGCTTAGATGTGTCGTACTGACCCCTTTTAGCCCTTCATACAAAACATTGTAATGATGATCAAAAAGATCCACAGCATTTTGCGATGAGTTTTGCTCATACGGCAGTGTAGCGCCCCAAGCCTGATTGTATTCTTGCGCCTCGTAGCAATCGAAAAATTCGGTGAACCCTGCAATTAAATCCATCTTTGAAAAGACCAGATAAACCGGAACAATTACTTCAAGTTTTTCGGTCAGATCTTGTATACGCGCACGTAAGTTTTTCGCAAGCTTGAGCGAACTTTCAGGACTTTGACTAATGAGCTCTGCAATACTCACAATCACAATTAGTCCATTCACAGGTGCCTTCGGGCGATTTTTTTTCAATAGGCTTAAAAAGCCCAACCACTCAGAGTGATCTTCTGAGTACACCGAGTAGCGCCCCGCGGTATCCAGTAAAATACCGTCAGTCGAAAAAAACCAGTCGCAGTTTCTCGTTCCACTGAGTCCCGCAGAGACCATTTTCTGATGGTTCTCTTCAAAAGGAAACTTTAAGCCAGAATTATAAATTGCAGAACTTTTTCCCGCAGCAGGATTCCCGATCACCATGTACCACGGTAGCTCATACAATGCCGCGTTGCCCTTCTTATCTCCAAGGCGAGACTTACGAATCAGTTGAACCGACTCTTTCATTTGTTGCTGCATCAAATGCAGTTCGTCTTTATTGTTATGTGAATGCGTTTCTGTTTCAATTTCTTTTTCAATCGCCTGTGCCAGTTCTTCTCCTTGTTTGGCATGTCGGCGACGCTGAATTAACCAGTAGATGCCATATGCAAGCAACATCAACACGTACAGAGCCAGCAAAATCCAGAAAATGGTCTGGGGAATATATGAATACGATGAAATTAGCGCCACCAGCAACGACAGTGCGATGATCGCTTTTGGATTAGTGATGTACTGCCACAAGTAGCCTAAAATTGTATACATCGTGTTCTCATTTCAAATTTAAAATTAAAAAAGTTAAGGTCATGCAGCAGCCTCATCCTTGGTTTCAACCTCAGCCACTGGATTTTGAATGACCGTTAATGTGTGATCTGTTGTACTCACCACCACATTAAGCGGCGGGAGAGTTGCTTGCATCGCTAGCATCGTGGCATAGATTTTTGCCACCTGCTGAGTATCGGCACTGAGCGCGCACGGATAGAGATAGTGATGCGCCTCGATTGAAGTTTGTTGAAAAAAATGATCGAGTTTTTTGCTCAAATTGAATTGTGTTGCTGGCTCAAGCACATACACAAAAGGATCTTCCGCCTCATACTGCGCATGTGTTTCCAGATTTAAATCACAGAGTGCAGCGTGCGCAGCAGCTTTACAGACATTCAGATGCTTGATAGGTTCTAAGCCTTCAATCACCACGGTCTCTGCTGCTATACAACAGCTACTGATAAACTCGGCCGGTACGTGATTTTCTTTTTGCCAGAAGCGCTCGTCTATTACATCCTGATCAATTTCCGAATCGACTGCTGCCACCCAATACACTTCATTTGGTTTACTTGTAATTTCTCGAAGTAAACTGTTCCATTTAGAATAAGCCGAAACTGAACTCACAAATTGATACTCAATCATGAGCTGCTCTGGATTTAAACCGTACTGCGTAAGCTGTGCATAGATCAGCGAATTGGCATGCTCATCCTGCCAAATGTGTAACAAGTCTTCAGGCAAAAATAGTTGTAGCGTTAAACGATCGAGCTGCTGTACAGGTGGCGTGAACATTGCGGATTCAAGCTCACGTGTATCGGCTTGCTCATTTTTCCAACCTGGATGAACACGATAGTCATAACTTTCCTGTGTGTCATAAAATAATGCAGAACGATTTAAATGCGCGGCAATCGACTCAAACACCGATTGATGCTGTTCGAGTTGATGCTGAATCAAGCTATAAATTCGCTGCTGACGAAGCGCAAGCTCCGATTCATCGTCAGCCAAAACCAAATCTGCAATGCGATATGACAAAATAGGCAAACCATAAGAATTGGTCAGCTCACTATCTAAACTTGGACTTTGATAAGCCACAATCGCCTCAAGAATATCCGTGTTTTCACCACTTTCGGCATAGGCAGATGCGGCAAAAACATTCAGCTTAAGCCACTCGGGCACTTCTGCCTGCACGGCTTGAGCAGGTATTTCCTGAGCATGTTGCGGCTGCATTGAAGCTTGCTGCTGACGATTTTGATATGCACGATAGGCGCGATAAAGAAGCCATGGACTTAAGATCAAAAGCCCCAATACAAGAGGCAGTACAAACAGATACAGCCATAAATCGGTACTGCTTGGATCAAACTGACTGTCCTTCCAGTAAAGAATCTCTACACTGATAACCAGTAGCAAAACACCCAGCAACACCCATATTATTTTTTTAATCATGCAACCACCCCGATCAAGGCATAGCAGGTGTCATCACGATCTTGCCCAGATGCTGCCGACATCAAAAAAGCACCTTGTCCTAGCCCCTGCTCATGCACTGAACTCAATTGAAATGGTTGTACATCTTCATGTTTTAAAATCAGACGTACATCGACCAATAGCGTCGGGTTACTCCATGTTTGTAAAATTTGTTTTAATCGCTGGCTATGCTCACCAGACGGCAAAAAACGCAAGTAATCCTGACGTTGCAGTGGACCAATCTGGATCTCAATTTTGCCATCCATCTGCTCTACTTGATCACCACAGAAGGTATTCACGCCCAACAAGCTCGGGTTTTGTCCGCCTAAAGAAGTTTTCTGTGCATCGTTTAAGGCAAACTTTTCCCGAATAAACTCTTGAACTTTTACTTGCTGTTTAAAAATACAACGTAGCATGGTACTGAGTGCATAAGCCGTATGATTTTGCCCCTGCATTAAGCCTGCAAATTCTGCGAAGTATTCGTCTAACTCTGGCTGATGATGCTGCTCGGCAATATAGCCATTCAGTGCATGCAAAATCTTTAAATAATGATTTTCTTCTTCAATTTCATAGCGAAGCGGTAAATGATGTACCAGACTGGCATCTACATACTGGGCAGACAAAGTGTGGTTAAACAGGCCTAAAAAGGCTTGGGTTTCTTTACGTTGAGGCCGTGCACTGCGCTTGACTTTGTTGGTATAGGTATAAGGTAATGCGCCTTGCGTTCCAGTTAAGCCGACAATCAGATTGACCAGTTCGATACGATCATTTTCTTGTGCCAGATGCTCAATTTCAGTGGCAGGAAAACCTAATTCTAACGATGTACCAAAATAAAAATGCGATGCCCAGCGACGCTGATTAAGGCGAAATGGTACATGTCGTAGTAAACGGATGGCCTGAATAAATTCGAATTTTTTAGGTGTCTGAAACAGGTTTTCTGTTACAGAAGTGCTTTGCCACCAACGTTCTGAACGCATTGGTATAACTCCTGTTGACGTTGACTGTCCCAAATCACCACATCGACAAAACTGTTCATTTGAACTTTTAAATTGAAGATATGACTGAGCAACTGACTGAAAATATATACGCTGTGCCCACGAAAAACTGCAGGATCAAGATAAACGTTGGCTTTGATCCCTCGCACAAACATAGGAAAAGGTTTGGCCTCGACCAGCTTGTGCGTTAATTCAAACTGGATTTGTTTGATGGCATGAATCAGTAATGTATTTTCTTTAGAATGTGGCAAATTGTAGAGCGCTAAAAGTTCCTTTAGATGCGACAGGCTATCGCCTTTCATGAGTGCCAGCGTATTGAGTGATAAATGCGAAATAATTCGCCACTGCTCATTTTTATTTTGTTCAAACTGATACGGCATGGTAGGTCGTTTTAAAACCGTTGCACGGCGTGCCAGCGTACTGTTGTTTAGATTGAGCGTGGTGTGTGTTTGTCCCAAGACCTCGTGTGGAAGGTCCCAGTTTGAACACAACAATTGCGTACTCACGTAGTCTGAAGACGTATTAAATGGTTCCAGCTGTTTTGAAACAATTGTAAATCGGGTCTGCATCCGGCTCGAACTGCTTATTTTTTGCTGATTCAATGCATAAAAAAACTTAACCGTCTGAGGGTGATAATGACTCATGGCGAAAAAAGGTAAAACAGGTGTGGTGATCTGTTCCTGATTACTTTTCTCGCGAATCATCTGCATATTTTGAATAGCATACACCTGATAGGCATCAGGATAATGAGCATCGGTCAACAATGAATATTCAAGTTGCTGATGATTGATCTTTTGTGGTTCGGCCTGTTTTTCAAAAAGATTGATAATCGGTGTGGTAAAGAGTTTGAAGTTTTCAGTGTCAAGTTCAGAGTAATTACGAACGCTCGCTGTATCATTCAAGTTGAGTTTAAGATGAACTGATAGCTCAAAATCAGACTGGCCCGACAAGAACGACTTGAGTATAGAAAGATTAAGCTTTAAATAATTGAATTTTTCTGGGAAGCAAAAATATTCCATCAACAACCGATAGGCATGATGGGTATGGTGATCAATCGGCAGTAAGGCCTGCTCCTCTTCAAAGCCCATGATCTGAAATGGATTGGGAATACTATGCGTCTGGCGGTTTACAGTAATCGAAAACTGGGTCTCTGTTTTAAATAACTGATCGAGTACTTGCAGCGGAAAATTAGAAATACTGTCCAGATAAATCGGTAATTGTTCATCAAGCAGCCATGTCTGCGCCGGATTTAAAAGATCAAAATGAAAGTTAAAACTGGCATTTTGGCTCAAGTGTGCACGAGCACTGTCTAATGTTTTAAATTCAACCCGTGCCAGTTGAATGGGCAATAAGCGTACATCATAGGTGGTGTTAAATTCGCACTGCACGCCTCGAAAGCTGCGCGATTTCAAACGTGTTTGTGCCGGAATAAGATGTGGCTCGGTCAATTGTTTGAGTTTCTGAGGATCATCAAAACTCACCACACTACAGGCTGGAAAGTGTCGCAAATATTGCGGAAACATCACCTCAAATAATGAGCGGGTAAAAATGTCGTGGCTGTCTGTAATTTTTTTATCAATACGCGCCGCAATTAAAGAAAAGGCCTGAATCAAGCGCTCGATATGCGGATCATCAATCTGTTCTTGATTGAGCGCGAGACGCTGTGCAATTTTAGGATATTTCTGCGCAAACTCACGCGATTGCTGACCAAACTCTTGAAGCTGTTTTTCATAATAGGGTAAAAGTTCTTCTATCACAGCAGCTCCACTTAGCTTTGAGCAGAAATTACATATTGTTGTGTGGTTGGTTTCAGCAAGGCATCAAATACCACTGGTTCATATAATGGGTGGATATTCAGATAGGCCTGAATACTCAAACACAATGCGCCCATATTATGACCATCAAGCAACATCTCGACCTTGACCTGCTTTAAGCGAGGCTCATGTGCGGCAATCGATTGTTCGATCGATTGACAGATTTTTTCCCGATCCATAGGATTGGCTGTCGATAAACCGACAAAGTCGATAATGCCAAACTGCAAAATAGATTTTTGAGCCAATGGATAGTGATCCATGACATGGTCCATTTTTGCAATGCGGCTGTTGAGCAAATCTTCTAAATCACGTGCCACAGATTCGCGCAATTGTTGTACGGACAAACCGCTTAAGTCTTCTTGTTCAGAGGCAAGTCGATCAAACAGTGTCGAACGAAATCCAAATGGATATAAGTGATCTAGATTCATTTTCTCAAACATGAAAAACCAGATAGAGAACAATCGAAATTGTTCTCTATCCAGCTCGAAGTTAATGGATTATGCTGCGTAAGACGCGGTGTTGTTAGACAACGACCATTTCTTGGTAACGGCACCCTTCGCTGTACCATTGATGTCTTGCTGGTTGTAAGTCCACTCTACTGCTGCGTACTTAAGACCAAACGTTTCAGTCGGTACACCTTCTTCATTTACAGTTGGTGTCACGCTTGATACCAAGACATGCTTCAATTTAATCTGCAGGTACTTGATTCGTTTGTCGCCATTAGCACGGTAAAAGTCGATCTGTACTTCGTCGAAGGTGTAACCCGCTGAACATGCTTCCCAAAGTTTTGGACTTGTTGCATCCAAATCTTTTACAAAGAGCATGTCTGAGTGTTCAACACGTTCTGCTGTATGACCACCGACGCTACTTGAAGTTGCTGATTTTGGCTGACGAATGTTATGAGCCCATGAATTGACTTCTAGCCAGTCTTTGTGCTCAGCATCACGTGACTCGCCGTCCACCTTGTATTTACCACGAAATTGAACGTATATATCTTTCATTTCAAAATTATCCTATTGTAATTTAAAGTTATTATGAGCTGTTCTCTAATTTGAGGACTGCGGAAGTTCCGTGACTAGTCTTAAAGAAACTGACAACTCATCCAGCTGGAAGTGGGGTCTTAAAAAGACCACCGATTTGTAGTGTCCCGGTTGTGCCGGATCTTCTACAACCTTTACAGATGCCTCACGAAGTGGGTATTGCGCTTTTGCTTCTTGTGAAGCTCCATCATCAAGCAATACATACTGAGACAGCCATTCATTCAAGAAGGCTTCTACGTTCCCTGCTGAAGCAAAACTTCCGACTTTATCGCGCATCATTGCTTTTAAGTAATGTGCAATACGCGATACGGCCATGATGTATTGAATTTGACTCGACAATGCGGAATTGGCATTTGCAGTATCACTGTCGTACTTTTTCGGTTTTTGCGTCGATTGCGCACCAAAAAATGCAGCGTAATCGGTATTTTTACAGTGTACTAACGGAATAAAGCCTAAATCGCTCAGCTCTTTTTCACGACGGTCTGTAATCGCAATTTCAGTTGGGCATTTAAATGCCACCTCGCCGTCATGCGTTTTAAAGGTGTGTACAGGCAGGCCTTCGACCAATCCGCCGCCTTCAACACCACGAATCGCGGCACACCAGCCGTGTAAATCAAACGCATTGGTGAGTCGAGTACCAAAGGCATAAGCCGCATTCATCCACAAATAATCGTGGTGATCTTGACCTGTCACATCCTCTGCGAAGTTAAAGCCTTCAGTGGCTGTACCTTCTTTCGGATGATACGGCAGACGACCCAAAACACGTGGCATCGTCAACGCTACATAGCGCGCGTCTTCACTGTCTCGAAACGAACGCCATTGTACATATTCGGCCGTTTCAAAAATTTTCGATACATCACGAGGACGATCAATATCTGTATAAGACTCCAATCCAAACATATTTGGATCGGCAGCCGAGATAAACGGCGCATGAGCCGCAGCAGCTACATGTGAAATTTGCTCAAGCAGATACATGTCCGATGGCGTGCGGTCAAACTCGAAATCACCAATCAACGCCGAATAAGGTGCACCCCCAAAAGAGCCATATTCTTCTTCATAAATCTTTTTAAACAAGGTACTTTGATCGAAATCGGTTGCACCCTGAAAATCCTTGATCAGCTCTTTTTTTGTGGTATTGAGCATGCGGATTTTGATTAATGGATTTGACGGTGTTTCTTGGCAGAAATAGTAGAGTCCACGCCAAGTCGATTCAATTTTTTGAAACTTTTCATGATGCATAATTTCGCTAAGCTGCTGGGAAATCAAGGCATCAATCTCTGCAATTCGTTTGTCAATTGACAAGGTCATGTTTTCAGAGACGGTAATGGTACCTGCCATCACCTCTTTGGCCAATTCACCAATGAGGCTTTTGGCACGTGTATGCTCTTCATCATTACGAGCAATGCGGCTTTGCTCGACAATTGAATCGAGCAAAGGTGTACTTTGAGTCTCGACTGCTGCCGCTGTATTGGCCAGTTGTGAATTACTCATGATCCACCTCATTGCTTAATTTACGCACTTGATCAGTATTTTTCAGCACTTCATCGAGTAAATCTTCAAGTCGCTCATTATTCGAAATTTTATTACGCAAATCGGTCAGACGTTCACGTGCTTCGACCAGCTTACGTAATGGCTCAACTTGTTGAGCCACATGCTCTGGGCGAAAGTCATCCATCGAATTAAAGGTTAAATCCACATGCATTCGTCCGCCTTGTTCAGTTAAGGTATTCCCTACATCAAACGCGGCACGAGGTGCCATGGATTGCATCACATCGTCAATATTGTCTAAATCAACGTTAATAAATTTTTTATCTTTTAATTTGGTTTTTTCAACTTCTGACGCCGCAGAAAAATCTCCCATTACGCCTACCACAAATGGCAACTCTTTTGCTTCTTTGCCATCACCAATCTCAACGTCATAGGTGAGTTGTACACGTGGTGGTCGAATTCGTTGAAGCTTCTTTTGTACGCTTTCTCTTTTCGCCATGGTCAATTTTCCTGTGTCAAATTACTTTAAAGAATCAAATGGACTTGCACTTGATTTCGATGCGGGAGCGGCGGCTTTGGCTGGAGCCGGGCTTGACGCTTTTGGTTTAGGCGTACTTTTTGTAGAACGCTTCGTGCTGGACGTTGCAGCTACACGTTGGGCACGTGCTTTATTTCTGAGTGATTCATCGGTGATGGGTTTGAGGTTTGAGGTATCTGGCGCAGGAACAGCACTTTTAATCGCGTCAGCAAGTTCTTTCGCGGGTGGATAAGTCGTATCTTCAGTGAGAAAACGCATTTCAGTGTTACGCATCTCTTTTAAGCTTGTATTGGCAATCGCAACGCTCGATAAGAAAGTGACGTCTGTGAGGAGATTTCCGCGAACATTCTGCTGCTTGAGTTGATTGACCAAATACAGCGCATTCATATTTTGTCCAATCTGATGAAAACGCATCGCAGCCTGAGCCAATAAATCATTTTTACGATCGGCATTTTTTTTATCACATACTTGTGCATAAAGTGAAAGTAGGGCTTGATCTGTTTGCCCTGCAGCCTGCGGATAATCACGTATACAGCTCTTTTTCAGCTTAATATTTTCATCGTTTGCATGAGCAGAATTTAAAAATGTTAAGCCAACTAAAATCACTGAAAATACAATACTTTTTCTCAAAATATGCCTCTTAATCATTTAAATTTTTTAGGGAAAGACATTACAATTTTTTGTCAATCACAAATCTGCTCATCAATTTTTATAAAATTCGAACGTGCGGATTCTATCAAAAAACACACCAAGCTCGTCAAGACTAATCTGTCTATTTATTTTAAAACTTTATTTAACACGCAATCAATAATCAATACAAGAGAGTTTAATACAATCAACTTCATCTACCCATTAATGTTTTTTTTCGGTAGAATAAAAAAGCAAAACGCACCTAAAAAAGTATAATTTATTTAAAATCAATAAATTATACATAAAAAATGGTGTTTTATTTTTTAGAAGATGTGAATTTTCTTATTCAAGATTCTAGTAAATATTAATAAAACGACCTGAGATTTATGATGAGCAATTTAAAAATTCTAATTACCAAATTATCGAGTAACTCTCGGACAGCATTAGAAAAATCAGCAAACTCATGTATTTTGTTACAAAACTTTGAAATTGAAATCGAACACCTGTTTTTAGAGCTTTTAAATCAAAGCAGCAATAACGATTTAAAAATTTTACTAAATAAATACAAAATTAATTTAGATGAACTTTCAAATGATTTAAATCAATCACTTAACACCCTGCCTAAGGGAAATAATCGCACGCCAATTTTCTCAAAATCAATTGTTCGATTATTGGAACAGGCTTGGTTAGTTGCATCAGCAGATCAAACCCCGATTATTCGAAGTGGCCATTTATTGGTCGCGCTATTAACAGCAGCCGATCTTTATCAAATTGCGATTCGTGCATCGGAACGTTTTGAGGATATTCCAGTTGAATTACTCAAACATAAGTTTCTCGAAGAGTGTGAACACAGCCCAGAAAATATTCATCACGAAGACGTTAATCCTGCACCTGCAAAAGCGTCAGATACCAAACAAAAAACGCCAGCACTCGATTTATACACCATCAATCTAACCGATAAAGCTAAAAATGGTGCAATTGATCCTGTAATTGGCCGTGAAAACGAAATTCGCTTAATGCTGGATATTTTGATGCGTAGACGTCAGAACAATCCGATTTTAACTGGTGAACCTGGCGTGGGAAAAACCGCGGTGGTTGAAGGGCTTGCACTCAAGATTGCACAGGGTCAGGTACCGAGTGCCCTACTCAATGTACACTTGCATACCTTGGATATGGGGCTGCTACAAGCAGGCGCAAGTGTAAAAGGTGAATTTGAAAATCGTTTAAAACAAGTGATTCAAGAAGTTCAATCTTCGACGCATCCTATTATTTTGTTCATTGACGAGGCACATACCCTGATTGGTGCAGGCGGACAAGCCGGGCAAAATGATGCTGCCAACCTTTTAAAGCCTGCCCTTGCGCGGGGTGAGCTTCGAACAATCGCAGCAACCACGTGGGCAGAATACAAACAATATTTTGAAAAAGATGCTGCGCTCAGCCGTCGCTTTCAGGTCATTAAAGTTGAAGAACCGTCTGAAGAAGTTGCGGTTGACATGCTGCGCGCCATGATTCCAGTCATGCAGCAGCATTTTAATTTACATATCGACGATGAGGCGATTGTGACAGCCGTACAGGCCTCGCATCGCTACATCAGCGGTCGTCAGCTCCCAGACAAAGCCATCAGTGTGCTCGATACCGCCGCAGCGCGTGTCGCACTGACACAAAATGCACAGCCGGTGATGCTCGATCAGCTACAGGCCGAGCTGCATAATCTTCAACTTGAACACGATTTATTAACGCATGAGCATCGCCACTCTGCGGCACATGAGCAGCGTTTAAACAGCTTGAATCAGGATATTCAAGCTGTAAATCATCAGATCCAAGCCGTACATGCACGCTGGCAGCAAGAGCTTGAACTGGTTAAAAAAATTCAGGATATTCAAAAAAATAGTGAAAATTTAGAGGATTATTCAGCTCAGCTTTTGCCATTGCGTAATAGCTTACAACAGCTTCAGGGCAATGAGCCATTGGTGTTTGAACGTGTAACTGCACAGATGATTAACCAGATTATTTCCGACTGGACCGGTATTCCAGTAGGTAATATGGTGCATGACGAAATTCAACATATCCTGACGCTCAAAGATAAATTAGAACAGCGCGTAATGGGACAAGATTATGCGCTTGAACAGCTCGTGCAGGGAATTAAAACCTCTAAAGCTCGTTTGGAAGATCCCAATAAGCCACAAGGCGTATTTTTACTGGTAGGACCAAGTGGTGTCGGTAAAACAGAAACTGCACTTGCACTTGCAAATGAGCTTTATGGTGGTGAACAACACCTGATTACCATCAATATGTCTGAATACCAAGAAGCACATACCGTTTCATCTCTAAAAGGTGCGCCTCCAGGCTATGTCGGTTACGGTCAAGGTGGCGTGTTAACCGAAGCTGTGCGTCGTCATCCGTACAGCGTGGTATTACTCGATGAAATTGAAAAAGCCCATAGCGATGTTCAAGAGCTGTTTTATCAGGTGTTTGATAAAGGCATGCTTGAGGATGGTGAAGGCCGGTTAATCGACTTTAAAAATACCACCCTCATTCTGACCTCAAATGCGGGTTCAAGCAGCATCATGAAAACGTGTATTAACCGTCCAGTCGAGGAATGGCCAAGCGCGATTGAATTGATTGAACAACTTAAACCAAGTTTATATCAGCACTTTAAACCGGCATTTTTAGGACGTATGCGAATTGTGCCCTATTTTCCATTGCACGATGAGTTACTGATTCAGATTATTCGCCATAAACTCGATAAAATTGTTGACCGTTTGACGGCCCAGTACAGTACAGAGGTGGAGTATTCAGATGATGTGGTTGAACTCATTTTGATGCGTTGTACCGAAGTCGATAGTGGTGCGCGTAATGTTGATCACATTTTAAATGCAAGTGTATTACCAGCACTTGCCACCCATATTTTGATGGCGTTGGCCGATCAAAACCTACCAAAACGAATTGTAATAGATACCCAAGACGATGAAATCGTCTACCAGCTTGATCCTGTTGAAAAAAAATCGAGTAAAAAACGTGTCGTCAAAACGACTAAAGTGTCTGAAGCGTGAGTCTATAGAGTAATGTTATGCAACTAAATTTGTCAGAATTGCTAAATCCAATTACTGAACACTCGCCATGTGGAGAGGATTATTCATTCTCTAATGAATTTCATCGGATCAAGCAGGCCAGAACACAAGATGATCTGCTGCTTGATCAGGGAGATTGGGTTACCGCACCCAAACAGGCCAACTGGGAATTGGTCATTGAGACATCGACAGATTTATTGCAACAGCACACCAAAGATATTCGTTTACTCACTTGGCTCATTGAAGGCTGGGCAAATCTGGCTGGATTTGAAGGTATTGCCAAAGGCGTAGAGCTGAGTCATCTGCTCCTCGATCGTTACTGGGATTCGATTCATCCGGTGATTGAAGATCAGGATTTAGACCAGCGTTTGGGGCTATTACAGGGATTAATTAATCAGCTTCCAATGCTTGTAAAAAAAGTACCTCTGATCAATACAGCACCTCATTATGCATTGCTGCAATACGAAAGTTTTCTTTACCATCAGAATATTCGTAGAAAGCAAAGCGATGAATACTCCGATTCAGATGCACCAAATGAACTTGAAGTATTTGAGCAAGCCCTGTTTAACACTTCAAAAAGTTTTCAATATCAAAACTATCAGTCATTTAAAGAAATTCTTGAGCAATGGCATACCTTAAAACAGGTACTTGATGCACATATGGGGCTTGATGCGCCAAGCTATGCTGCAATTGATTCGAGTCTGGAGGGAATTGATGTGACTCTGCGCAAAATTTATAAGGCCGATACGTTTGATACTGCGCCAAGCCAAACCTCCTCCATATCTGATCAAAACCACAATGATTTTGTCGCTTTAGAGCAAACTAACCACCCTGTAGCACAGCCTGTATCCTCACAGTTTCAGCCAGTTGCTCAAAGCCATATTGAAAACCGCGAACAGGCCATTCGCGTACTACAGCAAATTTCGGACTATTTTCAAACCAATGAACCGCATAGCCCTGTCAGTTATATGCTGCAAAAAACCATTAAATGGAGTCAGATGCCGCTACACGAATGGCTGGCCCAAGTGATTAAGGATGAACATCCGCTTCAACAAATACATGATGCATTGGGTGTTCAAACCCAAAATGAATATGAATAAATGTGGGTAAAAACATATGTTTAAAGCAGAAAAAATCCTCTGGGGCGAAGGATTGTTTTTACGTCCACAGCATTTTCAAATTCAGGACAGCTATCATGAGCAGCGCCTGAATCAAACCATTCGGTCAACCATTCCATTTGCATATGGTATTCGGCAACTGCGTTTTGACGAGTTACAACTCGGTACTCACGTGCTGGCACTCGAAAACATTGAAATGATTTGGCAAGACGGCGAGATTTATCACGCACCGAGTACAGATTTATTGCCGGAACCTTTGTTACTTGATGATCTGAATTTCCGTGGTGAGATGACAATTTATCTGACGCTACCTGTGGTTCAGCCCAATAAAAAGAACATGAGTCATGATCAAGAACAGCAGCATTCGGGGCGTTATGCATCGCATCTTGCACATACCCATGACTTGTTTACCGATGCTCAACCTGCCGACATCACCTTACTGCGACGTCGTGCCGTATTACGCTTACTCGATCCAGTCGCAGATCCAATTAGCCAGTTAGAGGGTTTTTTATACCTCCCGATTGGACGCATCAAACGTCATAGCTCTGGCGCTTTCGAACTGGATCAGAAGTTTATTGCACCGCTACTCCATATCGAAGCTTCAGAGGCCTTAACCTCTAATTTAAAACGTACGCTGAATGTCATTCGCGCCAAAATTAAAACGATTCAGACCAACAATCGCGAAAACGAACAGAAACTCATCGAATTTCGCTCTGGCGATATTGTCTCGTTCTGGTTGGTCAATGCACTGAATACAGCACATGCCACATTAAGCCATTTTTTGCAGTATCCTCAAATTCATCCAGAGCGGCTTTTCTTTGAGTTGTTACGCCTAACAGGGTCTTTACTGACGTTTTCAACCGCGTACGAAGTCGATCAGTTGCCTTCATATCGCCATCATCAATTACAGCATAGTTTTCAAGAGCTGGATGTCATTTTACGCGATTTGCTCGATACGATTATTTCGAGTCGATATATCAGTATTGCGCTTAAGGAAATTCGTCCTTCTTACTGGTTGGGTAGTCTTGAATCAGACAAAATCACCCGAGATACACGGCTGTATATTGCAGTGTCGAGCAGCATGATGCAAACCCACGAACTGGTTCAGATCGTGCCGTTACGCTTTAAAGTGGGCAGTACAGTAGATGTCGAGCAACGCGTGGTGGCAGCCCTACCTGCCATACCATTGCATCATCTGATGCAGGTGCCGACCGCTATTCCCGTGCGCTCTGGGGTAAGTTATTTCGAAATTGAACCACATCACGATCTGTATCAACGCATGCTGGAATCCGAATCGATCTGTTTATACGTTCCATCGGGTTTTCAAGATATTAGCATTGAATTGATTGCTGTGATGAACGCCTAAGGAGAATCTGGATGAGCCAACCTACTGGTGCCCCTTCACTATTTGACGATGGCAAAATCGGCGGTGATTTTTCAGCACCCAATCAATACAGTCAGCAGCAAAGTGTCAATCTGGTCGATTTGTTACATGATGGATTTTATATTGTTTTCCTCATTCGAAATCAGTATATCCCATCGGATGTGCAAGAATTCCGCCAGAAAATTGTCGACTTACTCAATCGCTTTGAACAGCAAGCTAAAAAGCTGCATTTTTCAGCCGATGATATCCACGATGCTAAATATGCTTTTTGTGCGCTGATAGATGAAACGATTGTGACTCAGCAAGATCCAAGTTTCTTTCACTTGCAAAATGCATGGCTGATCAGTCCATTACAATTAAGCCTCTTTGGTTCACAGCTTGCTGGCTATCAATTTTTTGAAATACTGGAACAACTGCGCAGTAAAGGCAAAGCGCGTCTCGCGTCTTTAGAAGTCTTTCATTATTGTTTATTGCTCGGATTTCAGGGCAAATATCGGATTGAATCGATTGAAAGTCTGAATCATTTAGTGGCACGGGTTGGAGATGAAATTGACTACTTAAAGGGTAAAAAGGCAGCCTTCTCACCTTTTGCGGCTATTCCCGATCAAATTCGAAATATGATTCATGGTGAGCTGCCATTTTTTTGGATTTTAATTATTTTACTGATTTTTGCACTTTTGAGTTTCGGCGGACTCAAATATATGTTGGGGCATCAGGCCAATAGCTCACTTGCACCTTATCAGAATGTGGTTTCCGCGCCTGCTGAAGAAGCACATATCACCATTTACTTACCTTAAAAGGCACGGATATGGCACAAGAAAAACCGACTTCATTACGTATATTACAAACATCTAAAAAAAAATCAGCTTCACCTTTTATGTTTGGTCTTGTGGGGTTCATGACCGGCGTTGGCGTCACTTTAATGGGATTTTTTCTGGTTTTACAACCTTCTATGGGTTTATCTTCGGCACATTCACAAGCCGACGAGGTTGTGGTTCCAATTACGCCGAATCCACCTAGCTTACGTCAGGATGTGGAAACACCTGCACGTTCAGAAACCGCGCATGTAACCACGACAACGGGCGATGAAGCCGATACTGAAATCGCACAGCCGAAAGACAGTGAGCTCAGCAAACTTTTTTCGCATACTCCCGCAGCCCCGCCGGTTCAACGTGTTTCGCCATTTGATCAATCGCTACATGCGACACCGAAAACAGCAACATCTCCTAAACCTGCGGCTCAAACGACACCCAAAAAAGCCAATACAGCAGAGCCTAAAACTAATCATGATGCTGCCGTACCAGCTGCTAAGCCCACAACAGATTCTACAGCCGAGCCTTCAACTGCTGCGCCAGCAAAACCTGCAGAGGCGAGTTAAGTCTCATCTATGATCATTCTGATTATTTTGGGTTTTATTGCAGTGGCAGTGACATTGACACTGTTTATGTCGTATGAGCTGCGCTTTAAAGCGAAACAATGGCTTCAGACACTTCTCCCCCAAAGTAAACATAAAATCCAGCATGCTAAAACGATGGTACAGCGCATGCATGCAGCATCGTCATCGCAGCAATTACAGTCGCAATGGCATTTGCAGCAATGGTGGATTTTAATTGCAGGATTACTATTGTTTAGTAGTGTGCTGGTGTTTGCTTTTACACGACCAGTCAGCTCGAGCAAAATTGAGGCCGAATATCTAAAAGAAGTCGATCCACAAATCTATACGCTCTTAAATGGTGAAATGCTCACGCCTCCACCTGAAGTCGATCAATCCTTGATTGAAGCTGCAATTGTTGAGGCCAATCAGCTCGAACAGCAATATGCCAGTAGCCGGCCTGCAGAACCGAGTATCACAGCGGAGGCCGAAGCCATTGGGCACCATAGTCTGATTATGGATACCCAGTTTGTTGATCGTAAATGGGACAAGATGAATCCACGTTACAAACAACGTTTGTTGATGGTGTTTAAAATCATGAAAGAGCGCCATGGCTATGAATTGGTATTACTCGAAGGATACCGTAGCCCTGAGCGACAGAACTTCTTGTCTGGCAACCCCAATACCACGCGTGCCCGGGGCTATCAAAGCTATCATCAATTTGGCCTAGCCGCCGATGTGGCATTTAAACGTAACGGCAAAGTCGTGATTTCGGAGCGTGATCCGTGGGCCATGCGTGGCTATCAGCTTTATGGTGAAGTTGCAGAGTCGGTAGGCTTAACGTGGGGAGGCCGCTGGAAATCGATTCAAGATTACGGGCATACCGAATATCGAATGCCCGGCTTGAAAAAAACGAAAGAGATGGCCGAACAGCTGATTGCCGAAGGCCAACTCAGTGCGTCAGACAGCAACAGTTAGTTTAAGCCTGATACATATTACTGAGGCACATAAACAAAACCCTCCATCAGAACACGGGCGCTACGACTCATAATTGCTTTTTTCACTTGCCATTGTCCGCTGGTGTCTTGTACTGCTTCTGCACCAACACGTAAGGTACCCGATGGATGACCAAATCGAACCGCTTCACGTGGTATGGCACCAGCAGCTGTGTGTACCAACGTTCCCGGTACGGCAGCGGCAGTACCAATGGCGACTGCGGCGGTTCCCATCATGGCATGGTGCAATTTACCCATCGATAATGCGCGCACCAGTAAATCGATATCGGATAGCTCAACCGTTTTTCCGCTCGATGCCTGATAGGACTGCGGCGGCGCAACAAACGCAATTTTCGGTGTGTGCTGGCGTGATGCTGCTTCTGAAATGTCTTTGATAAGCCCCATTTTGACTGCTCCATGGGCACGAATGGTTTCAAAACGCGCCAGCGCAGCGACATCATTATTAATCTGATCTTGTAATTCGGTACCTGTATAGCCCAGTTCTGCTGCATTTAAAAAGATGGTCGGAATGCCTGCATTGATGAATGTGGCTTTAAACGTTCCAACTCCAGGCACTTCTAGATCATCGACAACTTGACCCGTTGGAAACATTGCCCCGCCATCCTCCCCGTCTTCGGCAGGATCTAAAAATTCGATCTGAACTTCTGCGGCGGGAAAAGTAACTCCGTCGAGTTCAAAATCGCCAGTTTCTTGTACCGTACCGTGTGTGATCGGCACGTGGGCAATAATGGTTTTTTGAATATTTTTTTGCCAGATGCGTACTGTGCAGTGCCCGTTGTCTGGAACTCGCTCTGAGTCAATCAATCCCTGACGAATCGCAAAGGCACCCACTGCTGCGGTTAAATTGCCGCAATTACCGCTCCAGTCGATAAACGGTTGGTCAATCGAAACCTGTCCAAACAAATAATCAACATCATGCTCGGGTTGTTGACTTTTGGCGAGAATGACCGTTTTACTGGTACTTGATGTTGCACCGCCCATGCCGTCAATTTGCTTGCCATAGGGATCGGGACTTCCAATCACACGCAGCAAAAGCTGGTCGCGAGCGGCTCCTGCAACCTGAGCTTCAACAGGCAAATCATTTAAATTAAAAAATACACCTTTACTGGTACCACCACGCATATAAGTTGCTGCAATTTTTTGTTGAGGAGGAAATTTCATGATGTTGCTTTATCCATTTCGCATTTTTATTCGATGCTTAGAGTTTAAATGATTTTTCTGGCAGTGGTTGTGACTGATCAGATCTGCGCGACTAAAGTTCAAAATCAATTTGGGCTGATTTGTTCTATTTTGCGTCAAGATGAAGATGAAGATGAAGATGAAGATGAAGATGAAGATGAAGATGAAGATGAAGATGAAGATGAAGATGAAGAGAGTATATAAATGCTGAATGTTAGATTTTTATAATGTTTTATATTCTTTTAAAATTTTGAGGGTGTTTAGGGAAAACAATATGTTTAACTTCAACAATTAAAGCTTTGTAAGCTGTAACCTTTTGCCTATAAACTCTTGATCTATAGCGTCCTAAGCCGAATCGAGACCTTTTGGGTGAGTACACACTAACGTTATACGTTTTGGTGCATGCTACTCTTTTCGATCCCTATCACACCCTTGAGATATAGTGTAGGAAAATCAGGGTGGGATTGTTTCCCTTAAAATCACTTTTTTATTTCATTTTTTAAATTTTTTTTCATTTAAAGCCAAATTAGTGACAATTTTTTCAATTTAAAGAAAAAATATACTTTTATTCTTTCATTATAATCAAAAAACAAGGTTATTTTTACCAAAACCAATACTTAAAATTTAATCATTGCACCCTCAGCACATCCGCCCACTGAGTAAGATAACTGGGCGATTTATGTGCCTGATTCATTTTCCAAGGTCGAGGCTGCTTATTCGTCAAAGGAGCCAAAACAATTCGATCTTTGCCATGCTCTTTGTTTATTTGAATCAATATATCCAGTAATTTTTGATTTTTAATGGTGCTCTGTGCATCGAAAAACAGATCTGGTACATATTGCTGCCGAGGAATTACATCTAGTAGCGTAATACCGGCTTTTTTGTAGCTGTGCCCTACTTTAAAGATACACTTTAATCCATATTGAACCGCTTTATTAATTTCCAGCAGATTGTCGGTGTAATCTCTCAAATGGACAATCGTATAGGGATGAAAATACTCAGCGTCTTGAAAGCGGTTGGTACGGATACTAACACCGATCGATTTACATAACAGGCGCTGTGCATAAAGCCGCTCTACAGCCCGCTGGGTAAACTGCGTTAAGGCTTCACTCAGATTTTGCAAATCCTTAACAGGTTGTCCAAAGCTACGGCTACTAATAATATGCTGCTTATCGGGCACTTGATGTTCAAGTTCAATACAAGATATCCCTCGAAGCTCACGGACTGTATTTTCAAGCATCACTGAAAAATGTTGACCGAGTCGCTTATCATCAGCTTCAACCAAATCCATCACGCTGCAAATCTGCATTTGTTCAAGACGCTTTTGTAGCTTGCGCCCGACGCCCCACACCTCCCCTACATCGGTGTGTGCCAGCAAATCTTCAATCACACAGGGATCTTCATCGACCATGTTACAGACACCATCAAATGCAGCATGGGTTTTGGCGAGGTGATTGGCCATTTTGGCTTGAGTTTTTGAGTAACCAATACCAATACAGCACGGTAGTCCTAACCATGTCTGTACGGTTTTTAAAATCTGGCGTGCATATTGACTGAGGTTTTCTCTGTGTTGATGGTCGGTCAGCTCCAAAAAACATTCATCAATGGAATAGATTTCCTGATCGTTCGGCCCGACAAAGTTAGCCAGAATATTCATAAAGCGTCTGGACATTTCGGCATACAGTGCATAGTTGCTCGAAAGCACAGCCACGTGATGCCGACGAATCAAATGCTGAATCTGAAAAAGCGGAACTGCCATTTTAATGCCCAATGCCTTGGCTTCTTTAGAGCGTGACACGACACAGCCATCGTTATTAGACAAAACGACCACTGGACGTTGATGTAATTTGGGGTCGAATACTCGCTCACAACTGACGTAACAATTATTGACGTCGACGAGCGCAAAAATACGCTGTTTCATGGACTTATCGCATTCGTTTAAGGTTGTAAGTCACTACACCCCAAATCACCAATTCTTGGCCTTCATCGATATAAATATCTTGAAAGTCAGGATTTTCGGCTTTTAGCCAGATTTTTGGAGGCTGAAAATGATGATCGATCATCAAGCGTTTGACCGTAAATTCATTGTCGACCATGGCGATCACAATATCGCCCGATTTTGCAGGAAGGCTACGGTCAACAATCAGTGGATCGTCGATATCAATACCTGCATCGAGCATGGAAAGCGAATTGGCCTTCACAATAAACGTCGCACTTTCGTTACGAATCAGATATTCGTTTAAATCGAGTCCCTGTTCGACATGATCTTGTGCTGGCGACGGAAAACCTGCCGCAACACGCTCAGTGGCAAGTGGAATCTGATAGATTTTGGCGGTATTGGGCTGAATCGCCTGTGCCTTGATCGAAGTTTTAAAATCGACCAGGTTATTGGTTTTTAAATTATCGAGCAGCCATTGTTTGATAAATGCCACTTGCGACTCAGGCACACGAATCACCTTAGTGGGTTCCTGAAATTTTGCCTTTCGACCCGCATTGGCCCGTGCACCGCCGTGCTCATTTTTATGTTGTTCAGCCATCATTCTCCTCCTCGCTTGACCATTCATCGTATTTTATTAATCTATCTTGAATTCGTTACAAATTCAAGTTGACGACGTTTTACTTTTGCATAACAATAGCCATGAGCAGATCAAATTATCAACAATATCTGGTGGAGCGTAACAATGAAAAAACAACGTGATGCAGTATTCGGCTATGCACAGGATTTACATGCTTACTATATTCAGTTTATTGAAAATAATAAGATTTTAGAAAATCGCTACGGCCTTGTATGTAACCTAAATGATGAAGATCAGGCCGACAGTATTATGACAACCTTGATATTAAAGAAATCCTTCTGGATGAATGGCTCGTCTTTGCACGACATTACCCGTGGACTACAGTTATTGGCACCACATTTTAGCCATGCCTGTTAATGTTCAAGCTTTAAATGCTCAAATAATCCGGTTCTGCTGTTCGACACTTGCGAACCGGATGATGAGATAAAGTCTAATTTTCTATTTCATTTTTAAAAAATAAATTGATGTCACGCATCTAAATATTATTTTAATGCTGTTTTCAGGCTGATTTGGCACGCAAAATCATATTGGTTGCGGTGGCATGCGCATAGAGTTTTCCTTCTTCATCACGCAAATAGCCTTCAGAAATAATCAGGTTTTTCCCGATATTAATTACTTTCCCTTCTGCTATGAGCGGCGTATTAAACGGTACTGGACGGCACATTTTTATGGCCAGATCGGTGGTCCCATAGCCTTCTCCAGCAGCCAGAACCGAATGCGCTGAACATCCAGTGACAGAATCCAAAACAGTTGCGGCAAATCCGCCATGTACGCCACCTAAAGGATTGGTATGACGCTCATCAGCTAATGCACGCATGACAATTCGGCCAAACTCGGCTTCGACCAACTCACCCATTCCCATGGTTTTTGAAATTCCAGGAGCTGGAACCAAGCCTTTTTGAAATGCTTGCATCATTTCAAGCCCCGTCATTTGATGTGGGTTCATGTTATTTTCCTCGCAAATTCTTTCATCATGTAGTTAACCGAATCTATTTATTTTTTCAGCCGTATCAATATAAAACCTAATTTTAAGTTCCAAAAAAGAACTAAACAAAACGTACAGCGGTATCACAACAGAGTCAATCTATAAAACCCTAGAATTCTTGACTAGCGAGTTTTTTAAGGCGATTTGATCATCTCGATAAAAAAAGCCTCAACGCGTGAGGCTTTTTTAATGATGCTGAAGTTTTACGAACAACGTACGCCCTGAATGTTAGGGCGTATTTTGGCTTCGGTGGCGACTACGGACTGCGCCACAGCATCAATCACACGTTCCATTGCCACACTAGAAGCACGCACAGTTGCCTGAATATCACCTGCACCAGATGCCACTGGCTGCTGAAAGGTCACACGACAACTCATTTGACGATCGGCAATTTCCGCACTTCCCGCCGCTGCGGTTTTCACAGGTACATTGATCGGTTCTTGTCGTTTGATAATCCAGGCCACCGCCACATCAATCATACGAGTATTCGATTTCATCTTTTCACCATTACCCGCACTGATGATATCGAAATGAGAAAAGTCCGTTGCAATACGATACGAGACCTGCCCGCCAGTCATACCGCTGCTGTAGCGATCGACGGCGCCCAGCTTACGTTGTAATCCAGCCGACAGACTATCACGCAGTTCAGAGCTAAAGGTAGAGGTCCAGCGATCATTATCGAGTACCTTGGATTCGCCCGAAGGTTGCTGCAAGACCAACGGAATACGGTTGAGGCGGTCGGGCAACGCTACAGGAAGCACCTCAATGACTCGAACATTCGAGCTGGCCAAAGGCGTTACCTGAGGTGAAAGCGTATAATAGTTCGGTGTTGGCGAACTGCTACAGGCACTGAGAAGCCACGGTAAAGCCACAAATGTGACACATCCCAGTAGTCGACGACCCAGTGACACTGGGTGTGTAATCTTATTTATCATCATCATCCTCTGGTAATTTGCCGCGAATCAAAGATTCTGGATGTTGTTCAATATAATCCGCCATCAATTGCAAGGATGCTGCGGCGCGCGTCATTTGCTGTAACGCACGGCGAACATCTTGCTGCATTGGTGCATCACTCGACAAAATTGATTCGCTTGATTTCACAGTTTTACGTACTTCAGTGAGTGTGGCTTGCAAATCTGGTGCAACCTTTCCATCTAACTGTTTAACCAGCTTGTCGGTCGATTCAATAGCGGTATTCATGTTTTTCAGCGTTTTGCGGACATCTTGACCAATTTCAACCAGTGGGAATTTGGTGAGCTTGTCGGCAATTTGTGAAACCTGAGCCTGTAAGCCGCTGAGTTCTGTTGGCGTGGTCGGAACTTCCACAACACCATTTGGTCGAATGATCAGATTTGCTGGTTTGGCTTTCGGGAACTTATCAAAGGCAATATAGTTTTGGCCCGTTAGCAAATTACCTGTGCGCATTTGAGCACGCCAGCCTTGCTGGATAAATGATCTGAAAATATCACCATCTGGATCGAGCTCTTTACCGTTGGCCAGACGCGACGGATAAATCAGCGCCTCAACCCGCATACGAAGCTGCGTATAATTGGCGTTGAATTCAACATTAATCGATTTCACATTCCCAATTTCTAAGCCCATAAAGTCAATCGGTGCGCCTGCAGTTAGACCACGAATAGAATGATTAAAGTACATAATGATCTGTTTTGGTCGGCCGTCTGGTTCTTTAAGCGCTTCTGTGCGTGAATCTGCCAGAATAAAACGACTGTGATTGGCCGCAACCCCCGCATTAGATGATTCAGGATAACCAAAGGCAATCCCGCCCGCCACAATACTGGCCAGCGACTGGGTGTCTAAATTAAAGCCTGATGCATTGAGCGTGACATCAACGCCGCTGGCTTGCCAAAAGCGCGCATCGGTGGTGACAAATTTATCGTAAGGTGAGCGAACAAAGGTTTGTAACTCGACGCTCTTGCCATCTTGCGAGAGTTTATACGCTGTAATCTGTCCGACATTGATGCGTCGATAATAAATCGGTGAGCCAATATCCAGCGAACCCAAATCACGCGCTTTAAGAAAATAGACTTTGCCGGGTACATCCGATGCCACCACAGGCGGCACTTCAAGCCCGGTAAATTCTTCTTGCTTCTCTTTGGACTTGCCGCCATCGACCTCGATGTATGCACCCGACAATAAGGTATCAATGCCCGATACACCACTGGTTCCAATTCGTGGACGCACCACCCAGAAACGCGAATCTTTTGAGGCAAACTGGCTGGCGTCTTTGCGTAGCTCAATTTTGGCAATGACATGAGAGCCGTCGTCAGCTAAATCAATTTGACGCACCAGTCCGATATCGACCTGTTTATAACGCACAGTGGTTTTGCCTGCCACCAAGCCTTCGGCCGTACGGAACGATACATCGATTGTGGGCCCGGTGTTTAAAATAGCCTTAACCGCCAGCGAGAGCGCGATCAATAACGCCACAAGCGGAATGAGCCAGATCAGTGCCGGCCGCCACTTGCCTTTTCTCTTTTGTGGTTCAGGCAAGCCACGCGAAGTATGATTCGGATCTGGAACGGGATGTTCACTGTTTGGAGTATGCTCAGACATGCTTATCGTTCTTTTTAAAGGTCATTAAAGGGAAAATGTAATTCAATGGTGCTGCTCCATCATCGTGGTCGCTGTGCCTTGAGCTGTCTGGGACTGCTGTTTGGACTGTCCGGAATAATAGTTATCCCAGATCATTCGGGGGTCGAAACTCAAGGATGCAAACATGGTCAGGACTACCACGGCGCCAAATGCAACAGCACCCGGTCCAGCCAAGATCGTGGCCAGTGATTGAATCTGAATCAGCGCGGTGAGTAAGGCCACCACAAAAACATCAATCATGGACCAACGGCCAATAAACTCAACAATCCGGTATAAAATCGAACAATGCTCAGGCGAAAAACGCCAGCGTAATGAAGATTGCATGCGGACTGCAATCAGCAGGAAAAATAGAATAAACAGTTTAAGCAGCGGAATAAAAATACTGGCCATAAAAATGACCGTCGCCACCAGATAATCACCACTTTTCCAGAAGTAAATCACCCCACTCATGATGGTGTCTTGCTGACTGCCCAATAATGAATTGGTAATGGTCATGGGCAATACGTTGGCGGGTATGTACAAAATACTTGCTGCCACGGCCAGTGCAAAAGTCCGGTTTAAACTACTGGGTTTTCGCGCATGCAATGCACTGTGGCATCGGACGCACTTAGGTATGCTCTCATCGGTATGCGAGATGTCGACATGATTGAGTAGCCCGCAACAATGACAACGCACGAGCGAAAGTTCATGCGCTCGAGGTGGATGCACATCGGAAACAGGACTGACCACATGCTGTTGCTGTGACTCATGTTGAGTACTCATGGCACCCTCCTGTCAATTTCATCCCACAGATCATTGATCTTAAACGATGCAATATAAACCAGTAACACACTCAACAGTGCAAATGCCCAAAGTGCAATACCCGGAATGACCACCACCATTGCGATCAGCTTGACCAGTGTCACCAGTACACCAATCAGGAATACCTCAATCATGCCCCATTCTCGAAAAAGAAACAGGGCTCTGAGCGCCACCAACAAATAAGAAGGACGCGTTTTAAATATACTCACCGAAGCCAGAACGTAAGTGAGTAACAATAAATCCAGCAAAGGAACAATAAAGGTCGTGATCAGAATGAGCACCCCCACAAATGCCCGATCAATATGAAACATCGCCATCGCGGCACCAATGAGCGTAGTCTGAGAGGAATTCCCCTGCAATTCGACCTTTACAATCGGAAAACTATTGGCAATCGCAAATACAATCAGCGCTGTGAGCACTAGCGCTAGCAAAGTGCTGAGCGACTTGCTTCGTCGATATAATTCGGCACCACAACAGTTGCAGTAAGCACGTTCACCCGCAGCCAACGTGACCTTGCGGTAAATAGCATCGCATTCTTCACACCCTGCCAATTCTGAAGGCGTAAAGGATTGTCCCTCTATAAAAATTGTCGGGCTTGATGGTAAGGCTGATGACTGCTCTGAAACATCTCGACTCATGGAGCACGTGACCCAGTATAAAATTAAAGGCGCTATGAAATAAAAGTTGTCGCTTTGATATGTAGATGACTGACGTCTTGTACAAACTTATATTTCTTTTTCTTGTCCATCTTAACCGATGATCAAAGACTTGGCACACCATTCGAACAAAAAACATAAACGATGTCGCATAACAGCTTACTTAATGTTTGGCTTTTATATTTTCCTCTATTTTTAAGGCACAAAAAAGCACATGCCAGAACTCTTCTGACATGTGCTTGTACTTATATACAGTGATGGCCTAGTTAGGTTTAAACAACACCTTGCCTTTGCGGCCACTTTGGGTTGAAAGTCGTGCCGCTTCATCGACCTGATCAAAGCTTAAAATCGCCTCGACCGGAAGTTGCAATTGTTTACTTGCCGCCAGTTGAATTAGTTCGCTCAGTAGCTCACGTTTGTGTGCTGGCTCCATGTTCTTGCTCACGACACTGGCCCAAAACCCTTTCACCACAGCCTGCTTAAAAATCAAATCACCCGAAGGTAGCTGCATCGGTTCGCCAGTCATGCTACCAAAGGACACCAAGGTACTGTCATCGCCTAATAAGCTCAGCACTTCAGCACTGGCCTGCCCACCAATCGAATCGACACCTGCTACCAACGTATGCTCACCGAGCAGGGTTTTAACCTGTGCTTTCCAGTCATCTTGTTCGGTAGCAACCACATGCTCAATTCCGAGCGCCGTCATTTCATCGACCGCACTTTGACGACGCACCAGATTGATCACACCAATACCACGAGATTTGGCAATCATGGCCACTGTTTTACCTACTGCGCCGTTGGCAGTGTTTTGAATCATCCATTGACCTGGCTGAATGCCAATAAAATCGAGTAACATCAGCGCGCTGATCGGCATGCCAATCAACTGTGCCGCGGTTTGGTCATCAATTTCGTCTGGCAATGGCACCACACCTGCCGCTGGTGCAAGAAAGTACTCTGCCCATGTGTTATGTACAGAGGCCACCGACACACGTTGTCCAACTTGAAGATGCTCAACGCCCTCACCCAACGCATCAATCAATCCGACCGCCTCACTGCCTCCAATTGCAGGAAGTTCAGGCTTATAACCATAGCGCCCGCGTACTGTCCAGACATCGTGGTTATGAATTGGGGTGAGAATTGTTTTGATACGTACCTGTCCCGCTTTTGGCTCAGGCACAGGCGCCTCTCCCAGCTCCAGTACATCGACAGGTTCACCAAAGGTTTTATGAAGTACGCTTTGCATATAAATTTCCTAAGTTTAAACAAGAATTAAAGAAGGATGAAACGTGGCCGTATCGGCAGCGCACTTAGGCGCTACGCTGACTCAATAGTTTGAGCAAATGCTCTGCCACAGCTTCAGAACTGGCCGGATTTTGACCCGTCACCAATAAGCCTTCTTTTACGGTAAAGGACTGCCAATCTGCACCTTTTTCATAATGTGCGCCTTGGGCCTTAAATTCATCTTCAATCAAAAATGGTACAACATCAGTCAGTTGTACCCCCTCTTCTTCACTGTTTGAAAAACCAGTTACATGCTTACCTTTTACAAACGAGCCGCCTTCTGGCGTTTTTACATTTTTAAGCACTGCCGGCGCATGGCATACCAAACCCAATGGTTTTTGATCTTGAGTGACCTGCTCGATCAGACGAATCGAATGCGGATCGTTGGTCAAATCCCATAGCGGGCCATGACCACCCGAGTAAAATACAGCATCGAAATCATCTGGATTGATTTGCGCCAGCGGAATGGTATTGGCAAGCTGTTGCTGTGCATCTGGATCTTCTTTAAAACGACGGGTTGAGTCGGTTTGAGCATCCGGATCGTCACTTTTTGGATCTAGCGGTGGTTGTCCACCTTTAGGAGATGCCAGTACCAGCTCGGCACCTGCATCTTTAAATACATAATACGGCGAGGTAAATTCTTCTAGCCAAAAACCGGTTTTTTTGCCTGTAGAACCAAGCTGACTATGTGAGGTAAGAATGATTAAAATTTTCATTGATTATTTTTCCTGTTGGTTATGCTGACATCCCGTTAAAAGGGCTTTGCTGGCATCAAGCGCCTGATAAAGAGGGGTCTTTTCTTTGTGCAGTTTGCTGAGCAATGCTGCACCCAAAAACATCTGATAAATGACCTGTGCAAGACTCTGTGCCGGTTGTACAGAAGCAATCGAGCCCTCTTTTTGCCCTTGCACAATCAAGTCCGCCATACGCGCGGTCAAACGCTTCACACCTTCATCCATAATCAGTCGCATGTCTTCAGATAAATCTGCAACTTCTGCGGCCATTTTTACAATCAGGCAAGATTCGGCCCAACTGTCTTGGGTAGAAGGATCTTCAATCCAGCATTGAAAATACGTGAGTAATTTGTCCCGCGCAGACTGCTCGCTGGCCCACAACTGATTTAAACGTATTTGATAATCGGATATGTAGTTCTTGAGTAAAGCACAACCAAAGACTTCCTTCGAATCGAAGTAATGGTAAAAAGAACCCTTTGGAACACCGCTAGTTTTTAAAATTTCTTGCAAACCCACGCCAACAAATCCTTTACGTAAGACCAAACTAAATCCGGTATCGAGGATATGTTGCCGTTTCGCTTCAGATTTTTGCGCTTGATGTGTTGTCATGACCTTCACAATAAAATAGACCAGTCGTCTATGATTATACGTCAGATTTCTTTTATGTAAAGCCAGATACTCAATGAGTCATTTAAAGTGTTGGTTCTAAAGCAAGTTTTTCTGCCAAAAATTGAATAAATACACTAAGCTTTGGCGGCAAATGTCGTGTGGGTGGATACAGTAACCATGCATCACCACTGTAATAGGTTTTAAAATACCAGTCTGGCAATACCTGAATCAGCCGACCGTCTTGCAAGGCATGTCGTGCCACAAAATACGGCAAGCTGGCAATGCCAATATGCTTAAGTGCAGCATCTAAACGAATACCTGTATGATTGGCCGAGTAACGTCCGCTCACCTGTACCGTGATGGTTTTCGACCCTTGCTGGAATTTCCATTTCGAATCGCTGGGCTGTTCACCCAAATAAATACACGAGTGCTGTTTTAAATCTTGAGGCTGTCCGGGAGTGCCGTGCTCGGCTAAATATTGCGGCGTGGCGCAGAGCAGATGATTAATTTCGATCAAGCGCCGCCCCATTAACCCACCCGGCGGGTGATCGGTGATACGAATGGCTAGATCGACACCGTCATCGATAAAATCGACATAACGATCTTCGAGCAGCATCTGGACATCAATTTTTGGATAACGCTGAAAAAACTCTGGCATATACGGATGCAGCATAAAATGCCCCACCGCTTTGGGTACACTCATACGTACTGTACCTTGCGGCTCACTATGAAACTGCCCTGAACTTTCCATTACGGCCTGCGCAGCATTGACCATGTCGAGACAATTGACATAAATCTGCTGGCCACTTTCACTTAAACGTAACTTGCGCGTTGTGCGCTGAAGCAAACGCGTGCCCAATACTTTTTCCAGACGAGAAATTGCACGGCTAATCGCAGACGGTGTAGCGCCCATCTGACGGGCTGTTTCAGAAAAACTTCCCGTTTCGACCACTTTCACAAAAATGGCCATTTCCTGCAAATAATGAATACTTTGATTTGTGCTCATGAAGCAAAAATAATTTGAATTTTTACTAGATTATCATCATCTACATGTTTTTTTACACTAAGACTTAACAAATTTTTGGGACCTTTCCGATGCTGACACACTATTGGCCTGAATTTTTAAGTTTAGCGATTGTTCACCTGCTGGCGGTGATTTTACCCGGCCCCGATTTTGCGATCAGTGTGCGTCAAAGTTTACGCTATGGCCACCTTATTGGCTGCCTGACCGCAATTGGTATTGGCATGGGAATTTCGGTGCATGTACTTTATACCTTGGTTGGGGTTGGATTTTTTATCCAAAAAAATGAGTGGCTCATGCTGCTGTTTAAATCTGCGGGTGCATTGTACCTGTGCTATCTGGGCTGGAAACTGATTACCAGTAAATCTAGCGGTGTGATTGATCTGGAGCAGCCTGCATCTGCGCATACAAAAATGAGTAAATGGCAGGCCATCAGTACCGGATTTATGACCAATGCACTCAACCCCAAAGCCACCATTTTCTTTTTGGCTATTTTTACGACCTTGGTTAGCCCGAATACCCCTACCAATATCCAGATTTTTTATGGTGTTTGGATGTGTGTGGTGACCGCCTTATGGTTTATTTTGGTTAGCTTACTGTTTTCACGTGCCAGCATCCGTCAGGCATTTTTAAAACGTGAAACCGTGGTAGAACGCGGCATTGGTGTGGTGCTAATGGGTATGGCCATCAAACTGATCATGACCAGCGTATAGATTTAACCGCGCGCTTAATCAGCATAACGATAAAACATTTAAAGAGAGACAACCCATCTCTCTTTTTTATTCCTTGGCGCATTACAAACCATGCGACCAACCATTTCACAGTCATCTGTTGCAGATTCATTCAAATTTTGGTTAAAGTTTTATCAAAATAAATACAAGAAGATGTTTTGATATGCGCAATTATGTCCACCGAAAAATTATTATTTTGATTGCCGCCTTTACGCTTAGCGTAGCAGCATGGTCTGAACCGAGCGCCAGTGATATTCGTAAAGAGGCGGAGGCTGGCAAAGCCACCGCGCAGTATCATTACGGTATGATGCATTTAAGTGGTGAACAAGGTGTTCAGCTTAATAATGCCGAAGCACTCAAGTGGCTCACTCGCGCCGATGAAAATGGTAGCGTAGGCGCCAAGTACAGTCTTGGCATGTTGTATTTGGTCGGTCAGGGAGTGAAAAAAGATGAAGCACGCGCACTCGATTATTTTAAACGGGCAGCCAAGTCTGGCCATGCCAAAGCGCAGTATGTAGTCGCTCATATGTATCGCGAAGGGCGAGGAACCCCACAAAATGCACAAGAAGCCTTTAACTGGATGAGTCAATCTGCACAGCAGCACTACCCGCCTGCACAATATAGCTTGGGGCAAATGTATTCTAACGGTAAAGGCGTCCAGAAAAATGATACACAAGCATTGCACTGGTACACACAAGCAGCCGAAAACGGTGAAAAAGATGCACAGTATAATTTAGGCATGATGTATTTAAATGCAGAAGGCACAGCAAAAAATCTGCCCCTTGCCAAAAAGTGGCTACAACGCGCTGCCGATGCAGGCGACTCAGATGCCAAGCAGGTATTACAAGGACTCAAATAAACATCCTGTAATATATGATCGGAATGAGCATACCTTGCAATAAACGCAATGGAGTGATCAAAGTTTTATTTACGGCTAAGCCCAAATCACCATAATTGCGGCCACAATCACCAGCCACAAACCCATATGGTCTGTTCTGGCGAGTTTTTCTTTAAAAAAGAAAGCTGAAATTAACAGACTAAATAAAATCTCGACCTGTCCTAACGTTTTAACAATGGCAACGGTTTGCATGCTCATGGCACTAAACCAACCCAAAGACGCCAAAAAACTGCAAACGCTGACCTTAAAGGTTAGTCCAATTCGTTGCCACATATGATAAAGCGTTTGTCGGCTAAAGATTCCCAGATACAACAGCATGATGATGCATTGAAAACTGATCAGACTACATAGCACCCACGCAGCGCGATGTAAAAATGGCAGCATGTCGAGCTCTAAACTGGCTTCACGTACCAATAGTGATGTAATGGCAAAACACAGGCCACTTCCCAAACCAATCATGAGGGTTTTTAACGACAATTCACTCTGCTGCCGACCTTTACTGAGTAGAAATACCGCAACTGCACCAATCGATACGCCCACCCAGCCCCATGCGGTTAGATGCTCTTGTAGAAACAATACCCCCACCAAAGCGGCCAAAATCGCTTCACTTTTGGCAAGCCCCACCCCAATGGCATAATTTTTTTGCTGAAACAATTTAACCATTAAGGCGGTGGCATAAATCTGGCTCACTCCAGCAATCACAATACACAGCCAAAATTTTGGAGAAAAGCTGACATGCGCAGTGATAGGCTGCTGATGATATAAAAAAGCAAGATAACTCAATGCAAATACTGGCGAAAATAAAAATCGGGCCAAGGTGGTGCCATAGATATCGACACTGCCACTGAGCTGCTTTTGAAATGCATTACGCCACGCCTGCATAAATGCCGCCATCAACGTAAATAAAATCCAGACAATCGCCATAGGCCCCATATGCAATTCAAAAAAACACTGTAATGTACTGGATTGTGGTCAAAGTTTCGAGCATGGTTTAAGCGTTTTAAGTCGAATTTTAAAATAACGTTTGTTTTGCTGAAGTTGATCGCCCTCATAAAAAAAACCTGCTTTAAGGAGCAGGTTTTTTTCGATGTTTTATAGCATGAGTAAAAAAGCTCACACTGCCTACTTAAAAACGGTCGACTGAATGCTGTACACCCAAGAAATCGAGTAAATCTTGCGCTACGCGTTCTTGTTGCGTTGCCAACACACCATGTGGCTCATCTACATACTCGATGAGTTTGGCATTCGGCAACGCTTTTTGTACCGCATGTGCGGTAATCCCAATCGGAACGGTTTTATCTGCTGTGCCATGAATCACCAGCACTGGCACGGTAAAAGCAGCCAGATCGGGTCTGAAATCTGTATAAGCAAAGGCTCTTACACAATCGACTGTGGCTTTTAAACTGGCTTGCATCGCCACTTGAGTATTCCATTTAATAAATTCATCACTAACCGCATGGCTTAGAAAACCTACACCATAAAAATCTTTAAAAAAGTGATTAAAAAACTTTGGACGTTCATCTAAGATGCCTTCAATCATGCCTTGAAAGACTGAGCCGTCTACACCTTCAGGATGATTATCGGTTTTTAATAAAAACGGCACGACCGATGAAATCAAAGCCACCTGTTTAATATCTTTGGCTTGATGACGACTCAAGTAACGTGCAATTTCGCCACCTCCCATAGAGAACCCCACCAAAGTGACATTGGTGAGCTGTTTGTCTTCAATTACACCGCGTAAATCATCTGCAAAAGTATCGTAGTCATAACCCGACCATGTTTGCTCTGAACGACCAAAACCACGACGGTCATAACTCACCACACGAAAGCCAGCTTCGACCAGTTTAATCGCGATCCAGTCCCAACTGTCTGAAGACAACGGCCAACCATGAATCAGTACCACAGGCTCTCCTTGGCCCCAGTCTTTGACATATAATTTTGCTTTGTTGGTTTTATTTGCAGTGTTTTCAGCGCTTATATTGTATTGATTTTCGTAAAGTGACATATGATTTCCTTAAGTAAAGAGCATGCATTGGTTTATCAATCTAAAGCTGAATGATCATTTCTGGTGAGGGTTTAATGTGTAGATTTTATACAGTACGTGAGTCTTTGTTCACGTTCGGTGAGTGCGGGAGAACAGTACCGATAATAGATTAAATTTTATACCGATGTTACTATTTAAAAAACGTCACCTTAGCACTATGCTCCTGATATCTTAAGTTAAAATAAAATTACAAATAAAAAGAAAAATCAACGTTTTGTTGCGCGAGTGCATTATTTGTATAACAGCTTTGTACTATTGAAATATTTTGAGCAATGCTACATTGGCAATATCATAAATAAGAACAGTACACTCATGAAAACTGAAATGACCATACAACTTCCTTCTATCATGGCAATGTGGACTTTTTTAAATGAAAACCTACATTTCAAGCTGTCTAAATACGAATTTGTTGAAGGCGGCATAAGAGTAATTGTGCAAACCAGTAAAAGTATTGCCTCGACCAAACCCAAACGTACTAAACGATTCTTCTAAGCTAAAAGCCCAATGGTGAAATAAAATTTTGTAGGCTTTGGCGTACAAAATTTTAAGGATTTTGCGGATTGGCAGCCCAATGGTAAAGGTCTATTCTAAAGTCATACAGGAACAGGACGTTCCAAAACATAAAACAACAACAATAAGTTTAAGCATCAGGACGTGAGGTACGACAGGAGTTATACCTAGTAACGAAATACGAAAAAAGCCCAACAGGATGTTGGGCTTTTTTTTTGCTTATTTGAATGATGGCTGAGTTTTATCAATAAAAAATCCCGTCGGTTGACAGGGATTTTTCAAAATAGCGGATAGCTGTTTTGTATTATGCGGCTTAGGCAAGCTTACTGCTAAATTGCTTGCCAAGGCATTTGGTACACGGAGGTAGTCGATCTGTACCAATTTCTAAGTAAACGCGATGTCCGCATTGGACACAAAAATAGAAGCCTGTTCCAGGTTTTTCGCCAGCTGTAACCATTTTTGTTCTCCATATATTTTAGAAATGGTATATATACTATAGCGTGATACTTTTGATTATATATTGACCTTTCTGACAAACGGTCATGATTTAATAGCGAAGTGCAATTGTGTACGTTTTGACGTACATTATTTTAAGGATTTTGCGGATTGGCAGCCTGCTGCTCTAGTTCTATCATAAAGTCATACAGGAACAGGACGTTCCAAAACATAAAACAACAACAATAAGTTTAAGCATCAGGATCGTGAGATACGACAGGAGTCATATCTAGCAACCAAATACGAAAAAAGCCCAACAGGATGTTGGGCTTTTTTGTTAACTTAAACTATAACTAATGTTTTATTTAACTGATCAGATCATTAAGTTGATCTCGAATCAATCTATCGCGTAGTTGACGCTCTTTTAAATTATTCACCCCTTCTTTAGCTGCTATTTTATATTCTGGTGAAAAATCAAAATTCTCTAATTTAGACTTTAATATTTTTGAGTTTATCTCTATATCTTTTGAAATCAGATTACTAATATATATAAAAATAGAAAAGAAATTAGCTTTATTATACCAAGGGGATTTATCATTAAGATTTAATCCTAAAAAAACCTCAGAAGTCAACTCAAAATTATTAATTAACATGTCCTTTATCTCAAATTCATCAGCATAAGTATTTAAATTATCCTCAATTTTATCATTTCTATTATAAAAACCATCAATATACGTGCTCATCAAGTTTAATGTATATTGAATATTAACTTTCCTTGAAACATCTCTTTTACTAAAAATTCGCTCATCTGTTAATAACTTATTAACATATTTAATTTTTATGGATTTTGCCCATTCAATAAAATCGGATGGAATATTAGGATCAATTGTTAAATCATCTTCTGAAATATCTTCTTTAATTTCAATTTGATCTGCTAATAATCTAGCAACTAACATAAAATATGTTGCCCCGAACTCAGAAGCCATTTTTTCAATATTAGTTAAAGAATTAGATGTTCTATTGATTCTTTTAAACATGTCTAAAACTTGAGTATCAGTATTTAGAATATCAATCTCGCATACTGGTATTTCATATTTAAAAAATGTTGTTTTTTCTGCTTCAGTAAATTCACTAAAGAATCTACCATCTACTTTATAGTCACCATCTATAAAAGACTCAATAGCATCACAACGTTGTTGACCATCAACAATACAAGATGTTGCTGTCATTTTTTCTACATCAATTCCGCCTTGAGAAATAAATATAAGAGGAAATGGATAGCCTAATAATATAGTTTTTATAAGTTCTTTCTTATGTATATCACGCCAAACTAAATTTCTTTGAAAATAAGCATTAGGAATTAGAGTTCCATTTTTAATATCACGCACTAAGTTAATTAATTGAACAGATCGAATTTGATAAGGAATCATTTTTCACTTCCGAAAAGATTTTGTTGATAATTGCTAATCCATGTACTAAGTGCAGACTGCTGTTTTCTTTGAAAAGAATATTCAGAAAGATAAAAACAAACACTTACAGATGCATAATAATCTCTATATTTAGAAGAAACACTACTAAAAAAATTTTTAAGCTCTCTTTTTAAACTACAATTTGGCATATATTTTGGATTAATAACTCCTTTACCAACGAAATTCAAGTAATTTACTTTAATTTCATCTGATACAAATAAATTTGTTTTATTATAGTTATTAGTCACATTCAAAATTTCATCAAAATATTTAATATACAGATTTGAATCAATGATAGCTAGATCCAGATCAGATCCTCCTGGCAAAAAAATTGTATTTTTTGATAAACTAAAACCTAATTGTGCAGAGCCACAAACTAAAATACAACTTAGAGGTACTGAAAAATATTTGGCTACTTCTTCCATTATTTTTTCTGCATAATCATATTTATGAGTGAAAGTACAACTTGGCCTAAGAATATAAAAATTTCTAATTATTTCATGTCGCTTACGTCCTTGTGAAATCTGTTCTTTTAACTCACTCTTGTAGTCATTCAATGA
The DNA here is from genome assembly GCF_023614015.1 of Acinetobacter sp. ACZLY 512. NCBI lineage: Bacteria > Pseudomonadati > Pseudomonadota > Gammaproteobacteria > Moraxellales > Moraxellaceae > Acinetobacter > Acinetobacter sp. ACZLY 512. The sequence goes on from NZ_JAKIVI010000001.1 coordinate 458,989, forward strand.
ATTTCCTCCGAAACGTATCAGTTAAATTGATTATAATTTATGAATTCTGTAGATTATTATAACATTTAAAATAAAAAGCTAACATATAAAACTATGCTAGCTTCTGAGGTAGAAATTATCAAAAAAACACTATAAATCAGATTATACTATCTGCCCTTCTAAAAAGTCTTGCGCAAAACGCTGTAATACACCGCCCGCTTCATATACAGATACTTCTTCTTCGGTATCTAAACGGCACGTTACAGGCACTTCCAGAATCTCTTCCTTACCATCCGCTGTAGCACGCTCAATCACCAGAGTTAACGTCGAACGCGGTGCAATATTCCCAATCACGCTATATAGCTCTGTACCATCAAGTTTTAAGGTTTTACGGTTCACACCTGCTTTAAACTCAAGCGGTAACACGCCCATACCTACAAGGTTAGTGCGGTGAATACGCTCAAAGCCTTCGGCTACAATCGCTTCTACACCGGCAAGGCGTACACCTTTTGCAGCCCAGTCACGGCTAGACCCCTGACCATAATCTGCACCCGCAACAATGATTAACGGTTGCTTACGGTTCATGTAGGTTTCAATGGCTTCCCACATCCGCATCACTTCGCCTTCCGGCTCGACACGCGCTTTTGAACCTTGCTTAATGGTACCGTCGGAGCGTACCACCATTTCATTAAACAATTTCGGGTTAGCAAAAGTAGCACGTTGTGCAGTCAAGTGGTCACCACGGTGCGTTGCGTATGAGTTGAAGTCTTCTTCTGGTACGCCCATTTTATGCAAGTATTCACCTGCTGCCGAATCCATCATGATCGCATTTGAAGGCGATAAATGGTCGGTGGTGATGTTATCGCCCAAGATTGCCAGCGGACGCATATTGGTCAAAGTGCGTGGTGCAGCCAGCGCGCCTTCCCAATATGGCGGACGGCGAATATAGGTACTTTGTGGGCGCCAGTTGTATAGTGGGCTTTCGGCTTGTTCAACCTCACCCAGATCAAACATAGGAATATACACTTTACGGAACTGTTCAGGCTTCACCGCTTCTTTGACCAGTGCATCTATTTCGGCATCGGATGGCCAGATGTCTTTAAGGTAAATGGCGTTGCCGTTTTGGTCGGTGCCGAGTGCATCTTTTTCGATATCAAAACGAATGGTGCCGGCAATCGCATACGCCACCACGAGCGGTGGAGATGCCAAAAAGGCCTGCTTTGCATATGGATGAATACGTCCGTCGAAGTTACGGTTGCCCGAAAGTACAGCCGTTGCATACAAATCACGGTCGATAATTTCTTGCTGAATGGCCGGATCAAGCGCGCCAGACATCCCATTACACGTGGTACAGGCATAAGCCACAATACCAAAACCGAGTTGTTCTAAGTCTTTGAGTACGCCCGCTTCTTCTAGATAAAGCGCTGCCGCTTTTGACCCCGGTGCAAAAGAAGATTTTACCCAAGGCTTACGAACTAAACCTAACTCGTTGGCCTTACGTGCGAGTAACCCTGCGGCCACGGTATTACGTGGGTTTGAAGTATTGGTACAAGAGGTAATCGCCGCAATGATGACGGCGCCATCTGGCATCAAGCCTTCTGCTTCTTGTGCTTTGGCTGCATCTAAGTTGCCTGCAATGCCTTTTGCTGCCAAGTCGGCGGTTGAAACACGGGCATGCGGATTAGATGGGCCTGCAATGTTGCGTGTAACAGTAGATAAATCAAAACGCAGTACGCGCGGGTACTCGGCTTGAGTCATTTCAGATGCCCAAAGACCGATTTCTTTTGCATATTGCTCAACCAATGCCACTTGTGCATCTTCACGGCCTGTCAGGCGCAAATAGTCAATGGTGTTCTGATCGATATAAAACATGGCTGCGGTGGCGCCATATTCTGGTGTCATGTTTGAAATGGTGGCACGGTCACCCACCGACATGCTGTCGGCTCCTTCGCCAAAAAACTCCAGATATGCCCCAACCACGCGTTCTTTTCGTAAAAATTCAGTGAGTGCCAGTACGATATCGGTCGCGGTAATGCCGGCCTGACGCTGCCCGACCAGCTCGACGCCAATAATATCGGGCAAACGCATCCAAGAAGCACGGCCCAGCATCACGTTTTCTGCTTCCAAGCCACCGACACCTATCGAAATAACACCCAATGCATCGGTATGTGGAGTATGTGAATCGGTGCCGACACAGGTATCTGGATAAGCTACACCATCACGTGCCTGAACCACTGGCGACATTTTTTCCAGATTGATCTGGTGCATGATGCCGTTTCCGGCAGGAATGACATCGACATTTTTAAATGCCGTTTTGGTCCATTCGATAAAATGAAAACGGTCTTCGTTACGACGGTCTTCAATCGCGCGATTTTTCTCAAAGGCATCAGGATCGAATCCGCCATATTCGACCGCAAGCGAATGGTCGACAATCAGTTGTGTCGGCACCACTGGATTCACTTTAGACGGATCGCCGCCTTTATCTGCAATAGCATCCCGCAGGCCCGCAAGGTCAACCAGCGCGGTTTGGCCTAAAATATCATGACAGACCACACGCGCCGGATACCAAGGAAAATCTAGATCCTGACGGCGTTCGATCAACTGCTTTAAATAATCGGTCAGATGCGCAGGATCTGCTTTACGAACCAACTGCTCGGCCAGCACTTTTGATGTATAAGGCAATGTCTGGTAAGCGCCTGGCTGAATATCTTCAACGGCCTGACGCACGTCGTAATAGTCCAGCGGGGTATCGCCAAGTGCAGTATTCGGCAACGGTTTACGATATGGATTTGACATTAGCCACGCTCCGCCAACGGTTTAAATTCGAGATTTTCTGGGCCGGTATAGTTCGCACTTGGACGAATAATCTTGCCGTCTTGACGCTGCTCGATCACGTGCGCCGACCAGCCTGCGGTACGTGCAATCACGAACAATGGTGTAAACATGGCGGTTGGCACACCCATCAGGTGATAACTTACCGCACTAAACCAGTCGAGATTTGGAAACATGTTTTTTACTTCTTTCATCACGGCTTCCAAACGCTCCGCGATCAAATACATCTTGGTGTTTTGCTGGGACTGCGCCAAATCGTAGGCCACTTTTTTAATCACTTCATTACGCGGATCAGATACGGTATAAACCGGATGACCAAATCCGATCACCACTTCTTTCTTCTCTACACGGCTTCGAATGTCTGCCTCAGCTTCGTCTGCATTGTCATAACGTTGCTGAATCACAAAGGCCACTTCATTGGCACCGCCGTGTTTAGGACCACGTAGTGCGCCAATTCCACCGGTAATGGCTGAGTACATATCTGAACCCGTACCGGCGACTACGCGTGAGGTAAAGGTAGATGCATTAAACTCGTGCTCTGCATACAAAATGAGTGAGGTGTGCATGGCCTGAATCCATTCTTCAGATGGTTTTTCGCCATGCAACAAGTGCAGGAAATGCGCTGCGATTGAGTCGTCGTCGGTTTCGACCTCAATACGGCGCCCATTGTTGCTAAAGTGATACCAGTACAGCAGCATCGAACCGAGGCTGGCCATCAGTTTATCGGCAATGTCTTTTGCGCCGGCTTCGTTATGGTCTTCATGTTCTGGGGTTAAACAGCCCAATACCGACACGCCTGTACGCATCACATCCATGGGGTGAGCAGACGGCGGAAGTTGTTCAAGCGCGGTTTTGAGTGCTGCCGGTAAGCCCCGAAGTGCCTTTAATTTGGCTTTATACGCTTTAAGCTCAGCTTGATTTGGTAATTTGCCATGAACCAGCAAGTGTGCCACTTCTTCAAACTGGCTGCCTACAGCGAGATCTAAAATGTCATAGCCACGATAATGCAAGTCGTTACCGCTACGACCGACGGTACAGAGTGCGGTGTTGCCTGCCACTTGTCCGCTAAGTGCAACTGATTTTTTTGGTTTAAAGCCTGTTGTTGTTTCATTTGAGCTCATAAGATTGTCCTTTCCTATCGATCTGAATTTATTTATTAGGCACGATGGAGTCGTACCATTTTCACTTCTTATTTCGAGATTAACCACTTCGCCTTGCGCCTCATCAGAGCTTTAATCGCTTTAAAAGCAGTGCAAGGCCGTCCAATGTAGCTGCATCCATTCCGCCCTCACGATGGCCAAGACCATCGTTTCCACTTCTTTTCAAAGCGGGCTTGTTTATTTCTTTTTCGCAAATGCGTTGTCTAAATAGTCTTCAAATGCATAGTAGTTAATGCGCTCATACAGCTCTTTACGCGTTTGCATGATGTCGACCACATTCTTTTGTGTGCCTTCTTTACGCAAGGTTTCATAAACCGTTTCGGCTGCCTTGTTCATGGCACGAAATGCCGAGAGTGGATATAACGCAAGGCTGACATCGGCAGAGGCCAGTTCATCGGTGGTAAATAGTGGCGTAGAACCAAACTCGGTAATATTGGCCAAAATGGGTGCGCCAGTCGCCTGTGCAAATTGCTTATACATTGCAAGCTCGGTAATGGCTTCTGGAAATAGCATGTCTGCACCGGCTTCGATATATGCGCCTGCACGATCAATCGCAGCTTGTAAACCATCGACAGCCAGTGCATCGGTACGTGCCATAATCACAAAATTTTCATCGGTACGTGCATCAACCGCCGCTTTAATCCGGTCGACCATTTCTTCTTGGCTCACAATGGCTTTATTTGGACGATGACCACAACGCTTGGCACCAACCTGATCTTCAATGTGCATGGCGGCAGCACCAAATTTAATCAGCGATTTGGTGGTACGGGCAATATTAAATGCTGAAGCGCCAAAACCTGTGTCGGCATCGACCAGCAAAGGCAGATCGCATACATCCGTAATACGGCGCACATCGATCAATACATCATCTAAATTACTAATACCTAAATCGGGTAAACCAAGCGAGCCCGCCGCAACGCCACCACCCGACAAATAAATGGCTTTATAGCCTGCACGTTTGGCCAATAAGGCATGGTTGGCATTGATTGCACCCACCACCTGTAATGGACGTTCACTGGCGACTGCATCTCTAAATTTCTGTCCTGCTGAGACTGTAGACATGTGCTGCTCTCTCCCTGTCAATTAAATAAAATGTTGTTCGATGTTGCGATACGATGCTGCGATATGCCGGCGCATCAGAAGTTCTGCCAGTTCAGCATCTCCTTCGGCAATCGCGTTTAAAATATGTAAATGTTCAGACAGTGCTCTGTGCGGACGATTCGGGGTTTTGGAATACTGCACCCGATACATTCGAATTAAATGATAGAGTTCATCGCAGAGCATTTTTTCCAAGGTTTTGTTGCCACAATTTTTAATAATGCAGTAATGAAAATCGTCTTGGCCTTCTTGTAAATAGTAGCCCTTACCTTCTTTAAAATCGGGATCTTGCGCGTGCAGATGCAATACGTCACGCAAATTTAAGATTTGCTGTTTGTCAATGCTTTGCGCGGCTAGTCGGCAAGCCAGACCTTCTAGGTTTTCACGAATCTGATAGAGTTCTCGTAATTGCTGATGTGACAGCGATACCACCCGCGCGCCCACATGCGCAGTACGCTCGACCAGTTTTTGTCCTTCTAGCCGATGAATGGCTTCTCGCAACGGCCCACGGCTGATGCCATAAACACGTGCCAATTCTGGCTCCGAAATTTTACTGCCCGCTGCGATTTCACCACTGACAATCGCCGATTGAATTTTTTTAAAAATCTGATCGGTCAGTGTTTCTTGTGTACTTGCGCGCGCGGCTGGCTCAAGAAGTTCGGTCATGATGATGTCAACAATTACGACGATGCTGTTGTTAAAATACGCACAGATATCGAAAATTGCAATCATATTGTCGACAATATAAAAAACTCACACGTTTACTTTTTTAGCATAAAAACCATTAATTCATTGAAAATAATAAATTTATTTAAATATACTGCGTTTCAACTTATCTTTTAGACTTAAGTCGAAGTTCGCAAAGTGTAAACAGTTTGGCGGATTTGATTACTTTTCTAAGCCTATACATGTAGAGGTGTATATGCCATGAGCTTAGTGGCATCTTAAAAAACAGCACCACCTAAAAGACTTCTTATAGGTGGTGCTGTACTTTTTTAACTTGTTTTGAAATAAATGCTGTCGTGTTTTTCGATAATTAATCCTCAATTGAGCGTGGCTTTGGGGCGCGCTTAAAGACTTGTAGAGTCATTACTTCGCCAAATGTGCCTTGATTTTGTCTTTCACTGCTTCGGTCGAAATACCATAGCGGTCATGCAAGGTGGGTAGCGCGCCTGCATCTAAAAAGGCATCTGGCAGCCCAATCATATCAAACCGCGGATGCTGACCATGTTTAAGCAGCAAAGCACCTACCGCTTCTCCAAGCCCACCCACCAGCGAATGATTTTCTGCGGTTAGTACCGGGCGCCCGCCTTGAGCCACTTCCTGCAAAATGGTGTCTTCATCGAGTGGCTTGATGGTTGGTACGTGCAGCACTGCCACGTCTATCCCTTCTTGCGCCAAAGCTTCGGCGGCTTCAAGGGCACGCATGGTCAGTAAGCCTGTAGAGATGATTAACAAATCTTTGCCGGGCTTAATCACTTGCGCCTTGCCAAGTTTAAACTCGTAATTGTATTTATCGAGTACTAGAGGCACTTGACCACGCAATAAACGCATATAAACCGGCCCTTTATGCGCTGCAATCTGAGGAATGGCCTGCTCGATTTCCAGCGCATCGCATGGATCGATCACCATCAAGTTCGGCATTGCGCGAAAAATCGCGATATCGTCGGTAGCCTGATGGCTAGGTCCGTAACCTGTGGTCAGGCCAGGTAGAGCCGCGACAATCTTGACGTTTAAATTATCTTCTGCAATCGCCATACAGATAAAGTCGTAAGCACGGCGCGATGCAAACACAGCATAGGTGGTTGCAAAAGGAACAAAGCCTTCACGTGCCATACCTGCGGCTGCACTCATCAAGAGTTGTTCAGCCATACCCATCTGAAAAAATTTATCCGGATTTTCTTTGGCAAAAATGTGCAGATCGGTGTATTTCGACAAATCGGCCGATAATCCGACAATATCGTCGCGCTCTTTTGCGAGTGCATTAAGTGCATGACCAAATGGCGCTGGCTTGGTAGGTTGTCCTTCCGCAGCAATTGAAGCAATCATGGCTGAGGTAGTAAGTTTTTTCTTTGGCGGATGTGTTAACTGGCTCATCAGAAATGCTCCTTATTGACCATAATGCGTCAAAATATTTAATGCTTGATCCCACTCGTGTTCATCGACACGAATAAAGTGAGTTTTTTCACGGCTTTCCAGAAACGATACGCCTTTGCCCATTTTGGTGTCACAAATAATTACTCGTGGGCGCTGTCCGGTATGCTGTTTGGCTTGATCAAACGCATTGAGCAAGGCAGGTACATCATTGCCATCAACACGCTGGGTAAACCAGCCAAAGGCTTCCCATCGATCTACAATCGGTTCGAATGCCAGAATTTCACTTGAGTGGCCGTCAGCTTGCTGATTATTGACATCAATAATTGCAATCAGGTTGTCGAGTTTCCAGTGTGAAGCCGACATCACCGCTTCCCAAGTTGAGCCTTCATTTAATTCACCATCAGAGAGCAGGTTATACACAAAAGCATCGGATTTTTTTTGCTTGAGTGCCAAGCAAGCACCCACTGCAATGCCCAAACCGTGTCCGAGCGAGCCACCGGTAATTTCCATACCGGGCGTGTAAGAGGCCATGCCTGACATTGGTAAACGGCTGTCATCGGCTCCATAGCTCTCCAGCTCGTCGAGAGGCACAATTTTGGCCTCGATCAGCGCGGCATAAAGTGCAATTGCATAGTGACCGATCGAAAGATAAAAACGGTCACGACCTTCCCATTCCGGATTTTCAGGTTGATACTTCATGGCATGAAAATATGCCACAGCAAGTAAATCGGCTGCACCCAGTGCCTGCCCCACGTATCCTTGCCCTTGTACCTGCCCCATACGCAATGCGTGCTGGCGAATGTTGTAGGCGCGTTGATGAAGTTCGGCAATCTGCCCAGCGCGATCGATATTTAACATTGTCATTTTCTTTCCTTTTTAACGATTGACCAGTTTTGCCGGAACACGAGACACCAAGATCGCACCGAACAACAGAACCGCGGTTATAATGAACATGCCGATGGCATTGGATCCCGTATTGGTCGTTACCCAACCGATCAGATACGGTGAGCAAAATCCGGCAAGATTGGCAAAACTGTTGACTGCTGCAATGCCAGCTGCGGCAGATACGCCACCTAAAAAGTTGGTAGGCAACATCCAGAACAATGATGATGCAGTCAGTACACCTGAAGCCGCGATACAGAGGAAAATCAATGAAACGGTCAGGTTAGAGACAAACAGAGTGGCCAGTGTCAAGGCTGCCGCACCTGCACACATCGGTATGATCAAATGCCAACGGCGTTCTCTAAAATGGTCACCACTACGACCCGCCATGAGCATTACAAAAATGGCACACATGTACGGTAAGCTGGTGAGTAATCCGATATGCCAGTTATCGCTGATTCCGGAGTTGCGAATGAGTGTGGGTAGCCAGAAGGTAATGGCGTACTGTCCCATCACCACACAGAAATAGATCCCTGCCAGCAACCATAATCGACGGTCACGAACAAAATCTTTAATGCTGCCATGGCCTTGTTTGTGCCGGTTATCTTCGGCAATTTCTTTTTTAACCAGACTTTGTTCGTCGTCTGTTAACCAGTTGGCATCATTGACCGAGTCTTTAAGTATTGCCAAAACCAGAAGCCCAACCACAACCGTGGGAATGGCTTCAAGTACAAACATCCACTGCCAGCCGTGCCAACCACGCACATTGTTCATCTGGTCCATAATCAAGCCCGAGATCGGACCGCCAATCATGCCCGAAATCGGAATGGCGATAAACCAAAGTACGGTCATGCGGGCACGTCGGTACGATGGAAACCAGTACGTGAGATAAAGGAGTAATCCCGGTGCTAGTCCGGCTTCTGCTACGCCCAGTAGAAAGCGCAAGGTATAAAACTGCCATTCTGTTTGTACAAAGGCGAAACAACCCGACAAAATGCCCCATGTAATCATGATGCGGGCAATCCAGCGGCGTGCACCGACTTTATGCAAAACGATATTGCTGGGTACTTCACATAAAAAATAACCGAGAAAAAAGATTCCTGCACCTAAACCGTATACCGCTTCACTAAATTGCAAATCGTTCATCATTTGCAGTTTGGCAAAACCGACATTAACGCGATCGAGGTAAGCACAGAAATAACACAACATTAAAAATGGCATCAGCCGAAACGCAATTTTTCGATACGCAGATTTACGCACTGCATCCGATTCTTGAAAATAAACCGTATCCATTACTTGAGTCCCTGTATATGTGGCCACGCTATCCTCGTGTGGCCGTTACTCTATTTTAATTTTTGGTTTAAACCATTAGTGAATGAGCATCCCGCCATTGACATCTAATGTCACACCCGTGAGATAGGCCGACAAATCGCTAGCTAAAAATAGCGCAGCATTGGCCACATCTTGCGCTTTACCTAAACGGCCTAGTGGAATTCCGGCCAAAATATCATGGCGACGATCATCATTCATGAGTCCACCCGTGATATCGGTTTGGATGAGTCCGGGCGTAAGTGAGTTAACGCGAATATTATCTGCACCAAACTCGCGCGCCATCGCTTTGGCCAACCCCAGCACGCCTGCTTTGGCTGCACTGTAATGTGGTCCGCCAAAAATACCGCCGCCACGCTGTGCCGATACCGATGACAGGCATACAATACTCCCGCCTCCACTGGCTTTCATGGATGGGATAACCGCTTGAGACATGATTAATGTGCCGCGTAAACTCACATCGAGCACGCGATCGTAATCATTACGTTGAATATCGAGTGTTTTGATGGGCTGAGTAATTCCGGCATTATTCACCAAAATATCGATTTTTCCAAAATGCTGAATTGCCGCATCGACTGCCGCTTTGGCCTGCTCTTCATTGGCCACGTTTGCCGCAAGCCCAAGATGACCTTCGCCCAGTGCCTGCGCAGCGTGCTGGCTTTGTTCAAGATCTAAATCGACCACCACCACTTTGGCGCCTTGCTGTGCAAAAATTTCTGCTGTTGCACGCCCAATACCTCGTGCAGATGCTGCACCAGTAATTAACGCCACTTTTCCTTGTAGTAACATGCTCAATCCTCTTCGTTTAACTCTATTTGTGTGCTTTTGCGCTAGATTCGCTCTTTTCAGTGCAGGCAGCAATACGATAGAATTCAGCAAAGCATGAAAAAAATTCATGCCTAAAGATAATCAAAGCAAAATAAAACGCAAAAACCGGACAGAACTATGGATAGCCGTGAAAACAATTTTAATCAGATTCCGTCCATCAAAACCCTTCAGGCTTTTGAGCAAACAGCACGGCTAGGTAATGTGGCCAAAGCAGCAGACAATCTAAATTTAACGCCTTCGGCAGTGAGTCATCAGATTGCCAAACTAGAAGACATGATTGGACAAAGCCTGTTTATTCGCGGCGCACGCGGTGTCACGCTGACCCCGTCAGGAGAACGCTACTTTCACGAAGTGACCACCATTTTGCACAATCTGATGCTTGCCACAGAAAAAGCGGCAGATAAAAGCCCTAAAGACAGCCTGTATATTCACTCATCGCCGAGCTTTGGTTTACTGTGGTTGTTGCCACGGCTTGAGGCGTTTAAAGAAAAATTTCCGATGCTACAGGTAAATCTGTCGTGCTCGTACGAAAACCTACACTTTACCCGAGATAAAATTGATATCGATATTCGGCATGGTTTACCGAACTGGACGGGGGTCGAAATCAGAACCATTCGGAATGAACAGCTTGAGGTACTGGCCTCACCCAAACTTTTGACGAGAAGCCCAGTATACGAACCCAAAGATTTGCTTAAAAAGGAGCTGATTTTGTCACGCTCGACATTGGTGACTTGGCCGCAGTGGTTTGCCCATCAAGGTCTGAGTATTCCTGAATTTCCTTATACCTTTAGTTTTGACCGCTCTTATATGTCGCTTGAAGCGGCGACACACGGCTTGGGATTCGTGCTGGAAAGTAACTTACTCACTCAAAATTATCTGGATTCGGGCAAATTAGTGCGTGTTTTTCCCGATTCATTCTCCATTCCAGTTTCGGCACATCATCTGGTTTATCCGCGCACGCACCAATTTATTCCCAAAATCGAGATGTTTTTAAACTGGATTCAGGACGAGTTATTCTCGCAGAATCACATTCAACCCGACACGGTGTAAATTTAAGGTCTCAATCGGTATAGTTTGAAATTTCAATCAGATTTAGATCTGGATCGCGTATGTAGACCGAACGAATACTGCCTACAGCTCCGGTACGATTCACAGGCCCTTCGCAAATTGCAATTTGCTCGGCATTTAAGTGCGCAATCACCTGTTCAAGCGACGTTTGAGCAATAAAACATAAATCGGCTGAGCCTTTGGTCGGATGCTCAGCTTTAGGCTCAAACTCTTTTCCAGCCTGATGTAAATTGATCTTTTGCTGACCAAACTTAAGCGCTTTACGATTGTCTCCAAATACAATAACTTCAAAACCCAACACGCGTGCATAAAACTCACATGTGGCTTCGATATCTTGCACGGTTAGAACCAAATGATCTAAATGTGAAATGTGCATATTGCAACGATCTCCTGAATACTCTTAAAACCTGATACGTGAAAAGTCATGAAATATATTTTTGATCATAAGCGTACCACGGCGCAGTTGTGAATAGGTCAAATGAAGAATCTGTGGCTTGTTGCGTTTTTTAATCCTGCTATGATGCGGTATAACTGGCTGCCAAAATGGCAGTATTAGTCCAGTATTTGCATGGATCATGAGCGAAACGCTGCGTATGGAAATCAAACAAATCAAATATTTTTCAACCGTGGTTGAGGCAGGCAGTATTGGTAAAGCCGCTCAAAAGTTAGATGTCGGTGCTTCTGCCATTAGTCAGCAAATTACTAAGCTAGAACAAGAGCTCAGCATTCGTTTATTACAACGTAATGCATTTGGTGTGACCCCAACCCCCGCGGGTCTTGCTTTTTTAAAACACTCTCAATTAATTTTGCGTCAGATTAATTTTGCGATTGATGCAGCGCATTCAGCACGTCTGTCTGGTCATGTGAGTTTGGGTTTTCCGCCAACCATCAGTGCATTGATTGGCATCCCTTTAATGAAATTAATGTCTGAACGCTACCCGGATATTCGCCTAGAAATTGTCGAAACGCTGTCAGGCAATCTGATTCAGTCAATTAATTCGCGCCAGCTTGATATTGCCATTATTTTTACTCATGAAATTGATAAGCAATGGGCCATTCAGCCTTTGGTTAAAGAACAAATGTATCTGATGGCACGAAAAGAAGTGCTGATCAAACATGGTTTGTCGGATTGTTTGCAAACGGGCATTATTCAGTCACAGCAAATTGGGGATATTCCACTGGTCCTCCCCCGACAGCGCCACAGTTTACGTAAACTACTCGAACACAAAATTGGTCAACTCAATGTGGTGTATGAGATTGATGGCCTACACCTGCTCATGGATAGCCTGATTCATCTAGATCTGGCCAGTGTCCGGCCAGGAAGTGCTTGTTTACAGAAATACAAGCACCAGATCCAGCTCTTAAAAGTGATTGATCCTGAAATCGAGCGAATTAATTATCTGGTCAGTCTGGCAGAAGAAGAGCTTTCGCCAGCAGCACTGGCAGCCAAATCAGCCATTAAAGCCTGTGTAAAAGAATTAATTCGCGCACAAATCTGGCCGTGTTCCGAACTCATTTTATGAAGGGTCATTAATTTTTTTAAATACCCAATTACTTTTAGACTCTCACTCCTTTTCTGTTTTTCCTCGTACATTTCTGCCACATGGTAAATGAATTGTTCTTTATCAAACTTTGATAAGTCGTTTGAACTGGAAACACGGTATCACCCTCTCTTACCAAAATATCTGCATGACGTTGTGTCACGATCAATACGACACCTTAAGACGGACCATGCGGTCATAAAAAAAGAGACACGTGATGGTTTCCATTTTTCAGACCAAGGAGGTCTTAATGGAACAGGTTGCTAAACGTAGTGCTACGTTTAAAAAAATTCTAAATGTCACCAGTGGCAATTTCTTAGAACAATATGATTTTTTTCTTTTTGGATTTTATGCAACCTATATTGCAGCCAAGTTTTTTCATTCAGAAAATGAATACGTCTCACTTATGATGACCTTTACCGTATTCGCGGCAGGTTTTTTAATGCGACCGTTGGGGGCGATTTTTCTAGGCGCCTATGTCGACCGCGTGGGGCGTCGTAAAGGTCTGATTATCACTTTAAGTTTAATGGCACTGGGTACTATCTTAATTACCTTTGTTCCAAGTTACGATGCGATCGGCATTATTGCACCCATCTTGGTGGTGATCGGACGATTATTGCAAGGCTTTTCTGCCGGTGTTGAATCCGGTGGTGTATCGATTTATCTGGCCGAAATTGCCACAGACAAAAACCGTGGTTTTATTACCAGTTGGCAATCGGGTAGCCAGCAAATTGCTGTAGTATTTGCAGCGTTATTAGGTTATTGGCTGAATTCGGTATTGAGTCATGCTCAGGTCAGTGACTGGGGCTGGCGTATTCCATTTTTAATTGGATGTTTGATCATTCCGCTTATTTTTGTGTTTCGTCGTACGCTGGAAGAAACAGAAGACTTTAAAGCACAAAAAACCCATCCAACGACCAAAGAAATTTTTAGCACGCTTGCAAGTAACTGGCGCATTGTACTGGCTGGTATGATGATGAGTGCCATGACCACGACCACGTTCTATTTCATTACGGTTTACACCACTGTCTATGCAAAACGTACTTTAGAAATGTCGATCACAGATAGCCTTTTAGCGACTGTATTTGTAGGGTTATCCAATTTCTTCTGGTTACCTATGGGTGGCTTGCTTTCCGACAAAATTGGACGTCGTCCTGTGCTGGTCGGCATTACGACACTTGCAATTTTTACCAGTTATCCGGTTTTAAGCTGGTTGGTCAGTGACATTAGTTTTACCAACCTGATCATTGCACTTGCGTACTTCTCTTTCTTCTTTGGTCTGTATAACGGCACCATGGTTGCCACGCTGGCAGAAGTAATGCCAAAACGCGTACGTACCGTTGGCTTTTCTTTGGCATTTAGTCTTGCCGCTGCGATTTTTGGTGGCATGACGCCGATGGCCTGCACCTTCTTGGTTGAGCACACTGGCAACCCAAGCACTCCGGCTTTTTGGCTCATGTTTGCTGCCGTGTGTAGCCTGATCTCAAGCCTGTATTTATGCCGTGGTGCTAAAAAGAACAATCCTGACGCAGTTGTTGAACCGGCAAAACTGAGTGTCTAACACATCAGCATCATTTGAAAATTTTAATGAACAGCACGGCGTGCATATTGCAACCGTGCTGTGTTCTTGTGTCCTTCAAGTGAGTTACTATGAAAAAATCTCCGATTGTATTAAGTATGTGCTTAGCTGGTGCAGGTTTAGGCTCTACATTCACCCATGCAGACACGCTCGAAGTGATCAGCTCTGGCGGTTTTTATTCATCTATGGAAAAACTCATTCCATTATTTGAAAAACAAACTGGTCACACAGTTCATCTGTCTTCTGGTTCATCTATGGGTGCATCGCCCACTGCAATTCCAAACCGTCTCGATCGTGGTGAGCGTTTTGATGTGGTAATGCTGGCTGCTCCAGAACTCAGTAAGCTTGCAGAAAAAGGGTATGTCGATCCAGATTCACAACGTGCTCTGGTCAATTCAAGTATTGGCATGGCTGTTCCCAAAGGTGCACCAAAGCCAGACATTAGCTCTGCGGCAAAATTTGAACAAGTTTTACTCAACGCTAAGCACATTGGCTATTCAGCAAGTGCGAGCGGTACGCATCTTGAAAAAGATGTTTTCCCAAGCTTCCCGCCTGTCGAGTACAAAGTAATTTCGAGTAAAGCAGAAAAAGTCGTCGGCGACCGCGTTGCAAAACGTATTGCTGAAGGACAGTTTGATATTGGCTTCCAGCAAATTAGTGAAATCAAACCGTTTACTGGCCAATATGGTCAAGTTGATTTGGTCGGCCCGATTCCTGCGCCTTACCAAAAAGTCACGGTATTTGCTGCTGGCATTGGTAAACACTCTGAACATGCAAAAGCAGCAAAAGAGCTGATTCAATTTGTGAAATCGCCTCAAGCGACACAAACGATTGAAGAACAGGGTCTTGAGCAGGTTAAACAATAAAAGCTCTAAAAGGCAGCATTTTGAGAGGATGTTGCCTTTATTCTTTCGGCGGTTTACGCAGCCTGATAGAACAAAATGCAAAGCGATAAACCCGTGTAGAATAATGAACAAAGGACAATGTAGTATTTGCCGTGGAACTCAAACAATTAAAGTATTTTATTGCCGTGATCGAGTCTGGAAGTTTGGGTAAAGCTGCAAAAAATCTCGATATTGGCACTTCTGCATTAAGTCAGCAAATCTCAAAATTAGAAAGCGAGCTTTCTATTCGCCTTTTACAACGTACTACTTTAGGTACAGTCCCCACCCCTGCGGGTTTAGCATTTTTTCAACAAGTACAACTGGCGCTTAGACACCTAGAGCATGCCGTAGATTCTGCGCATTCTTCACGCTTAAGTGGTCATGTGACCGTCGGTTTTTCACCAAGTGTAGCGGCTGTGATTGGCACACATTTTTTAAAACTCATGAGAAACCGTTACCCCGACATTAAAGTCCGTTTAATAGAAGGATTATCGGGTGACTTAAAAGCTTTAGTTAATGCAAGGCAGCTCGATGTGGCTATCATCTTTCGTGACGATGTCGATCCACAATGGGCTATTCAGCCTTTGGTCAAAGAGCAAATGTTTTTAATCTCGCCTAAAGAAGTGCTGAGTCAGTATCACCTTGAAAGTTGTATCGACACGCAAACCATTACGCATACACAGCTTAAAGCACTTCCCCTGATTTTACCGAGCCAACGACATGGCCTGCGCTTGTTGCTCGAACACAAAATTCATCAACTTAAAGTGGCCTATGAGATTGATGGACTGCATTTGCTGATGGAAAGTATCAGCCAACTCGAAATGGCGACTATTCAACCTGCGGGTGCCGCATTAAACTCACGCCAAGATTTATGTTTGCTACGCGTCGTTGAACCTGCCATTGAGCGTATTAACTATTTAATTAGTTTATCTGAAGAAGAACTCTCGCCTGCCACTTTAGCCACTAAAGTGGTGATTCGTGCATGTGTAACCAACTTGATTCAAGAAAAGCGCTGGCCCGGTGCGAAGCTTATAAACACTTAAGCCATTTGTATTTATTTTTACTAAACACCCATTCAAGCTGAGCCTCTCACTGCATATTGCCTTTTAAAGCTACATTTGCCTGAGCTAAAAAAGGAAGAAATCTATGCATGATGTGATTGTCATTGGGGGTGGAAATGCCGCACTGTGTGCCGCGCTCACAGCAAAAGAGAGTGGTGCTTCTGTGATAGTTTTAGAGGCAGCGCCTAAAGAATGGCGTGGTGGTAATTCACAGCACACTCGTAACCTCCGTTGCATGCATGATGCTCCTCAAGATGTACTGGTCGATGCCTATCCCGAAGAAGAATATTGGCAAGACCTACTTAAAGTCACTGCTGGCAAAACCAATGAACACTTGGCCCGCCTGGTCATTCGTAGCACGGCAACATGTCGCGACTGGATGCGTAAACATGGTGTCAATTTTCAGCCGCCGCTATCAGGTGCTTTACATGTTGCGCGTACCAATGCCTTTTTTATGGGTGGTGGTAAAGCCCTCATCAACGCCTACTACCGAAGTGCGCAAGCACTTGATATTGAGATTTTATACAACACCAAAATTAAAGATCTCAAGTTAAATCAAGGACATTTTGAAGCTGCAATTGCAGAAGATGGCCGTGTGTTTCAAGCAAAAAGCTGTGTATTGGCCGCCGGGGGATTTGAGTCAAATTTAGAATGGTTGAGGGCAGCATGGGGACAAAATGAAAACGGTGAATGGCCTGCCGATAATTTCATTATCCGTGGAACCCGCTTTAATCAAGGCAACTTACTCAAATTTATGATCGATCAAGGCGCCGATATGATTGGTGATCCATCGCAATCGCACTGTGTGGCTGTAGATGCACGCGCACCGTTATATGACGGTGGCATCTGCACTCGTATTGACTGCGTTTCACTGGGAATTGTGGTTAATAACAAAGCCAAACGTTTTTACGATGAAGGCGAAGACTTCTGGCCAAAACGTTATGCGATTTGGGGTCGCCTTGTGGCCAAACAGCCACAGCAAATCGCCTATTCCATTATTGATTCAAAAGCCATTGGTCGCTTTATGCCACCTGTTTTTGCGGGGGTAAAAGCAAGTAGTATTCAAGAGCTGGCCGAAAAAATCGGGCTAGATGCAAAAACCTTATGTAATACCGTAGACGAATTTAATCAAGCCTGCGTACAAGGCACCTTTAACCATACGGTTTTAGACGATTGTACCACTCAAAATATCGTTCCCAACAAGACCCATTGGGCCGTTCCGCTCGATCGCCCGCCCTTCTATGCCTATGCGCTTAAACCCGGCATTACCTTTACTTATTTAGGCTTAAAAGTCGAAGACGATGCTGCTGTGCGTTTTAACAATAAAGCCAGCCGCAACTTATTTGTGGCAGGTGAAATGATGGCAGGTAACGTACTTGGTCAGGGTTATACCGCAGGCGTTGGCATGTCGATCGGCACGACCTTCGGACGCATTGCCGGAAAAAATGCAGCCAGCTATGCACTATCACAAGGAGTTGAACATGAATGCTAGTACTCAAGCCCTAATCCCAGTTGTTCAGCTCTCTGAGCATGAGCAGGAAGTTCAAAGAGCGCTACAGATTTGTAATGCTTGTCGTTACTGTGAGTCGTTTTGTGCCGTGTTTGCCGCCATGACCAAGCGCCTTGAGTTTAATCAAGCCGATATTCATTATCTCGCAAACCTGTGCCATAACTGTGGTGCGTGTTTACACGCTTGCCAATATGCTCCGCCACACGAGTTTGGGGTAAACATTCCTAAAGCGATGGCGCAAGTACGTTTAGAAACTTACCAAGAGTTTGCGACCCCGCAGCCTTTAGGGCGACTTTATAAATCTGTGGGAATTCCTTTTGTTTCGGTATTAACACTTATTTTCTTTTTATGCATGCTCGCTATGGTGCGGTACAAAGGTACCGACCTGTTTACAGGCTATCAAGGTAATTTCTATGCGATTTTCCCGCATAACTTTTTGGCTCTATTGTTTGGGGCAACCTTTAGCGTTGCCATTGTTTTGCTCGGTATTGGAATTGGTAAATTTTGGCGACAAACATCTAAAGTCATTCACGGCAAAGTTGAGAAACCCGATCTGGTTCAAGCCTCTCAAAATGTGTTCACGCTTAAATATTTAGATGGTGGACATGGCAAAGGCTGTAATGAGCAAGATGACCGTTACACACACATTCGCCGTGTGTTCCATCACGTGACGTTTTATGGCTTTATACTTTGCTTTGCAGCCACAGGTGTAGCGACTTTATATCACTATTTCCTTAACCTCCATGCACCTTATCCTTACCTAAGCTTGCCTGTTATTTTGGGTACGCTGGGTGGAATCGGCTTAGTGGTTGGGCCATCTGGCCTGCTCTATTTAAATCTTAAACGCCATCCACTACATGGTGACCGCGAGCAAAAACCTGTAGATCGAGGCTTTATTTTCCTTTTAATTTTAGTCAGTGCTTCAGGCTTAGCTCTCATGGCATTTCGTAGTTTTCCATACATGGCGCTTTTACTGATTTTCCACTTAGCAACAGTCATGACCTTCTTTATTACCATGCCTTTTGGAAAGTTCGCACATGGTTTTTACCGCAGCGCATCTTTACTCAAATTTGCCATTGAAACACGCCAGCATACCACCCAACAGGACACATCAGCTTAAGCTCAAAAGAATCAGGTGGGATATTATCTGAAATTTGATTCATGACCTGTTGTAGCAGTTGATGAGTGCTGAGGCACATCAAGCATTTCATCCAGTGCGTTTAAACATACCACAAACATCTGTTCGAGTCGCTCAATGTCGGCACGAATGGAAAAGCCGTGTAAACGGCGAAGTAAACTTCCTTCTGTAAATATTGCCACCATTTCCGATAAGGCCACAATCTGTGCTTCAGTGGCCTGCGGATATTTAAAGCGCAGCATTTGTAGACCAAATTCTGTCAAGCTGTTATCTGCTTCTTGTGCATACACAAAGAGTGGATGTTGCTGGTTTAATTTCATTAATTCATAAATCAGTCTCACTTCATCATTAGTTAAATCGCTCTGATAAATTGTACTGATTTCTTTAGCTTTTTTATGAATGTCATGATTGCCCAAATGAAATAGAATCAGACGTTTTTGCGTCACCTGCTGAATCACCTGCTTTAAAATTTCATTTTTATCTTGGAAACAGCGATAGATTTGACCATGACCCAAACTGGTGGCTTTGGCAATTTCCGCAATTGAAACGCCATCTATTCCTTTTTGCGCAATCAATGCCAGTGTTTTATCGATAATGAGGTGACGCCGCTCTAATGTCTTTAATGATTTCGACGCGATCTTGTTGGCCATAGCGGATTTATCGTTAAATGAGAATTTTCATTATTATTTTATAAATCAATTGTATAAAAAGTATGGAGAAAAGCCAATTTGGCTTAATTAAACTTATGTTGACGCTTTTTTTTGGTCTTCATTTGATGATTGATTCACGATGAAGATATTTTGTTTTTTTGATTCAGTCAAAACGAAATTTCAAAATTCATAACGGCAATCTAAAATGTGTGATGAAACTCCAGATTTACATTTTAGAAAGACTATGCTGCATCAGCATCAACGCTTAAAATAAAAAAGCCCTGATTTTTTCAGGGCTTTTTTTGTATTTGGCGGAAGCGGTGAGATTCGAACTCACGGAGGACTCACACCCTCGTCGGTTTTCAAGACCGGTGCATTAAACCGCTCTGCCACGCTTCCAATGGCGGCTATCATATAAATAAAAACATCACTTGGCAAATTATTTTTAATAAAAATCAGTTAAATGTTCAAAATAAGCACAATATGGGCATTTTTTCTCATGTTGAGTATTTAGTAGAATCATTTACGAGCAAAATCGGGCACTTTTCGCACATAAAACACAAAAAAACAGCTTTTTTTAATACCTTCATTAATTTTTTGCTCAGATGAAATTATAAATGCATACCCATGTGAAAAAAGTACTGCATCTAGAGCGCAGAGTGTAGTAGCTTTACACAGCAGTCTGATATGCATTTGGAGCAATCTCTTGAACCGCAAATTACTCACCTCAGAGGGTTATCAACGCTTACAAAATGAGCTTAACGATTTGGTGCGTAAAGAACGTCCTGAAATTACCAAAATTGTGTCTTGGGCAGCCAGTTTAGGCGATCGGTCAGAGAACGCCGATTATATTTACAACAAGAAAAAATTACGCGAGATTGATCGCAGAATCCGATATTTAACCAAACTTTTTGAAGTGGCACATAAAGTAGAGTACAGCCCTGAGCAAGACGGCAAAGCGTATTTTGGTGCTTGGGTAGCGCTTGAAAATGACGAAGGTGAAACCATTGAATTTCGGATTGTGGGGGATGAAGAAATTTATGGCCGTAAAGATTATATCTCGTTGCAGTCTCCCATGGCCAAAGCATGCTTGGGTAAATCCATCAATGATGAGGTGACTGTACAAACCCCATTGGGTCGGAAGATATGGTACATCAATTCGATTCGCTATCAATCAGGCTAATCGATACGGTACAAATGATTGATCATTAGAGCAGATACCCTACAGCGAATGCGTATCTGAATATTGCAAATGTAAGTCGAAAAACATGAATTTTGCACATAAAATAAACAGGATATTTTTGCTTTCGTGTCTTTGTTTACAGGCCTTACAAGCGCTAAAATAACCACCAAATTAAGTAAAATTATAATATTCATAACAGTTACCAATTTACAATTTGGTTACATACTGTTGCAGAGCTTCCTCTTTTGCACCACAACTTCAGTGTATAAATTTTCTTCCCTTAGTAAATCATAGGCTTACATATCGTAGAGACTATTTTTTGACCTAAAAATTTGACAAGAGGTTTTTAGGCAATTATTATTCGCCCTACTTTTTATTTGGTTGTTTTTTAAACTTTGTAGTTTTTCTACATAGTTATTGTTAATCCCATGTCATCACGAATGACGTCATGAATGCCCATCCTCTTTGGATTTACCAACTTGAAAAAAGTTTTGTGTATTCGTTTTGCCAAAATTTTTTAGGGCGTAAATTATCTGTAGCGGAGACAACATGCACAGTAGTTCAACTTCTGGGTCGAGGCTTGGCCTAGACACTTTATTTTCTTCTCTCCCCTTGAAAGCGCTTGCATTAAGTACAATGGTGTTTCCGTTTCACAGTATTAGTGCCAGCAAAGCCCACCAGTATAATACGGTGGTTAATAGTAATACCCTCACTGTGGTTGCGGTCGAATCGCCTACTACAGTGTTCAAAGACGGTGAGTTTATTCATGGCTTTGGTTACGATCTGGCAAGAAATTATGCACAGAGCCTTAACGTTAAGCTCAAGTTTAAAACCGTCAAAGATGATGCGACTGCGTTAAAATGGATCAACGAAGGCCGGGCCAATCTGGCCATGACCACCGCAGATTTACACAGCATTGAAACCAAGCAACTGATTTCTTTTTCGGCCAGCTGTGGTGCAGACAGTACACTGACGCAAAATGGACTCAATGCATCGCTCAACTGGGTGTTTAAATATGCCGATGATCCACTGACACAGACTGCGAGCAGTTATGTGTGTCAAAGTAAGCAAAATGGCACCATGCAGCAATTGGCGTCATTTTATAACCGCAATGTGGTGCAGCCTGAATCGTGGGAAATTATTCAGCGCGATTTGAGTAACCGACTTCCGGTATATAAGGCAAGCTTTAAACGTAGCGCCGAGCAATACAATCTGGATTGGCATTTATTGGCAGCCATAGGCTATCAAGAGTCTTATTTAAAGCCCAACTCAGTCTCTCCCACTGGTGTTCGCGGTTTGATGATGCTGACCAATAATACAGCGCAGGCGATGGGCGTCAGTAATCGCAACGACCCCACCCAAAGCATTCAGGGCGGCGCAAAGTATTATGATCAAATGCTCAAGCAGTATGAAATGATTCCGTATCCAGATCGTAACTGGTACGCTCTGGTAGCGTACAACATGGGGCCAGGTGCAGTCGCTCAAATTCAAAAGCGCATTCAGGCACAGGGCAAAAACCCAAATCAGTGGCTTAACCTGTACAATTACCTAAATCGTAATCAGGCCAGCAATGGCCGCTACAGACAAGCCTTGCAATATGTTACGCGGATTCGTGCCTATTTAGAGCACATCAAGACTTCACCACGCTGGGTCGATGTTTAAGCCGAATTGATCATACAGATATAAAAAAAGCTTACTGCATCTGCGTAAGCTTTCTTTATACAAGGCTGGCGTAAATTAAGCAGTATGCTCAAGTACGCGTTTGAAGAGATCTTTTTGCTCTTGGCTAGGCTTTGCAGTTTGTAAAGCCATCAACTGAGACATATCGCCCTGCACTTTGATTTTGCCTGTCATGAAGGCTTGCATTGCAGCCGCCATATCGAACTCTAAAAACACCTTACGAAGCGTCTCAGCATCCATATTTAAAGTGGTTTTGGCATTCGGAGAAAGACCTTTATGAATTTTTCCGTTTTCCAAGGATACTTCGGTGGTGTTGTCTGCATTTGCAACAACAAGATTAATGGCTAAATTTGCAAGTGCTGGTGGTAAATTTAGATCACCTGCGTCTGCACTTAGTTTTTCAACAGTTGTAAACCAATCATCAGTTAAAAATGCAGGCATGATTATTCCTCAAGTCAATTTATTCAATTATGTGTGCTGTTTTTCCAGACAGCATCATGGTTGAAGCGTTACAGCTTTTGCCTTGTTATAGCATGATCTCTAAAAAGTCCGTTAACCTTTTTTGTATGAGTCCCTTAATTTTTAGAAGAATCACAATTTTTAATCAAAAAAAAGCGCTAACTTTTTAAGAGGTTAGCGCTTGACTTGTTAGTCAGCAGCAAAGCTGAGATTGACCACATCCAGTCGTTTTTTTAATTCTTCAGGTTCTTTAAAGTCGAGTTCACGCTGTGAGTCCAAGGCTTCAAAATCAAACAGCTCACGATCTGCCAATTGCGATGGCGAGACATTTTGTAATGCGCCAAAAATACTGTGCAAGCGTTTTGGATACTGTTTGTCCCACTCACGTAGCATCTCGTTGAGCATGGCACGTTGTAGGTTTTCTTGCGAACCACACAAGTTACACGGAATAATCGGAAACTTACGCATTTCAGCATATTTGATGATGTCTTTTTCTTCCACGTAAGCCAGCGGACGAATCAAAATATTCTTCTTGTCCGATGAAAGCAGCTTCGGTGGCATCGCCTTTAGACTTCCACCATGGAATAAGTTCAAGAAAAAGGTCGCGATAATATCATCGCGATGATGGCCTAAAGCCACTTTGGTCGCCCCAATTTCTTGCGCAAAGCCATACAGCGAACCACGGCGCAAACGTGAACACACCGCGCAGTAGGTTTTACCTTCCGGCGTAAGGCGTTTGGTAATGGTGTAGGTGTCTTTTTCAAGAATGTAATACGGAATATTGTTCTCTTCCATATAGCGTGGCAACACGTCTTCTGGAAAGCCCGGCTGTTTCTGATCGAGATTGACCGCGACAATATCAAAGTTGATGGGTGCAATGCGCTTAAATTGCAGCAAGATATCCAGCAAGGTATAGCTGTCCTTACCGCCAGAAACACAGACCATCACTTTATCGCCGTCTTCGATCATTTTGAAATCACGAATCGCGTGACCCACTTGTCGACGGAGCTTTTTCAGTAAGCGATAATAGGCGGAGCTTGTAGGAAGCTCTGGCTTAAAATTAAATCCTGCTTCGGACTCAACTGGCGAGTACATAGACACACGTGACCCATAAAAAAAATACTGGGCAATTTTATATGATTCGCGCGTGAATCGCATCTATAGATTTTGAATTCTTTAAATTGTCATGATTTTGTATCATGCTTTTTTATTGTCCTGAAAAAAGTAGTTCTTTGAGCATTTTTTGCACAGAACGCTTATATTTTGGACTTTTCCACAGTTTTCCACAAAACCTGTGGATAAAATTGTGGATTTCTGGAGGCTTGACAAAGTGATTAGACGAAAAAATAAGGGTTTTGTTTAAATTGATCATTTTTTAATCAATTATTTTATTTTTTTAAAATCAAATGCTTATTAAAGTCAACCCAACTATTTCAAAAAAAAATTTAATTTTTTTTTGATTAACATCCAAACAATAAAGCTTGATTTTTTCTGTCAAACAGTTGTGAAAAATTTTAGCTGTATATCTCGTGTTTACGTTTTTTTTGCTACACTGGCTTACAAGATGTCACTACTTTTAGCGAATCACCTAAAGCGAATAACATAAAATGAAAAAACGCATGGATTCTTGTTTACCATTTATTTGCTCTTTCTTACTGAGTTATGGCTGCATAAATACCGCCATCGCGGGACAGATGTTTATCTATAAAGATAAATCCGGCGCAACCTTGCTTACCAACCGTAAAAGTTCAGACCCTGCCTTAACCAAAGTCAAAGTTACTTATTACCCAGACAGTAATATTCATACCTACCGCAACTGGGGTGCCTCAGAAGCATCGGTTTTACCGAGCTACAGTAAAAACGTCAATGCTTTCGATCATATTATCCGTCAGGCAGCGCAGCGCCACGGAGTGTCAGAAGGCCTAATCAAAGCGGTCATGCATACCGAATCGGGTTTTAATATTCGTGCCCGTTCGCCCGTAGGTGCGCAAGGACTGATGCAACTCATGCCAGCTACAGCAAAACGTTTTAATGTGTCAAATGTATTTGATCCCGAGCAGAATATTTTTGGTGGTGCACAGTATTTAAGCTGGCTCATGAAACGCTTTAATGGCAATATGCAGCTGGTTTTGGCAGCCTACAATGCAGGAGAAGGCAATGTCGATAAGTATGGCGGCATTCCACCGTTTCGTGAAACCCAAGATTATGTAAAGCGTGTGACCAGCCGTTACCAAAATCTGTATGTTTCCTCACAAAGCTCAAGCACGGATAATCCGTTATCATCACAAATTATTGCGCAATCGGCAAACTATACACATTCCGATGCAAACACTGCCCCGAAATATACGCAGCAACGCCAGATTATTGCTCTTGAAAATGGCAGTTTTACCGATGCACCAAACACTTATGTGACCCGTAATGCAACGGCTTCAGCCCGAATTCAGATTTCAAATTAAGCATGTCGCCCACCCCTTACAGGATTTAACTTAAAAAAAGCTTAAATCATGTAATTGGTCTTGAATTTTCTTGGGATTCCCCTCATATTGAGAGCAATGATTTATGATGAATGAATCATAATAGGTTTTATTTATAAGAGGATTTTCTCAATGATGCGGATTGGTTTGTTTTTGCTAACCAACCTCGCGGTACTGGTTGTGGCTGGCATTATCTTGTCACTCTTCGGTGTCGGTAGTTACCATGGCGCGGGTGGCTTAAATCTAGGCAACCTTTTGGTCATCTGTTTTGTGTTTGGTATGGTGGGCTCTTTAGTCTCCCTTTTTATGTCGAAATGGATGGCTAAAAAAACCACCGGTACAGAACTGATCGATCCGAATGCGCCTCGTAATCAGGCTGAAGCATGGTTATTGCAAACTGTTGCAGATCTCTCTCAACGTGCGGGCATTAAGATGCCTGAAGTTGGTATTTTTCCGTCGTATCAATCGAATGCATTTGCAACCGGCTGGAACAAAAATGACGCATTGGTTGCCGTTTCTTCAGGATTGCTCGAACGCATGAACAAAGACGAGCTACGTGCGGTACTGGCGCACGAGATCGGTCACGTTGCAAACGGCGATATGGTGACACTGGCCTTGATTCAAGGGGTGGTCAACGCCTTTGTCATGTTCTTCGCGCGTGTGGTCGGTGATTTTATCGATCGTAATGTATTTGGTCGTCAAGATGGTGAAGCACCGGGCATCGGTTTCTTCGTTATTACCATCGTACTCGATATTGTATTCGGTATTTTGGCCTCAGCGATTGTAATGTGGTTCTCCCGTCAGCGCGAGTATCGTGCCGACGAAGCAGGTGCACGACTTGCTGGCAAACAAGCCATGATTTCGGCATTGCTTCGCCTACAGGCGGAATCTGAATTGCCAGATCAGATGCCAAAAGAAATGAAAGCGTTTGCAATTACGGAAGGTAAGGAACAAGGATTTAGCCTTGCAGCATTGTTCCAAACTCACCCGAGTATCGAACAGCGTGTCGCAGCACTTCATCAGTTAAACTGTCCGTAAGTGTAGCCATTAAAAAAGCCTCCAGTTGGAGGCTTTTTTCACTTTATATTCCTTGGTACCACTGCCATACATAACTTAAACCGAACCACATTGCCACCAGTAGCAGCACCAGAAATACCAACCCGATCAAATCTGGAATATGCAACCAAATCCAGCTCACCACTGGATTACGCCAGAATGCAGAATGCTGCTGTTTGCGTTCTAATTGCTCATGTAAATAAGGATGAACCACATGATCGTCACTATTAATCGCATACTCGTCACGAATGTGCTGATGCACGACTTCTAGCGCTTTGCGGCTTGGTCGGATAAATATATCAAACACCGTTCCGGCCACTGGAATAAACCCGAGTATGGCATCCATGGCGGCCAGTTTGAGTACTGGCGTAAGTTTGTGTTGTGGCACCCCAATCTGCCGAGCTTTATGAATGGCATACAGCGTGAGTGCAAAGCCAGCGACATCGCCTGCAACCGGAATGGTACTCAGCGCAGCATCGGCGCCCACCCCCTGCTTGGTAAAGGGAATACGCACTACACTGTCCATGATATTGGCAAACTTTGCCAAATCTCGCTCTAAGCGAATGACCTCTTGTTGGGATATTTTTTTTGGATTGGACATGGTGATTTCACTTCTTAAAACGAAATTAAGTATTTAAATTTGAGGCAGCAATTGCGCCGCAATACATAAATAAATCACGACCCCTGTTGCATCACAAATCGAAGTGACCAAAGGCGCAGAGGCACTGGCCGGATCAAGATTCAAACGATTTAAAATAAACGGTAAACTCATACCAATTACACTGCCAATCAGCACAATCCCAATCATACTTAAGATCAATACCAAAGCCACCATGGCATCGCCACGAATATAGCCCAGCACTGCAACGGCCATCGCCATCGTAACACCAAGTGCCAGAGCCACCAGACATTCACGCCCCAAAAGCAGCAGCCAGTCTTTTAAGACCACATCACCTGTCGCCAATGCACGCACCATGAGCGTAGCCGACTGAGAACCTGCATTTCCGCCACTTCCCACCAGTAAAGGCAAAAAAAACACCAGTACAATATTCGATTCAATAATTGATTCGAAATGTGCAATTCCCAATCCTGATAGCAAACTGCCAAAAACCAGAATGACCAGCCAAAAAACACGTTTTTTATAAAGCTGAAACAGCGGCGTTTGTTTCAAATTAAGTGTAGGCGCAGATGCCTCCACCCCTGCACTTTTCAAGAAATCCTCATTGGCCTCTTCACTGGCGACATCCATGGCATCATCATAGGTCACTATTCCAACCAGCCGATGCTGCCGATCGATGATTGGTAACGCCAGTAAATCGTATCTGGCAATTTTCTTGGCCACATCGTCCTGATCATCATCGACATAAGCATAGACAATATCTGTAGCCATTAAAGCACCGACATTGGCATCTACAGGTGCCAGTATCAACTGATGTAATGAAATCTCACCTAATAACTGTTGCTGCTCATCAATGATGTACGACTCATAAATCGTTTCGGCATCTGGGGCTTCTTGACGTAAAAAATCAATCGCTTCAGCTATACTCATTTCGGCGCGTAAGGTGGCATATTCCGAGGTCATAATCGCCCCTGCCGTACCTTCTTGATACTCTGCCAGCCGGCGCAGATCTTCACGCTTGGCTTGTGCCAGTGCAGGCAACAAGGCCACCTGCTCAGAGGGTGCCAAAGCCTTAAACACATCGGTGCGTTTGTCCGCCGGCATTTCTGTAACAATGGTCGCCAGATCGGCACGAGATAAAAGTTGTGCCAAACGCGCCTGATAAGCAGCATGCATCGCAGCATAAACTTTGGCGCGCTTGGGCAACTGCATCAAAATCAAACTGGATGACTCAACTGGTAGTTGCTCAAGTGCCTCGGCCACATCAATCGATTGCAGCTCATGCAGTAGCATTTGAGCCGCACCAATATCCATATGTGCCAAGGCATCGGCCAAGGCTAAGATATTTGGAGCCGTTTTCATTGTTTCTCTCCAAGTACTATGTTTATTTTTATAGCAGGTGGTTTCAACCCCACCCAGATTGTTCTGTTAAAGCAAATATCAAATTTAAAATGCTAACCGCTTAAGATGCATTAGATTTTGTGCGTCCCATTGAACGAACCAATACATACATAAACGGAATAAAGATCAGCACCAAAATGGTCCCAAACACCACACCTCCAAACACACTATACCCGATCGCCTGACGGCTTAGCGCACCCGCGCCAGAAGAAAACATCAACGGAATCACACCTGCACCAAATGCCAGCGAGGTCATCAAAATCGGTCTTAAGCGTAGTCCAGCAGATTTCAGCGCGGCATCAAGAATACGATGCCCTTGATTTTGCAAGTTAGAGGCGTACTCCACCATCAAGATCGCATTTTTACACGATAACCCAATGGTCGTGAGTAATGCGATTTGAAAGTAAATATCATTGGCAAAATTAAACCAAGAACTAAATAAAATGGTGCCGCCTATCCCAAGCGGAATAGCAGCCATGACGATACTCGGAATCGACCAGCTTTCATAAAGTGCGGCAAGACACAAAAAGATAAATACAACAGAAATGACATACAACCACACCGCTTGGTTACTCGACTCGCGCTCTTGATAAGCAATGCCACTCCACGCCAATCCCACTTCTGGCATTTTATCGACCAGTTGAGTCAAACTCTGCATGGCTTGTCCGGTGCTTGCGCCGTTGCCTGCATCGGCTTCCATTTCAAGTGATGGATACCCCATAAAGCGTTCCAGCAATGGAGGAGCACCGGTCCACTCAACCTGACTAAATTGTGAAAACGGTGTCATTTGTCCTTGCGCATTTTTAACATACCAGTAGCTTAAATCCTCGGGTTTCGAACGATATTGCATGTCACCTTGTAAATACACACGCTTGATTCGACCGCGATCAATAAAATCATTGATGTAACTGCCGCTCCACGCTGTGGAAATGGTCTGATTAATCTGTGCCACATCTAGCCCGAGTGCCATAGCCACTTTATGGTCAATTTTGATATTCAGTACGGCTTGATCGTCATTACTGCGTTTATCAATGTTGCGTAAATCCTGTGTGGCATCTTCTTGGTCTTGAAGTTGCTTAAAGGCATCCAATAGATGCTCACGGCCAAGTCCTTTTAAATCTTGCAGCCAAAATGAAATCTTGTCTGAATTACCCAATCCGCGAATCACAGATGGCATGAGTACAAAGATACGTGCTTGATTATCCTGACTAAAATACTGCATTGCACGCTCACGAATTTTCTGCGCGCTGTTTTCACTGCCCTTTCGCTCATCCCAGTGTTTTAAAGACACATAGGCCTGCCCCAAGTTTTGTCCTGTTCCCGAATTGTTTCGTCCTTGAATTACCATAATACCGTTCAGATTGGCTTTTTCATGTTGCATAAAATAGTCTGAAATCTGCTTGCCAATCGCTTCGGTTTTACTCAGCGGTGTCCCCTGAGGCAAAGTAAACTGAACGCTCAATGCTCCCTGATCTTCTTGCGGTAGAAAGCTGGTTGGCAAATTCCGATATACCCATACAAAGGTCGCGATCAGCGCCACAAAAATTACTAGCGTGATGGCTTTGGTTTGAATACTACGCTCGGTTAAACGCAAATACTGGTATCTAAGTTGATCCAGCTTATGATTGAACCAATGTGCCCATTTAAACTCACGTTTATGGGGCTTTAATAAGACTGCACACAGTGCTGGAGTTAAAATCAGTGCCACCATCAATGACAGCGCCATCGCTGCGACCAGCGTAATCGAAAACTGCCGGTAAATAATGCCCGTTGCACCACTAAAAAACGACATTGGAATAAAGACGGCGGTCAGTACCAAGGTAATGCCTACCAGTGCACCACTGATTTCCTGCATAGACAGGATACTGGCCTCACGTGCATCGACCTGTTGCTCATGCATTAAGCGTTCCACGTTTTCGACCACCACAATCGCATCGTCGACCAACAAACCAATCGCCAAGACCATGGCAAATAGCGTTAAGGTATTAATGCTCATGCCCAGTACTGCCAGTACGGCAAAGGTCCCCAAGATCACAACGGGCACTGTAATGGTTGGAATGAGCGTGGCGCGCCAGTTTTGTAAAAATAGAAACATCACCAGCACCACCAGCACAATCGCCTCAAGTAACGTGCTCACCACTTGTTTGATGGATTCTTTTACAAATGGTGTGTCATCTCGTGGATACACAATAAAGTAACCGTCTGGCAGATTTTTTTCGAGGCGTGCAATTTCCTGATACACCGCATCGGCGGTCTTCACTAGATTAGCACCCACTGCAAGTGATACCGACAAGCCCGCTGCTGGATAGCCATTGAGGCGGTTAAACACCTGATAGTTTTGCGCACCAATCTCGACACGTGCAATGTCTTTTAAATAGACAAAACTGCCATTATTGTTGGCTTTAACAATGATATTTTCAAACTGTTCTGGCGTTTTTAACAGCGAGCCAGATGTGACCTTGGCATTTAGGTATTGGTCGTCGGGTGCAGGTAAATCACCAATCGCGCCTGCCGCCACCTGAGTATTCTGATTTTCCAGTGCAGAACGTACTTCACCAACGGTCAATTGATAATGCTGTAATTTAATCGGATCGAGCCAGATGCGCATGGCGTACTGAGAGCCGAACACATTAATTTCGCCCACGCCTTCAATGCGGCTTAAGTTCAGCTCGAAATTGTTGGTCAGATAATCTGCAATATCAATATTGCTTGATTTACCTGAGCGATCACCTAATCCCATCACCAAAAAAGAATCACTTAAGGACTTTCGAACAATCACGCCTTGACGCTGCACATCGTCTGGAAGTCGGTTTAGAGCTCCATTGATGGCATTTTGAACTTGGACTTGGGCCTGATCTGGATTGGTTCCTTGCTGAAAGTACAAACTAATTTGGCTGTTACCATTGGCATCACTGCTCGAACTAAAATACAGCAGGTGATCAATACCCTTGATTTGCTGCTCGAGCACTTGAGTCACACTGTCTTCAACAGCCTGTGCATCTGCACCGCTATAACTGGTCGAAACGACAATTCGAGGCGGCGCGATATCCGGATAACGCTCGACAGGTAGATTGAGAAGGGAAAATACGCCCACCGCCATCACAATAATTGCCAAAACTACAGCAAAAATAGGTCTATCAATAAAAAATCTGGATAGCATGATGGCGTGCGCTCAAAATTGAGTGAATGACCGCAAAGATCATTCAGATTTTTAGGTACTAGCTGATACGCTGATCATCAATGAGCAACTCATGAAATACAAGCAGAATTTACAGAATCGTGTAGTAATTTATAACTTTGGATAAATCATGAAGATTTGGTAACTATAAGGCTACTTTGGATATTTGAAAATTTGGTTGTCTTAATTGTTTCTTAAGTCAATTCCCTTAACTTTAGAGCAAATTTAATTGCTTAAAACGTTATGACTCCCTATTCCCCATTTAAAGGTAAACAAGGCTTAAAACGTATTTTCAATGCAACAGGCTACTCGGTCGCAGGCTTTAAATCTGCATTTCGACTAGAAGCGGCATTTCGACAAATTATCTTGCTGAATATTGTGCTGGGAATCATCAATTTCAGTTTACACTTAAGTGCGCTCGAACATGCAATTTTACTGATTGTGGGACTACTGGCCATCATTGTCGAACTCTTTAATTCGGCCATTGAAGCAGTGGTTGACCGGATTTCTTTAGAGCGCCATGAACTATCCAAAAATGCCAAGGACATGGGTAGTGCTGCACAGTGTGTTGCGCTCATCATGATTGCCGCGACATGGGCGATTATTTTATTTTGGACATAAAAAAACCATGCTTATCCAGGAATAAACATGGTGAAAACCAGAAACTACAGCCTTTGTTTCTGAGTTAAGAATAAGCATTGAAACTTAAAATTAAATTAATCCACGGCTAAAAATTGATTTTTTAAGCACATTCATCATCAAATTGTGGTTTTTTAGTTGATTCTTTATCTTAAAGCTAAAACATCATTATAAAAAAAGACCGTGAGCAGGCTCACGGTCTTTTTAGATATTCAATCCCGATTGTATTTAAAATCGGGATGCGGTCGATATTACATCATACCGCCCATACCACCCATGCCACCCATATCAGGCATTGCTGGTTTGTCTTCTGGAATATCTGTGATCATCGCTTCAGTAGTCAACATCAAGCCCGCAACAGATGCTGCATGCTCAAGCGCAGAACGCGTAACTTTCGCTGGATCAAGAATACCCATTTCAAGCATGTCGCCATATACACCCGTTGCTGCGTTATAGCCGAAGTTACCTTCACCTGCTTTGACTGCATTGACAACAACAGAAGGCTCATCACCTGCATTCGATACGATTTGGCGAAGTGGTGCTTCAATCGCACGACGTAAAATGTTGATACCAACAGTTTGGTCATCATTTGCGCCAGTTAAGCCGTCAAGTGAGTTCACTGCACGTACAAGTGCAACAC
Source organism: Acinetobacter sp. ACZLY 512 (assembly GCF_023614015.1). Taxonomy (NCBI): domain Bacteria; kingdom Pseudomonadati; phylum Pseudomonadota; class Gammaproteobacteria; order Moraxellales; family Moraxellaceae; genus Acinetobacter; species Acinetobacter sp. ACZLY 512. Next base: position 491,954 of record NZ_JAKIVI010000001.1, read on the forward strand.
CACCACCTGCAACCACACCTTCTTCAACCGCAGCACGCGTTGCATGAAGCGCATCGTCTACACGGTCTTTCTTCTCTTTCATTTCAACTTCAGTTGCTGCACCGATTTTGATCACTGCAACACCGCCAGCAAGTTTTGCTACGCGTTCTTGAAGTTTTTCTTTGTCGTATTCAGAAGTTGACTCTTCGATTTGCGCACGAATCTGCTGAACACGTTCTGCAATCGCATTGGCATCACCCGCACCATCTACAATCACTGTGTTTTCTTTCGATACTGTGATTTTGTGTGCAGTACCCAAATCTTGAAGGGTAGCTTGCTCAAGCGACATACCTACTTCTTCAGAAATTACAGTAGCGCCAGTCAAGATCGCGATGTCTTGTAGCATTGCTTTACGACGGTCACCAAAACCAGGTGCTTTTACCGCACATACTTTGATAATACCGCGCATGTTGTTAACAACAAGTGTTGCAAGCGCTTCGCCTTCAACATCTTCAGCAATGATCAAAAGCGGTTTACCCGTTTTTGCAACTGCTTCTAGAGTCGTAATCAATTCACGAATATTGCTGATTTTTTTATCAACAAGAAGAATGAACGGATTTTCAAGTTCAGCGGTTAGCGTGTCTTGCTTGTTTGCGAAGTATGGTGAGATATAACCACGGTCAAACTGCATACCTTCTACAACATCAAGCGCATCTTCAAAGCCTGAACCTTCTTCAACGGTAATCACGCCTTCTTTGCCCACTTTTTCCATTGCTTGAGCAATCAATTTACCTACAGTCTCGTCAGAGTTTGCAGAAATTGAACCCACTTGCTCAATTGCTTTGAAATCGTCAGCAGGTTTAGCTGTCGCGCGAATGTTTTCAACTACTGCTCTTACTGCAATGTCGATTCCGCGTTTAAGATCCATCGGGTTCATACCAGCAGTTACTGATTTGATCCCTTCATTTAAGATCGCTTGTGCAAGAACAGTCGCTGTCGTTGTTCCGTCACCAGCGATATCATTGGTTTTGCTTGATACTTCACGTACCAACTGTGCACCCATGTTCTCAAATTTGTCTTTGAGAGAGATTTCTTTTGCAACCGTTACGCCGTCTTTCGTAATGTGTGGTGCACCGAAAGAACGGTCAATAACCACGTTACGACCTTTAGGGCCGAGTGTCACTTTCACTGCATCTGCAAGAACATTTACACCTGCGATCATTTTTGAACGCGCTGAATCACCGAATTTTACGTCTTTAGCTGACATTCTCTACTCCAATTTTTTCTATCAATGCTTGATCTGATTTATCAATGAGTGGTTAATGCGCAAATTAGCCTTCAAGAACAGCTAAAATGTCAGATTCTTTCATGATTAAGAATTCGTCACCATTTACTTTCACAGTTGTACCTGCATAAGTACCGAATAACACTTTGTCGCCCACTTTTACGTCAAGTGCGCGAACGCCGTTATCCGTAATTTGACCATTACCTACTGCAATGACTTCACCTTGAGCCGGTTTTTCAGCAGCAGAACCTGGCAATAAAATTCCGCCAGCCGTTTTTGTTTCTTCTTCAACACGACGAATTACTACACGGTCATGTAATGGACGAATGTTGCTCATAAATAACTCCATCAGACTAAGTCTATTTTAATAAATGATGTTTGCTGTCATTCTTCCTAAAGCAATCATCAAAATGAATTTGATGACACTTTTGTGGGGATGGAAAAAACGGCTTCAAGGGCAAAAAAGAAAAAAAAATGAATTTTTGTATTTTTTTTAAACACTCATTTGTGATCTGACAGCTTTTCAATCGGTGCAGGCTGTAAAACAAACTGACGTAAGTTGGAATCAAACCAATAATGCTGAACCTGACCATCTTTAAAAATCACGTTAAAGCTGTTGGGTAAACTTTTATAAAGTCGATAAGACGTCGCTGTGCCAGCATGAATGTCATAAACCGGATGCGCTGCCTGCAAATTATAAATCTGATTCAAATCATATACCGCAGTTTTATGCAGATGTCCGTGGAGCACACCAAACAAGCCACTTTTACTCCAGTTATTCAGCGCCATTCTGCCGAGCACCGGACAATCTTTAATACCGTGCGGTTCATCTGGCGGGGTATAAAAGGGCTGATGCAAGGTGACCAGCTTAAGCTTATGGGCAGGGCCGCGTTTAAGCAGCTCATTGGTTTTTTGAATTTGTTCTAGCGAAATATAGCCACGGGTATGATAGCGACGCCGAATACTATTCACACCAATGACATAAAAATGCTCGGTTTCAATAGTCGGCTCAAGTGCGCCGAAGAAAAACTGATAGCGAACAAATGGAGAAAAAAAACGGTTCCACAAATGGTACAGCGGAATATCGTGGTTGCCGGGAATAACCATATAAGGAATACCCAGACTATCGAGAAATTGCTTGCACGAATAAAACTGCGTAAAGCGGGCACGTTGGGTCAGATCACCACTTACTACAATCACTTCCGGCTCATGCTCCCGACAAAAAGCAGCAATGGCATCTAGACACTCTTGTTTCTCGGTACCAAAGTGTAAATCAGACAGATGCAGCAGCATGAGGCACCATAATAGTTAAGGCATTTTTTTTCACGGTAAAAGTTAAAGGTGTCGTCAACTCTTCAATTTCTCCATCAATGGCAATTTTTAATTTTTTACGCTTACAATCGACGACTACGCGATCTGCACTAAAGCTGTATACATCTTTGGCCTGCTCGAGCGCACCGCGAATCAATTGATAGAGCATTTTAAAAAGACTGGTCTTATCGCTTTTGGCCAGCACTACACCTGCGACTCGCCCCTGCGCTGCGCATTCTGCGATTTGCAGATTCATTTCTCTGAGTTGAAGCTGATTATTACCAAAGAAGATCAATGGCGTTTTGACAGGATAATGGTGGTCATCCACTTTAATCGATAATTTGAGCTCTTTACGATCACGAATGAGTACATCTAAAGCCGAAGTGTATGCATTTAAAGGTAAACGTCCAAAACGCTGATTATACATTTCACGCTTTTGAATAAATAAGGGATACAACCCCAAACTGGCATTGTTCAAATAAATACGATCATTGACACTTGCCACATGTACCGATCGTTGGGCACCTGTTGCGATCACCTCGGCGGCTTGAATCAGATCAAGCGGTATATCGAGAACGCGTGCCACATAATTGAATGTACCGAGCGGCAAGATTCCCATTGCAAGCCCGGTATCGACCAGCTTGGTTGCCACCGCATTAAGTGTACCATCTCCACCAGCCGCAACCACTACTCCCTCATACCCAGTACGGTCTGAGGTTTGATGACGTTCGAGTACATTCGACATGAGCGTATTAAACGACATGTCATGTTCCAGCTCAAAAACCTGAATCTCAAAATCATAATGAGTAAAGAGTGTCATGATTTGTTCATATACCCCCTCATTATCACTTGCATGAAATCCAGATTTTCCGTTATAAATGATGGAGAGTGGTTTTAATTTAGTCATACGTTTTAATATGTCAAACAGTGGACATACTTTATTTTTGAATACAAAATACACAAATAAAAGCGCTTTTATGTAATTTTTGAATGGTGATCATTTATTTTATCAATAATATATATTAGTCAAATCCGCCATATAAAATCATGATATGCAAATTTATTTTATAAATAAATAGTCTCTATTTCTTTAATAAATACCAAAAACACACCCTAAAAACAACTTAAAATATTGATTTATAACAAATTAAGCAAAAATACTCTCCAAAGCCCCTGTATAGTCTTTAGTCTTATTTTTTTTAGTGATTTATGCTTTAATAGCGCCACTTTTTTGACTTCGTCTCTTTTGTTGTACCACAACCAAAGGGAATTGTACGTTGTACACATTTTAGAATAGGCCTCACCATGACCCAAGTGAACGCACCTGAATTCGTTCGTCATCCTAAGCTTATTGCATGGGTTGAAGAAATTGCAAAATTGACCAAGCCTGCAAAAATCGAGTGGTGTGACGGTAGCGAGGAAGAATATCAACGTCTGATCGACTTGATGATCGCAAACGGCACCATGCAACCGCTCAACCAAGAAAAACACCCAGGTTCTTATCTTGCAAATTCTGACCCATCAGATGTTGCTCGTGTAGAAGATCGCACGTTCATCTGCTCTGAAAAGCAAGAAGATGCTGGTGCAACAAACAACTGGGAAGCGCCCGCAGTAATGCGTGAAAAGCTAAACGGTCTATTTGATGGTTCAATGGAAGGCCGCACCATGTATGTGGTTCCATTTTCAATGGGTCCATTAGGCAGTCATATTGCGCAGATCGGTATTGAATTGACCGATTCTCCTTATGTTGCAGTCAGCATGCGTAAAATGGCGCGTATGGGTAAAGCAGTTTACGATGTATTAGGCACTGACGGTCAATACGTTCCATGTGTTCACACTGTAGGTGCACCACTTACAGAAGGTCAAAAAGATGTTGCATGGCCATGCAACCCTGAAAAATATATTGTGCATTATCCAGAAACCCGTGAAATCTGGTCATTTGGTTCAGGTTACGGCGGTAACGCACTTCTAGGTAAAAAATGTCTTGCGCTTCGTATCGCTTCGGCAATGGGCCGTGAGCAAGGCTGGTTAGCAGAGCACATGCTAATTTTAGGTGTGACGAATCCACAAGGCGAAAAACATTATATCGCTGCGGCATTCCCGTCTGCATGTGGTAAAACCAACTTCGCTATGCTCATTCCACCAGCAGGCTACGAAGGCTGGAAAATCGAAACCGTAGGTGACGATATCGCGTGGATTAAACCAGGCGAAGATGGTCGTTTGTACGCGATTAACCCGGAAGCAGGTTTCTTTGGTGTTGCACCAGGCACCAATACCAAAACAAATCCAAACTGTATGGCAACCTTGCATAAAGACGTGATCTATACCAACGTTGCAGTTACAGAAGACGGTCAAGTATGGTGGGAAGGTCTTTCTAAAGAAGTTCCAGCTAACTTAACGAACTGGAAAGGCCAGCCACACGTTGCGGGTGAAAAAGCTGCACATCCGAATGCGCGCTTTACCGTATCTGCTGGTCAATGTCCTTCTATTGATGCTGACTGGGAAAATCCAGCGGGCGTGCCAATTTCTGCGTTCATTTTTGGCGGTCGCCGTGCGGATACAGTGCCGTTGGTTTCTGAAGCATTTGACTGGGTAGATGGTGTTTATAAAGCAGCAACCATGGGCTCTGAAACAACTGCTGCAGCTGTCGGTCAACAAGGTATCGTTCGCCGTGATCCGTTTGCGATGCTTCCGTTTGCAGGTTACAACATGGCAGACTACTTCGACCACTGGTTACAACTTGGTCAAGAAGTTGGCGAAAAAGCTGAAGCAGCTGGTAACAAGCTACCAAAAATCTTTAACGTAAACTGGTTCCGTCGTGATGCTGAAGGCAACTTTGTATGGCCTGGCTTTGGTCAGAACATGCGTGTACTTGAGTGGATGATCGACCGTGTTGAAGGCCGTGCAAATGCAGTTGAAACTGCTATCGGCTACGTACCAACTTACGATGACTTGAACTGGACTGGCACAGACTTCTCTAAAGAAGAGTTTGATCTTGTCACAGCTCAAAGCAAAGATCAGTGGATTACAGAGATTGAAAGCCACACTGAATTGTTCAATAAACTTGGTGAACGTCTTCCAAAAGCATTGAAAGAACGTCAAAACCAGTTACTCGAAGCAGTAAAAAAGAGCTAATCTAGCTTAGATAAAAAAGGTCACATCTGTGGCCTTTTTTATTTTCTACTCAATGCTCAATGCATCACATTGTATTTGATTGTTTATTTGTACGAATATAGAGTTAAGCAATCAATCCTGTTGTGTATCCCATACGGTTCATCATGTAATCTTCAAGAATACGTTTTTCTGTACTACCAACGTGATAACCCAGTTTTGTTCTGCGCCATAGTAGATCATCAACTGTCTGCACCCACTCCACCCGAATCAAATAATCAACCTCAACCCGATACAACTCATCAGCAAAATGCTCTCCCATATCCTCCAATTTGGCCACTCCCTCAAGCAGTTTCCAAACACGCGTACCATAGGTCGATGCCCAGCGTGTAGCCAATGTTGGTGATATCCCTTTCACACGGCGCTGAATAGCTGCTGCAAGCGTAATCTTCGATTTAAAGTGCTCTCCACCTGGCAGAGGTTCAGTCTTGGTCCAAGCAGGTGCCATATGCTTAAAATACGGTTTTAGGCGTGTCATGGCAGACTCGGCCAGCATACGGTAAGTGGTCAGCTTGCCGCCAAATACAGATAACAGCGGTGCATTTGGAGCGACCATCTGTAATGCAAGCGTATAATCACGCGTAATGGCAGATGGCTGGTCAGATTCATCATCGCACAACGGACGTACACCCGAAAAATACTCAACAATATCTTCTTTCGTAATTGGCTGTTTAAAATGTGCATTGACCACCTCCAGTAGATAGTCCCTCTCACTGGAGGTGATTTCAACTTGATCCAAATGCTGTGTATAAAGTTGGTCCGTTGTTCCAATTAATGTAAATTCATTCAGATAGGGAATGGTAAACACAATCCGGCGATCATTATTTTGCAAAATATAAGCATGATCCCCTTCATACAATCTTTTGACAACTAAATGGCTGCCTTGTACCTGCCGGATCTTATACGGTGAGGGTTGATCAAGCTGCGTTTTAATAAATTCTTCGACCCAAGGCCCCGTTGCATTGACCAACGCTTTGGCACGGATTTGAAAGTATCCTTTTGCACCCTGTAACGAAAGCACCCATACCCCCTCCACAACCTCGGCACAGACACAGCGGGTACGAGTCATCAGCTCTGCCCCATTCTCTCTGGCTTGCATCGCATTTAAGATCACCAAACGACTGTCGTCTACAGCACAATCAGAATACTCAAACCCCAAACAAATTTCCGGAATTAAGGGGCTACTGGCATTCATATGAATTTTTTTGGAGGCCGCCAACGTTTCACGCTTACCTAAATAGTCATACAAGAACAAGCCTGAACGAATCAGCCATGCAGGGCGTAAATGCGGCCGATGTGGCATAACAAAACGTAGAGGCCACACAATATGCGGTGCCTTACGCATCAATACTTCACGCTCAGCAAGCGCTTCATGTACCAATCGAAATTCATAGTGCTCAAGATAACGCAGACCACCATGAATTAATTTGCTGCTAGCAGAAGAGGTATGACTGGCAAAATCATCTTTCTCACACAAAAAGACCGACAGACCGCGTCCCGCAGCATCGTTGGCAATTCCCACACCATTAATGCCACCACCTATCACTGCAATGTCGTACAACGGAAGCGAATTTTCTATGTTCATCATCCCCGCCTTTTTGTGGTTTTTATTTTTAACGTTAACAAAAAACATCCAAATTGGAAAGCCAAGCGGCCAGATTTTCACACGCCACAACCCACCAAACGTGTACACTTTTTAAGTGATGTAAAGTCCAGCGGATTCACCCCGCCTCAGACACCACGTTATGCTTAAAACTATGCGATACTAACCACAATAAGAGAAGGATGAATTTCATGAAAATGTATAATTTATTGGGTGTTTTAGCGCTTGCAGCGAGTCTTACGGCTTGTCAAAGCACACCACGTCAATATAACGGCAATACAGGCTATCAAGTCGAAAATAAATCTGCCAATTCGGCAACGATTTCGTATACGCTTGCAAATCGCGCGAATCAAGATTTAGATCAGAGAAAATTACAACGTGCCTGTCAATCGGTATTAGGAACGACCAAAACCTATACGCTGTCGATTTTAAGCATCAATGAAATTCCAAATACAGCAGCCAACCGATCGCAAGATCAAGGGATTGCCATTCGTAACTCACGTATGTCGTTTGGCTTATCCGACAGTCCAAGTCTCAACAACAGTGAAGGCTATGCAACGCGTGAAGCCTTAGAGGCACGCCCAAGTACACTTAAAGTCGTGCGCTATACCTGTTCTTGATTCAATCTGTCGCATAAAAAAAAGACGCTGTGATCACAGCGTCTTATAAAAACTCACATTTCGAAACTCTTTCGCCTCATCCAGATCTGGCCATGTGGTTGCACTTCGTTCATCCATTTTCATATAACGCGAATGGCTAAAGTTTTTTACCCGGCTATCGGCCACCCACACCTGAGGTGCGAATTTTAAAAATTCATCCAGAAAAAAACGATTACACTGGTCATATAAAACATCGGCCGCCAGCAACACATCAACTTGCTCCGACTGATATAAATCCTCTAAATACTCCAGTTCCACCGAGTTTAAACGTGCATTTTCACAGCAGGCCGCCAAACTGACCGCATCGATATCACAGCAAATGACGCGTTTTGCACCAGCCAGTTTTGCAGCAATTGCCACCACACCAGAACCCGCACCAAAATCCAGTACCACCTTGTCACGCACATGTTCAGGCTCTGCCAGCAACCATTGTGCCATCGCCAAACCCGAAGCCCAACAAAAAATCCAGTACGGTGTATCGTTCCAGATTCTACGTACCACCTCATCATCGAGCCGATCTACTGGAAATACTGGAGGAATCAACCAGAGGGAAATCGGCGTATCGGGTAATTGCTGTGCTTGCAATTCAGCATTTGGAATAATGGCATGCAGTGCTTCGAGTAAAACAGACGGCACTGCATGTGCTCGCGATATATGATCGCTCATATTTAGACGAGTGCTTTTTCGGCAGCTTCAACAGTCTGACGGATCAGCGTAGTGATGGTCATTGGACCCACACCACCCGGAACAGGCGTGTAAGCCGAAGCGATAGTCTCGATACCCTCAAGCTGAATATCACCTACACCACCGCCATCACGCGGATGAAAACCAGCATCGACCACTACCGCGCCCGGTTTGATCCAGTCTTTTTGAATCAATTCAGCCTTACCTACAGCACCGACAATAATATCTGCCTGCTTCACAAACTCAGCCAAGTTTTGTGTGCGCGAGTGACAAATCGTAACGGTCGCATTCGCTTCAAGCAACATGGCGGCCATTGGCTTACCTAAAATTGCCGAACGCCCTACGACAACAGCATGCTTACCGGTTAGCTCAATATTGTGTTCTTTTAAAATTGTCATAATTCCGGCTGGAGTAGCAGAACCATAGGCTGCCTCACCCATTGCCATGCGACCATAGCCCAAGCACGTCACACCATCGACATCTTTATTGAGTGAAATCGCATCGAAACATGCACGCTCATCAATCTGTGCAGGAACAGGATGTTGTAGCAAGATTCCGTGTACATCTGGATTGGCATTGAGTTTTTCAATTTCTGCCAATAGCTCTTCGGTAGTCGTGGTCTGTGGAAGTTCAATTTTTAATGAATCCATTCCCACACGGCGACATGCATTGCCTTTCATACGCACATAGGTTGCAGATGCACCATCATCACCGACTAAAATTGTTGCCAAAATTGGAGTACGACCTGTTTTTGCTTTCAGTGCTTCAACACGCACCAACAAGTCCGCTTCAATTTTCTTTGCTAATGCACGACCATCTAAAACCAATGCCACGGCACATCTCCAAGCTAGATATGAATCAATTTTTGCAAATGATACATGATAATTTAGGTAATTTTATTTTAGATGTTGTTTTTCTGCGCATATTCACTGAATTTAGTATTGTTTTTTTTCTGAAGCTTGCTAATATGTGCATCACCAAATGATGGCGGGGTGGCAGAGTGGTCATGCAGCGGACTGCAACTCCGTGTACGCCGGTTCGATTCCGACCTCCGCCTCCACATTTGGTAAAGCCCGGGTGGTGAAATAGGTAGACACAGGGGATTTAAAATCCCCCGCCCACAAAGGCGTGCCGGTTCGAGTCCGGCCCCGGGCACCATTTTAAATCTTTTAAAATGGTGCAATAAAGAATCCAGCAATGTGCTGGTTTTTTTATGTCTGAAATTTATGTTTTTATATTTTCTTTATTCAAGCCAAGACTTTCTCATTTAAATCTCAAGATCTGAGTGTTATCTTCATAACAAATCCAATAACAATGTGCATCGCGTTATTATTCAATGATGAAAACAAAAACATTTGTACTCGCCCCCGACTCCTTTAAAGAAAGTATGACTGCCAGAGAAGCATGTTTGGCCATGCAACACGGTTTACAACGTATTTTTCCAGATGCCAAGTATGATTTATGCCCTATGGCAGACGGTGGTGAAGGTACAGTAGATACCATCATTGATGCACAACAAGGCCAAAAAGTATATGTCACAGTGAGTGGTCCTTTGCATCCCTATAAAGTTCAGACCTATTTTGGATTGATTGATCAGGGGCGTACCGCAGTGATCGAAATAGCAAAGGCCAATGGTATTCACTTACTCACACCCGATCAGCGCAATCCCCTACTCACTTCGACTTATGGTACTGGAGAGCTGATTCGCGCTGCTTTAGATCATCAGGTATCGAAAATTATTATCGGGCTTGGCGGTAGTGTTACCAATGATGCTGGCATGGGAATGGCAAGTGCTTTAGGTGTACGATTTTTAGATCAATTCGATCAAGAGGTTGAATTGGGTGGCGGGCAACTGAATCAGATTGCATCAATTGATATCACTCAACTCGACCCACGCTTGGCTGATGTTGAGATCGTAATTGCCACCGACGTGAATAATCCGTTAATTGGCCCACACGGCGCAACCTATATTTTTGGGCCGCAAAAGGGCGCCACACTGGATATGCTCATTCAGCTTGAGGCCAATCTTTGTCATTTTGCCGATATTATTCAGCAGACTTTAGGTATCTCTTTACATCATGTAAAGGGTGCTGGCGCCGCAGGAGGACTGGCCACAGGCCTAATGGCGTTTACCACGGCAAAAATTCAGTCTGGTGTTGAAACAGTCATCGAATCTATTCAATTGGCTCAGAAAATTCAGGCAGCAGATTACATTTTTACTGGCGAAGGCGGAATCGATATACAGACGCAGTTTGGAAAAACACCGATTGGAGTGGCGCGTTTAGCTAAAACGTTTAACAAGCCTGTATTTGTATGTGCAGGCTATATCGGCCAAGGCATCGAAATGCTGTATGAAGATGGTATTACTGCGATTTTCGGTATTCTCGATGGTGCCAGTAATATTGAACAAGCTTGTAAAAATGGGGCAATGAATCTTACACGTACAACAGAAAATATCGGACGCCTCATTAAACAGCTTGAATCGACTGAAACAAAATAATTGCTTGAAAAATCTGCATATAATTCAAGATTTCCTTGCCTAATTTGCATGGTTACACTATGATGGCGCTCATGCCCGGGTGGTGAAATAGGTAGACACAGGGGATTTAAAATCCCCCGCCCACAAAGGCGTGCCGGTTCGAGTCCGGCCCCGGGCACCACTGTGAACTTGAAATATAAAAAATTATTTCAAGTTCTGTATATCGGTGTAACGATCACCCAACATGTTTTGGAGTGAGGTTTCTTGGCTAACGCTAGAGCGGCGCGTATAACTATTATAAAAAATTGTTCCCAACAAAAGCCAAACAATCAAGATATAGTATTCTGGGGTTGAAAGTGACATTGATGTTCCTGGGACCAAAGCCATTACAATAATTCCCACGGCACCTAGTGCACCAATAAATGGCAACCAGCCAAATCTGGTTTGATATGGTCTAGTGTTATTAGGATAAAGCTTACGTACCTTGTACATACAGGCAACAGTTAACACCCATGAAAGACCTATATAGACACCACCTGTATTCAAAAACCAGATCATTGCCCCTTTACCTAACCATCCAAACGCTAGGGTAAGTATTAATGTCATGGTTAATGCATTTGTTGGAACACCATTTTTATTCACCTTACCTAACCATTCTGGAAGCAAACCTCCGCGCCCCATTGCAAAAATAATTCGCGAGCAGCCCATTGCTATTCCTAAGGAACCTGTTGCCATTCCTAAAAATGCAATGCTCATCGCTGCATAACCCAAGATTGGATAACCTGCGCTTGTGAATGTAGAAATTGCGCCAAACTCCATTGCAGCAGAGTTCTGCCACGGCAGAATTTTAGCTGTTCCTAAAAGAACTAAACCATAATAAGCGCCAGCAAGAATAATTGTTAATACAATAGCTAAGCCGATTTTTTTAGGTGAAATATTTGCTTCCTCTGCAAGAAGAGACACCACACTAAAACCCGTTAAAAACGTTAAAGCTGGGATTACGAATCTCATGGTTGATAAAGCATCTGAAACCACAGAAACAGATCCATTAGGCTCAATTGAGTTAAATGCAGGCCAAAAATTCCCCCAATCACCAAGCGCTAGACCTGCTGTTGCGAGCGCAACCCCTAGCGCCAATTTGATTAAAAATAAAATTTTTTGTGTTGACGCCCCCACATCGACACTTCTAGTATTGAGCATGTAGAAGAACAATACTAATGTAATACCTGCTAACAACCCCCATAAATAAACTTGACTGTCAGCGATGCTATACAATGGTACGCTTTCCAGTATGGGTTTCAACGAGGGAATACCCTTGGTTAGAAGACTTCCAAAAGCAGCCATATAAAAAGCTGTGGTACTAACAAATGCACCAATCAGAAGCCATCCAATAACGAAAGCCATTTTGCGATTGTATGCAATAAAGGTGTAGAGAATTTCCCCCCCTGCACGTGGGAATTGAGATGCCAATTCTGCATAAGCTAAGGAAATGCAAGATGCAAGCAAAGACGCAAGAAGCATTCCAAAAACCACGCCCCCAGCCCCGTATTCTTTAAAAAAAGAACTTGTTGTGTATATCCACCCCGATCCAATTACGCCTGCTGTCCCAAGCATTACAAGCGTAGTAAAATTTAGCGACTTCCTCAAAGTTTGGCTCATATATTTTCCTAAATGTATTAGCTACAACGATGTTGATGAATAAAAAGCATGTTGATGATTTCCGAAGTAGCACCATAATTGATTACCATAATCATAGTGCCACCACTCAGAAGGTAAATTCGTAAATCCAGCACTGATCATTGCCCAGTACAATAGACGTCTATTTCTACACGCTTGGCTACTTTGACTTTCAACCTCCATTCTATGTGTCCAGCTTTGTATGACGGGTTCATCAAACAAAGTTCCCATGTCTAAAGACCTACCTTTCGCATCGCACAAAGTGAGGTCAATCGATCCTCCAGTAAAATGAGGACTTGGGCACTCTGGGTCTAAACTTGGTTTTGCAACAAATTGATCTAAAATATTTTTTTGTTCTTCACTTGATTTATGGGAAAATTTTAATTTAATTTCTTGTGCAAATAATCGGACGAGTTCCTGCTGTAACTCTAAAGGCCGCCATCCATCTAATAACATCAAGTTTATGTCATCAGGTAATTTTTCAGCTGCCAGAATTAGCTTTTCTGCAACACTTTTACGAACATAACATCGTGGCAGTGCATGTTTGATATCTTGCTCATAGTAATAAGGTTTAACGAAAATTTTAGGATGAAAGTTGTCTGTTATTTCAATTAGATATTCATCATCTGGAAGAATTGGACAGGTATAAACCTCCTCCCAATCACAGATATCAACTTGAGGAATAAGTTCATGCACGCTGCCGTATCTCCTGAAAGGCTCACTGTTTGTTATTTTTATAACATTAAATAGTTATTGTCAAAAATTTAACATTTTTAGAAGTATTTTTATCTTGAGAATTTTTTATAGTTTTTAAGATGATGTTTATTTAAAATAAATGTGAATAAGTCAGCGCCTACAAGTAACTAAAATGCTTGTTATTTTCGCACTGAACGTTTTTGATTTTCTAATAATATGTTATCTTGTAGTTGCGATAGAGATCCTATTTGTTTGTTTTTATTGAAATAGTTTAATGATGATCAATTTTTATTATGAAAAATTCAGTATTAGAAAGAATTGAAGAAAATTATTCTTCAATGACGAAAACATTCAGAAAGATAGCAAATTACATCCTATCGAATATCGATACGCTCCCGTACGAAACCGCAGAAACAATTGCTCAAAAAGTTGGAGTAAGTGGCATATCTGTTGGACGCTTTTTACGCTCTAACGGTTATCAAAATATAGATCAATTTAAAACAGCTTTTAGAAAAGCTGACAACTCTCCATGGAAAGTTACTGATCGTTTTGAAGCCTATAAATCACAGGATAAGAATATTAATTCTTATCTTGAGCAAGAAACAACCCTGATTCAACATGTATATGAATTAACTAAAAATCCTAATTTTCACAATATGTTGGAGCGCTTGAATTCGTCTGATGCAGTATACATTGTCGGCATACAATCAATGTCTGGCATTATGCAGTATTTTTCTGATTTATTAGGCTATATGCGTCCAAATATTCACTACGTTACAGAGCACTCAGGATTTTTTCTGGAGGTTTTCAACCATAATTATCAAAATCCACACATAGTATTGTGTGATATTCGCCGATATGCCTCAACCACACAGAAACTGTGTGAATTGGCTAAAAAACAGGAGATATCTTTTACATTTATTACAGATGAATATTGCGAATGGTCCAGAAAATTAAAAAATGAAACTTTAATTTTAAAAACCTCTACAGGTCAATTCTGGGATTCAACCACCCCAATCGTTTCGCTCATAAACCTTACACTAACATTGCTTGCGGAAAAGCTTGATATCAAACTTGAAAATAGATTGAAGCACATCAGGTGGCTACAAAGTGAATTTGGTCAGTTTCATGAATGAGCATATTTCAGCCCAATCACTGTGCTCGACATTAATTCAATAAACTAATGATTTCTAAAGCCAAAATCCTGTCATGAAAAAAGCATTTCAGGGGAATATTCACCATCCCCTATTTGCAACTAATTCCTCAAGATCAATATCCATGTAACCCGCATCTTGTACGGCCATCATCATTGCTTCCGCAATATAATCAGTGGCTGTATCGTCCAAATTCGAGTCAAGATCCTCAAAGTCTGGTTTCATTTCATTGATTTTCAGCAAGGTTAAGTTTGCCAAGCGATAAATTTCAGAATCAGATTGCTCAATTTTCTGAATCTTTTTAGCAAATTCAACAATATACTGCTTAACTTCTGCAACTAACACTTCTGGATAGTAGCCGTCATCAAACATAGGGAGAAGTAAATCGTTAAACATCAGCACATCTTTTCAATAAAAAACGTGCTGCTTATATCATACCTGATACAAAAAGGCGACCTTCTTTAAAGGCAATATTCACGATGCAGCCAACATCGCCTGCCACATACGTACCGCATCCACGGTGGCTTTTACATCATGAACACGAACAATGGAGGCCCCTTGCTGAAGACTCAGTAAATGCCCAGTTACACTCCCCACCATTCGCTGATCTGCGCTTGCACCTTGCAAGACCTCTCCGACAAACCGTTTGCGCGACAAACCCGATAATACTGGGTAACCTAAATCTGTAAATCGCCACAGCGCATTGAGCAAAGTCAAATTCTGCTGGACATTTTTTGCAAAACCGAATCCAGGATCGACAATAATATGTTCCTGCCGAATACCAGCTGATAACGCAGCTTGAACGCGCTGCTGAAGCTCATCAATCACATCTTCTATAACATTGTCGTACTGATCTAGCTGATTCATTGTGGTCGGTTCACCACGCATATGCATGATAATCACAGGGATATTCAATCTCGCAGCCATCTCAAGGGCGCCTGGGCGAGTAAGTGCACGCACATCATTCCAGATATGTGCACCTGCTGCCACAGCGGCTTCTATCACACGAGGCTGACTGGTATCGATAGAAATGATGACATTCTTTTGTGCCAAAGCTTCAACCACAGGCACTACACGCTGTATTTCTTCTTCAACCTCAACCATCGATGCACCCGGACGAGTGGATTCTCCTCCAATATCGATAATACTCGCACCATCTGCAATCATCTGCTGTGCATGCACTATTGCGGCTACCTTGGAGTTATGTTTCCCTCCATCACTAAATGAATCTGGTGTGACATTTAAAATACCCATAACATGGGGACAGGATAAATCCAACTCCAATGATCCACAGGAAATGACTTTCTGCGGTAAGGGCATCAATCTCATGCAATGACTCCACATTTAAATGCCATCATTTTAACAACCTCATCACTTTAAAGATAATTTCCATTTTGTTTTAAATAAAAAAAGAGCCGCTCTAGGCGACTCTTTCTTGATTTCACACTTAGCTCATTGATGGCAATGGCGGAGGTGTAGATGGTCCGTTACTTGGTGGATCCAAATCAACAACTGGATTTTCAGCAACATAAACCTTTGGTGGACGGGGCTCACGACCTTCCATAATATCCAGCACTTGATCACGATCAATGGTTTCCCACTCCATCAAGGCTTTCACCATGGTATGCGCTTTATCCTTGTTGTTTTCAAGAATATCCCATGCCACTTTATACTGCTCATCTAGAATACGACGAACTTCTTCATCAACCTGTTGTTGGGTTGCTTCAGAAATTGTACGACTACCCACATTTCCAAAGAAACCTTGAGTATTGTCGTCTTCATAAACCATCACGCCTAGTCGATCTGACATACCGTATTTGGTGACCATCGCACGTGCCATTTTAGTTGCACGTTCAAAGTCGTTTGATGCACCAGTGGATTGCTGATTGATGAAAATTTCTTCAGCAATACGACCACCAAATAAAATCGAAATTTCTTTCAACATTTTATCTTTGTAGTGACTAATCTGATCCTGCTCAGGCAACTGCCAAGTTACACCTAGTGCCCAGCCACGCGGCATAATGGTCACTTTATGTACCGGATCGGTACCCGGCAAAGCTTCTGCAACAATGGCATGGCCAGACTCATGATATGCCGTTGCACGACGCTCTTCTTCACGAAGAATCATCGATTTACGCTCAGGACCCATATAGATCTTGTCTTTGGCATCTTCAAAGTCATGCATATCGACCGTGTTTTTGTTACGACGCGCAGCAAATAAAGCCGCTTCGTTAACCAGGTTAGCCAGCTGTGCACCAGAGAATCCCGGTGTACCGCGTGCCAATACCTTAACGTCTACACCAGTCACTGACGGTAATTTTCTGAGGTGAACATTTAAAATCTGCTCACGACCATTAATGTCAGGTAATCCTACCATCACTTGACGGTCAAAACGGCCTGGACGCAACAAGGCTTTATCGAGTACATCGACACGGTTGGTCGCTGCAATCACAATCACGCCTTCATTACCTTCAAAGCCATCCATCTCAACCAGCATCTGGTTTAATGTCTGTTCACGTTCGTCATGACCACCACCGGTACCTGAACCACGGTGACGACCAACTGCATCGATCTCATCAATGAAGATAATACATGGCGCATGACGCTTAGCTTGTTCAAACATATCACGTACACGTGAAGCACCAACACCCACAAACATTTCCACAAAATCAGAACCTGAAATGCTGAAGAATGGAACTTTTGCTTCACCTGCAATGGCTTTCGCCAAAAGGGTTTTACCCGTTCCTGGAGGCCCAACCATCAAAACGCCACGCGGGATTGTTGCCCCTAAACGTTTGAATTTCGCTGGATCTTTTAAAAAATCTACGATCTCTACAACTTCTTGTTTTGCTTCGTCACAACCTGCAACATCTTTAAATGTTACTTTGATTTGATCTTCCGAAAGCATTTTTGCCTTCGACTTTCCAAAACTCATTGGCCCGTTTTTACCACCTGCACCGCCACCCATGTTGCGCATAAAGAACATGAATAACAAAATGATTAAAAGCACAGGGAAACTAGCAATGAGAAGTTGCATCAACAAGCCTTGACGTTGAGGAGCTGTACCTTCAACCACCACATTGTTCTTGTTTAGGCTAGGTAAAAGCTGTGTGTCTTCAACTTGCGGACGTACTGTCTCAAAGTGAGAGCCATTGGTTTTCTCACCACTAATATTCAAACCATCAATAGTGACTTGCTTAATTTGACCAGCATTCACCGCCGCAACAAATTCCGAATAATTCATTGCAGATGGCTTATTACGGTCACTGATGTTACTGAAAATCAAGATCAGAACACCAAGTATTATTAGCCACAATACGGCATTCTTGAAGAGATCGCTCAAAGCTTTATTCCCATTATCAATCTAATTTGATCATGCCCATATCACTGGGTTGACCCTAGTTCACAGCAAGTCTCGCGCTTGCAACAGTTCAAATTGTACAAAATGCACAATTTTTAACGGCTTGGCAAGTAAACTTTATTTCAAGGCCTTTTTACGCCCTTGACCGATTAAGAATACTTCCTTTGATCGAGCACGAGAGGCAGCAGGTTTTGCAGTTTTAAGAATATCGAAACTCTCAACTACCTGCTTACGAAACTCATCAAAACCTGATCCTTGGAAAACCTTTACCACAAACTGACCATCTGGACCAAGTACTTTCTGGGCAAAATCGAGCGCCAGTTCACATAAGTAAATCTGACGAGGCTGATCTACTGCCCTATTACCTGATGTATTGGGGGCCATATCTGAAATTACAATGTCTACAGTACGCCCATTTAAAATATTTAACAATTTTTCGAACACTTCCTCTTCGCGAAAGTCACCTTGCAAGAAAGTCACGTCCGGCAGAGCGTCCATTGCCAAGATATCAGAAGCTATCACTAAACCTTTACTACCTACAAGCTTGCCTGCAATTTGCGACCAACTTCCAGGCGCAGCACCCAAATCGACGACTGTCATTCCGGGTCTGATCAGTTTGTATTTCTCCTGAATTTCTAAAAGTTTATATGCAGCACGTGCACGGTAGCCTTCTTTTTGAGCCTTTTTTACAAAAGGATCATCAAGATGCTCTCTCATCCACGCACGACTACTTTTAGATAACTTCTGGTTGGTAATGCGTGTCGCCATAACTTACTAAATATTAAAAAACTTCTTGACCTCTATTGTACGTCAAAAACGGCATTGATGCAGTATGGTTGTGTATCAGAAAGCCCCACTTTTGGTAGATTTTTTCCTATGATCATGATCGAATATTTCAACAATAGTGCGCGCGTTTGACCTTCAACTTTGCTATACTTAGGCGCTTTTAATCCTAGGTAGTTTCAATGGCAGCTTTATCTATCCAAGAACGTAAACGCTTACGTCAAATCGGGCATGCGCTCAATCCAGTGGTCATGATCGGTGGACAAGGGTTGACGGAAGGTGTTATCGAAGAAACCAACCGCGCACTGAATGATCACGAATTGATTAAAATCAAAATTGCAGGTGAAGACCGCGACGCGCGTGCACAAGTGATTGATGCTTTAATTGCAGAGACTCAAGCTGAAGTGGTACAGAAAATTGGCAAGATTGCACTTTTGTATAAAAAAGCTGCAAAACAAAATCCAAATCTTTCAAATCTTGTGCGTCATGCGCATTTGGGCAACAAATAGTTGATTTGATGTATGGCGAGTTATGAGTTAAATGCATTTGATCGGTTTGAAGTCATTTCACTGGTCGGTGCGATTGAGCAACAACATCCATCTTTTTTAAATATCGGATTCTGGGTACGTGATCCCAACCAGCTGATTGAATGGCCCAAACGTGTCTCAGCGCATCCTCGTCAAGATTATTTATGGAATTCAACTTGCTTTGAAGTCTTTATTGGCATTAAACATCAAGATGCGTACCGTGAGGTTAATCTCTCCCCTTCACAGGCCTGGCAAGTATATGAGTTTGAAGAGTATCGCTATCCAGAGCAGATGCCTCCTGTTGCCGCGCATGATATCGAACTCATCAAGCTAGAGCGCACGCATTACGGTCTAAATACAAGCCTCGATCTTGGCAAATTTATGCGTCAGCACCAAGTGAAATGGACAGATCTCTATGTGGGGTTAAGTGCTGTACTCAACACCTCTCAAGGAACACAGTTCTACGCCATGCAACATAGTAGTCCACAACCCGATTTTCATAATAAACGGGATTGGCTACATCAGTTTTAAAAAAAATGCGAGATAACTAGATCTCGCATTTTTGTCTTTTGCTCAATACTAAGCACTCTCTTTGACTTTATGCCATGCTTCAAGCGCCTGATCTTTAGAACGCTTAAGCACTTCAGTCAGTGTTTCCTTGTGTTTTGAAGTCACATGGGTCAGATCATCTTTAATTTCTTTACCCAATTTGCTTAAATCATCACTGAGTTGCAATAACTCTTTTTTAAGTACTTCAACTGCCTCAGACAAATCGCCTTGTGAATGTGTGAGTTGCGATTTGATCACATCTAAGCGGCCAAGCACATCGGCTTTAATTTGTTGATACTGGGTTTGGATGGTCTGGTTTAATTCTTTGGCTTCAGTTTCAATTTTTTCCTGCGTTTCGTTCAGCACTTCTTGTACCTGTGCTGTGGTGTCACTACACAGTTGATCAACTTGCTGTTGATGCGCTTGGACCGCTTGTTTTAATGATTTTTTTGTTGTCATGAATACACCTCTGATTCACGTAATAGTATCGATTTGGTCACCGCATATTACATAGTAAGCCTAATGTTGAGAAAACTGATAAAAATTGTTCGACAATCTTGAATTTCAGTGTTTTTTTCAAATTTCGATATCAAAAATTCAGTAAAAACAATGAATTGTTTTAATTCAGAATTTTTCAAATAAAAACGTAGACTTTGGTCTAATCGATGCGTATAATGCGCTGTTAAGTTATAAGCGAGTAGACTGAAAGGAGGGCATGTTTTTGAAGGCAGCCTACCTTTTTTTACGTCTACTCGCTTTTTTACAGCCCTAATTTTTGTGGTTTTAGTTCAGGAGCTTTGGTTTGAGCACCCCCGCCATTTTAGCCCTTGCTGATGGAACGATCTTTAAAGGTACGTCTATCGGTGCTACGGGTTCAACGACTGGTGAAGTCGTTTTTAATACTGCCATGACTGGTTATCAAGAAATTCTGACCGATCCAAGTTATGCACAACAAGTTGTGACATTAACTTATCCTCACATTGGAAATACTGGATGCAATGACGAAGACGCCGAATCGGGTCGCATCCATAAAGTGTGGGCAAATGGTTTGATTATTCGTGATCTGCCTTTGCTTCACAGTAATTTCCGTTCTGAACAATCTTTAGGCGACTACTTAAAACAGCACAATGTTGTGGCAATTGCCGACATTGATACGCGTAAACTGACACGTATTTTACGTGAAAAAGGTGCGCAAAACGGCTGTATCCTTGCGGGCGACAATATTACAGAAGAACAAGCGCTCGAAAAAGCACGTGCCTTTGGTGGTCTAAATGGCCTCGATTTGGCAAAAGAGTGCTGTGATCCTGAAGGCTTTGAATGGACGGAAGGTTCATGGACGCTTGGACACGGTTTTACTCAACCTGAACTTAAATATCATGTCGTTGCATACGATTACGGTGTCAAAACCAACATCTTGCGTATGCTTGCAGACCGCGGTTGTAAACTTACAGTTGTTCCTGCTCAAACACCTGCCGAGAAAGTTTTGGCAATGAATCCAGATGGCGTTTTCCTGTCGAATGGTCCTGGCGATCCAGCGGCATGTGACTATGCAATCGAAGCAGTTAAAACAATTGTGGAAACAACCAACTTACCAGTATTTGGTATTTGTTTGGGTCACCAGATTTTAGCGCTGGCATCAGGTGCAAAAACCATGAAAATGAATCATGGTCACCATGGTGCAAACCATCCTGTACAAAACCTTGAACAAGGTACAGTGATGATTACTTCTCAAAACCACGGCTTTGCTGTTGACGAAAGTACTTTACCTGAAAATGTGAAGGTGACTCACCGCTCACTGTTTGACGGTACAAACCAAGGTATTCATCGTACAGACAAACCCGCATTTAGCTTCCAAGGTCACCCAGAAGCTAGCCCAGGTCCACATGACTGTGCCCCATTGTTCGATCATTTCATCGAACTTATCGAAGCAGCTAAGAAGTAATTGAGGAGCGAATAATGCCTAAACGTACGGATATTAAAAGCATCTTGATTATCGGTGCTGGTCCAATTGTAATTGGACAAGCCTGTGAGTTTGACTACTCAGGTGCACAAGCATGTAAAGCGCTTCGTGAAGAAGGTTACCGTGTTATTTTGGTCAACTCTAACCCAGCGACCATCATGACCGATCCATCAATGGCGGATGCGACCTACATTGAACCAATCACTTGGCAAACTGTTGCGCAAATTATCGAAAAAGAGCGTCCAGATGCTGTGCTCCCTACTATGGGCGGCCAAACTGCATTGAACTGTGCGCTTGCTTTGGACGAAAACGGTGTTCTAGAAAAGTTCAATGTTGAACTGATTGGTGCCACTAAAGACGCAATTGAAAAAGCAGAAGATCGTAAACTTTTTGACATCGCAATGCGTAAAATCGGCTTAGAGTGTCCTCGTGCCGATGTTGCAGAAAGTATGGAACATGCACTAGAAATTCAGTCACGTTTCGGCTTCCCGGTCATCATTCGCCCATCATTCACCATGGGTGGTTCTGGTGGCGGTATTGCTTACAATAAAGAAGAATTTATTGAGATCTGTGAGCGTGGTTTCGATCTTTCTCCGACTAAACAATTATTGATCGATGAATCACTGATTGGCTGGAAAGAGTACGAGATGGAAGTTGTTCGTGATAAAAACGACAACTGTATTATCGTCTGTGCAATCGAAAACTTTGACCCAATGGGCGTGCATACAGGTGACTCGATCACTGTTGCACCTGCACAAACACTAACCGACAAAGAATATCAAATCATGCGTAATGCATCGATTGCAGTTCTTCGTGAAATTGGTGTTGAAACAGGTGGTTCAAACGTACAGTTTGGTATCAATCCGAAAGACGGCCGTATGGTTGTGATCGAGATGAACCCACGTGTATCGCGTTCATCTGCTCTTGCTTCAAAAGCAACAGGCTTCCCGATTGCAAAAATCGCGGCGAAGCTTGCGGTAGGCTACACCCTTGATGAATTAAAAAATGACATCACTGGTGGCGTAACACCAGCATCATTTGAACCTGCAATCGACTATGTAGTAACCAAGATTCCTCGCTTTAACTTCGAAAAATTCCCGCAAGCAGAGCCTGTGTTAACCACACAGATGAAATCTGTGGGTGAAGTAATGGCGATTGGACGTAATTTCCAAGAGTCTGTACAAAAAGCTTTACGTGGTTTGGAAGTGGGTGTTTGTGGCTTTGATGAAAAAGTTGAAGCCGGTACCACCAATGCCAAAGAGATTATCTTAAAAGAACTTAAAGTGCCTGGTCCGGAGCGTATCTGGTACGTGGCTGACGCATTCCGTCACGGTTTTTCTTTAGATGACGTATTTGAAGCGACCAAAATCGACCGTTGGTTCTTGATTCAAATTGAGGACATTATCAAAACTGAAGCGCAAGTGAAGACGCTAGGTTTTGGTGATCTAAACGCTGACAACATCCGTTCGTTCAAACGTAAAGGTTTATCTGACCTACGTATTGCCAACTTGATGGGTATTTCACAAAAGCAATTCCGTAAGCAACGTTGGAATTTGGGTGTTTATCCGGTTTACAAGCGTGTGGATACCTGTGCAGCAGAGTTTGAGTCAGGCACTGCCTACATGTACTCAACTTATGATGAAGAATGCGAAGCGAATCCATCGAACCGTGACAAGATCATGGTTATTGGCGGTGGTCCAAACCGTATTGGTCAAGGGATCGAGTTTGACTACTGTTGTGTACACGCAGCGCTTGCAATGCGTGATGACGGTTACGAAACCATTATGGTGAACTGTAACCCAGAAACAGTTTCAACAGACTACGACACTTCAGATCGTTTGTACTTTGAGCCCGTTACGCTTGAAGATGTACTTGAGATTGTGCGTACCGAAAAGCCAAAAGGCGTGATCGTACAGTACGGTGGTCAGACACCACTTAAATTGGCACGTGCGCTTGAAGAAGCAGGCACACCAATTATTGGTACCTCACCAGATGCAATTGACCGTGCTGAAGACCGTGAACGTTTCCAGCAAATGATTCAACGTCTACAACTTCGCCAACCGAACAACAGTATTGTAAAATCGGCTGAAGAAGGCATTTCAGAAGCAGCGAAAGTGGGATATCCATTGGTTGTTCGTCCATCTTATGTCTTAGGTGGTCGTGCAATGGAAATCGTGTATAACGAAGAAGAGCTGAAACGTTATCTTCGTGAAGCGGTACAAGCGTCGAATGAAGCGCCTGTCCTGCTCGACCGTTTCTTAGACGATGCAACTGAAGTCGATGTAGACTGTGTCTCTGATGGTAAAGATGTGGTGATTGGCGGTATCATGCAGCACATCGAACAGGCCGGTATTCACTCTGGTGACTCAGCTTGCTCAATCCCACCTTACTCGCTTTCTCAAGAAGTTCAGGATGAGATGCGTCGTCAAACCGTTGCAATGGCAAAAGAGCTCGGTGTTATTGGCTTGATGAACGTACAGTTTGCTGTAAAAGGCAACGACATCTATGTTCTTGAAGTGAATCCACGTGCTTCACGTACCGTACCATTCGTATCGAAATGTATTGGTGAATCACTGGCGAAAGTTGCAGCACGTTGTATGGCGGGTCAATCGCTAGCGTCTCAAGGATTTACCAAAGAGATTATCCCGACACGTTTTGCTGTGAAAGAAGCAGTCTTCCCATTCGCCAAATTCCCTGGCGTAGATCCAATGCTTGGCCCAGAGATGAAATCGACAGGTGAAGTGATGGGTGTGGGTCAAACCTTTGGTGAAGCATTCTACAAAGCCGTACTTGGCTCAAACGAACGTCTGCCTGGTTTGCCAACTGATGGTGAAGTGAAGTATGCATTCTTGTCTGTACGTGAATCTGACAAGAAATACATTGCTGATATTGCTAAGCAGTTAATCGCGTATGGCTTTAAACTTGTTGCAACAAATGGCACACATAAAGTCCTCCGTGAAGCAGGTCTGGAGTGTGAAGCAGTAAATAAAGTCACCGAAGGTCGTCCACATATTGTGGATCGCTTGAAAAATGGTGAAATTCATCTTATTGTCAACACAACAGAAGGCAAACAAGCGCAATATGATTCTGCCATGATTCGTCGTGCTGCCCTACAGGGTAAAGTGTATTACACCACGACCATCAACGGTGCAGAAGCCGTTTGCCAAGCTTTTGCTGTGAAATTGCCAATGGATGTTTACCGTTTGCAAGATTTACAAACAGTAGGTTAATTCGTTACCGATAAGTCCCGCCACCTTATCGGTGGCGGGCTTTTTATTTTTTAAAAATGCGGTTTTCCCATTTTATTAAGAGGGACTAAAATGCAACGTTATCCAATGACTCCCGAGGGCAAATCTGCTCTAGAGAAAGAATTACAACATCTGAAGAGTGTTGAACGTCCACGTATTACACAAGCGATTGCAGAAGCGCGTGAACACGGTGATTTAAAAGAAAATGCCGAGTATCACGCTGCACGTGAACAACAGGGTTTCTGTGAAGGACGCATTCAGGATATCGAGGGTAAATTAGGCGCAGCTCAAGTGATCGATATTAAAGAGCTTGAACACAATGGCCGAGTGGTTTTTGGTGTGACTGTGACCATTGAAAATCTTGATACCGAAGAGCGCAAAACCTATAAGATCGTGGGTGATGATGAAGCTGATTTTAAAATCAATAAAATCTCTGTGAACTCGCCAATTGCACGTGGCCTACTGGGTAAAAGCGAAGGTGACGAAGCTAAAATCACGACGCCTCAGGGTGAAGTCGAATATGAAATCGTAAGTGTGGAATACTTATAATTTCACTCGATGACTTAAGCCTCAGTTCGCTGGGGCTTTTTATTATGCTCTATTCATCTCAATTCTAGTCTGCCTAAATTTGAGATGTGTCAGTCATCCACTGGTACTTCTTCAAATCAATTCGTCCACCTTTTATGATGATACCTTCTTGTATGAGTTTGAGTTCTTGAATATTTTGACCAGCATCATTGATTTGCCCAGTACTGATTCGTCCCTGTGCATTAATAATCCGGTGCCAAGGCAAATCTGACGTCTCACTCAGCTGTTTTAAAACAGTTCCAACCAATCGAGCATGTTTAGGTAGTCCAGCAAGTTTGGCGATCTGCCCATAAGTGGCCACATAACCTTCAGGCACTAATGCAACTACAGCCAATATCTGTCGATATAGCTCAATCGATGACGCTTTTTGTGGCTGAACTTGACGGGAAATCACCATAAGCACACATCTTATATAAAACAATTAAAAATTTGATTATGCATGAATTCTAAAGTTGAATCTTTAAGATTATTTTGTGCTAATTTATGAAAGCAACTCATACTAAAGATAATTAAGTCGCCTCTATTTTTTATAAATTAAATAGAATACTGTTTGGATGCAATAAATCTTATCAATAAATACAAGGGAGTATATAAGAATGGGATATCAACATATCATGGTGCCAGTCGATGGATCACCCACATCTTTAACTGCAATTCAGCATGCCGCCAAGCTTGCAACCACCTATCAAAGTACAGTGACTGTGATCTATGTCTTAACAATTGATCCATTCATCAACATTGAATATATTAATTCGGCACACCAAGTGGAAAACGACGCGCTAAAACAAACTCGAGAAATTATTAAAACTATTGTCGATGAAGCAAAACAAAAATTCTTAACGTTTGGAATTGATGCGAATACTGTCATCATTGAAGGCCAAGATGTTCATAAAGAGATTATTAAAGCATCTGAAGAGCATGCGGTCGATTTAATTGTAATTGGTTCACATGGCCGAACAGGTATTCGTAAATTAGTTCTTGGTAGTGTCACTCAAAAACTCTTAGGAGAAACCTCGCTGCCTGTACTGGTAGTGCATAAATAAGATTGATGTTTTTAACATGTAAGACATTAATTTTTATAATATTTAAACAAAAAAGAGGACCTAACGGTCCTCTTTTTTTTCTAACGAATTAGTAAATCAAATGATTGTTTTGCAACAGTTCATCTAGAGTTGTATTCACATTTTTCAATGTAAGCAACTCAGTGCTTTGGTAGGTTGTTCCTGTTCCATCACGATCAATGCTAATTACCGTATCTGCACCATCTTTGGTTACTGTAACGTAATTCGCAATATTAGATGCTGTGACGCTTTGACCTGTTAACAATGCACTGATATCCACTTTATCACCTTGTGCTTTGCTGAAATCAGTCCATGTGTCATGACCATTTCCACCAGTCGCATCAGTGTTATTCAACAAGTTGAAGATCACTTTGTCTGCACCTGCGTTGGTGGTGAAGGTATCATCACCTGCACTGCTAGTAATAATATCGGCACCTGCACTGGTGTTGTATACAAAACCGGCATTAAACTTCAGTGTTGCAGTCGATTCATCGCCGTTTGGTGCAATCAGTTTATAAGTAAACTGATCTTCGCCGCCACCTGTAAGTGTCATGTTTGGCGTATAGGTATAACTACCATCGGACTTAATCACAAGTGTACCGTGAGCTCCCTGAATCGTTGTACCTGTACTAGTGACAGTAGAGTAAGTTGATCCATTATTTGAAATCGCGATATCAGTGTACTGAGATGCAACTTTATCTACGCCTGCACCAGTATCTTCCGTTAAGATATTTCCTTTTACAGTCTCACGAGAAGTTACGGTGTAGCTATCGAGATCAATGACTTCACGTGTAACAGTCGCATTCACAGAACCTCCAACACTTACTAGACCAGAGCCTGTGACAGCTTCTACTCGATATGAGCCAGCGTTTAATCCAGTCAACGTAACGCTATTTCCATTAGGAAAAATTCCAATTAAATCAAGTGTACTTCCAGAGGCAGTTGTACCAATTAATGTGCCTGAGGAGTTGTAAACATTAATTGTTGTACCTCCGCCCAAGGAAATAGCTTGGCCCGATGTAAATGTAACTTTTACATTTTCAATTGTTCCAGATGCAACAGTGAAGTTAGTACTACCAGAAGTTTGTCCAAGGGTAATGCCTGCTAATCCAATGAACCATGAGTAGTTAATAGGGTTAGCTGAAGCAGTTGTTGTAGCATTGGTTGCATTTACATCAACCTCTTCTACATTGTTGGTCGCAACAACGCTGGTCGCATCTGCCTCTGGGTTGTTTGGATTCCAAGTCAAGTCTAGATCACTATTGGTTCCAATTTGAACAATCAGTTTAGCTGTATCACTCTTACCAGAAGTTGTATCGGTAATGGTGTAAGTAAAGACATCAGTTTTACCAATTACGTTTACATTACTAGTAGGAGTGTACTTATAGCTTCCGTCCGCTTTAATGGTTAAGGTGCCATGCTCTCCGATAACTGTGGTCGTACTACCATCGACAGCGACAGTTTGGCCATTCACGGCTGTCACCTTGGTTTGTGATGTTACCTGATCCTGACCATTGGTTTGATCATTATCTGTGATCACATTGCCTTCTTTAGAAGTAATGCCACTCACGACTGGATTAGCAGCTGTATTTTCGGTTGTTAATTGCAAATCTGCTTTAATCGAAGTGCCTAGACCGACTAATGAACCGCCAGTAAAGTCAAATCGATAGTTACCAGGTGTTAAATCATTTACTTTTACTTGGGTTGTTTGACCAAGGATACCGAGTAAATCGAGTAAGCCATTCGATTGATTATCTGCAATTAACTTCCAAGTACCATCATCTTGCTGTTTGTACAATCTCATTTGAGCTGTATCAAACAAGTTAATAAGTGAACCTGTAGATACTGAAATTACCGCATCTGCAATCTGATCTTGGCCTACAGTAAAGTTGCCAGAGTACGTCTGACTTCCAATATTAATAATCGAACTTTCATTAATAATATTTTGACTTGGATTTACTGTAACTGGGTAAGTAAAGTCGACCTTAGCCTCAACAATATTATCTTTCGCATCAATAACAATATTCGGTGCTGTTAGATCTGTGGCTTGTGATTCATTGCCTGCTTTGTCTGTTGCTGTAATTTTTACTTTTTCAGCATCATCCAATGGAACGGTAAAAGTCACTGTGTACTTGCCACTTGAATCTGCAGTCGCTGAGCCTAATACATTACCATTTGCATCTTTGACTTTCACAACAGATCCAGCTTCAGCAGATCCTGTAATCTCAGAACCACTAGCATTAAATGTACCCGATGGTGCATTCGGTGGAGTTAGGTCAACAGTCAGGTTGAATGGATCGCTCTTGCCACTTTCGTTGCCTACAGGATCGGTCGCAGTCACGCTTAGGTTGTGCGGACCTTCGGTCAAGCCAGGTGCCGGGATGGTGTAGTTCCAGCGACCATCTACTCCTACCGTGACACTGCCCACCACATCATTGCCGTCATATACCTTGATCACATCACCCGGTGTCGCGCCTGTACCACTGAGCGTCGGCGTGGTGTCATCCGTGCTGGCACCGTTGCCAAGCGGACCTTGTACCAGACCCACATCGTCACTCACCAGACCA